>JAKSOY010000213.1 GCA_024405255.1 Kiritimatiellia bacterium
CCGTTGGCCATAGAATTGAAAAAAAGAGTGCGGTGAAAAACTCAGATGCACCCCATCGGTCTTTGCCTTGAAATTCTGCTTGCATTCGATGTTCAAGATAGTGTAGAATAAACGCCAATTATGTTTCAACTCATTCGCATAGTTCTGTGGATTTCCGCCGCGGTCGTGGCCCTTGTATATGCTTACACAGGCACGTTGACCTATCGCCTTGACGAGCAGAACCTCAACGTTCAGACGAACGAGTGGCTGGGGCGTTTGGTGAACAGGCAGGAGATTCCCGTATCTTCCATCTCATCATAAGTACTTGAAAGGAAATATGTCAGGATGAAACCGCACCGTGTCTATACGCTGTTTCGCAATTTGACATTTGCATTGTTCCTGACGCTGCTGCTGACGATATTCGGTGGCGCGAACAACGTGGTTTGCCTTGTGCTCTTTCTTGCGTATGTTGCTGCCGTTGCATTGGCACTTGTGTTTCCGCTTCGACAAGACGAACCATTGGAGGGACCGGCCAAAGTGTTCTTCGGGTTCTTCGGCGGTATGGGATTGTTGGTTATGATGGGTTTTATGCTTATGATCTAATGTTCGATCCCAAAACAGAAACCTTACGCGGTTCCTATTCAAGCAACTGATGTAGCATCGAACACAGGCGCGGATTCCAGCCGCGCCGCAAAGAAGAGCCAACGATTGTCCATAGACCCAGCATTGCGGCGCAGACGGAGTCTGCGCCCTACCAGTCTGCCCACGCGACATCAGAGCAAAGATCAGTCTAACGGCATGAGGCGGGCGAGAAGCGCGATAACGGCCGTATCGGTGCGGAGGATGCGCGACCCCAGGGAAAGACGTACAAAACCATGCGCCTCCAGGCGATCGACTTCATCATCCGTCCATCCCCCCTCAGGCCCAACCGCCACCAACACCCGCCCCCGTGTGGACTGTCCCCCTTCAGCTGGGGACAGGCCCTCCGCAGACGGGGACAGACCCCCTTCAGATGGGGACAGACCCCGCGCACTTGGGGACTGTCCCCGCAGGAATGGGGTCTGTCCCTCTTTGGTGGGATGGGCGACAAAACGCTCTGATGACTGCGAAAAATCTGACTCAAACCGCCCTTTTTCAAGATAATGGCGGAAATTGCGTTCAATTTGGATCTGCGGCAGCGCCGTCGTGCCGGCCTGCATGAGGCCGTCGAGGAGAAGCGGACGGTAGATTTCCTCTTTCAAGAGCTGGGCGCCCCAGAAGGCCTTTTCGACTTTCTCGGCCCCTACGAGGACAATGCGTCCCACCCCCATCTGCGCGAGCTGGGGCAACAGACGTTTCATCGCCCGCGGCCGCGGCGGCGCGAGAAGCAGATCCACCCAAGGCGCGAGCGCGGGCTGATCGTGGACACACCGGACCGTGATGCGCCCCTGAGCGAGTTTCGTCGTTGGATCGGGCGGCAGCGGTTCGATCGCCTCAATCGTCGAAGTCCCGATCAAACCATCAACCACGCCCGTTTTGAGGACCTGGCCCACCGACCCGTGCAGCACATTCAGAACATGCTCCGCCCGAACCCCGCCGAACGTCACGACGCCATCTGAAATTTCCATCGGTTCAAAGAGAATGCGGTTCATCTCACTTCGCCTTGGGCGTCACCCAGGAGTAGCTCTTGAGGGTGTCTTGGAGGATTTCATTCGCGACGGTCAGAACATCATCCGACTTGACCGATTCGATGGCGGCGATCATCTCGCTCGGCGGAATGATCTTGTTGTAGGTCTGCGCGCAATTGCCGAAGAAGAACATCCGCGCACGCTGGTTTTCAAGCCCGAGGCGGAAGTTGCCGAGCAGGAAGTCCTTCGTACGGCGCAATTCGGCCGCCGACGGACGTTTCGCCCGGATGCGCGCGAATTCACGCTCAATGCAGGCCACGGCTTCGTCGACCCGCGCGGTGTCAAGTCCAGCGGTCACAGCCCATCCCCCGACATCGTCGAAGAACTGCAGCTGCGAACGAATGTCATAGCTGAGGCCGCGTTTCTCGCGGACACTCTGGAACAGACGCGAACTCATCGTACGGCCCATCAGGCAGTCAAAGACATTCGCCGCGGCTTTCTTCTTGGTGGACGCCTTCACGCCAAACGTCCGGAACCCAAGCGCCAGCTGAACCTGCTGGATGTCACGTGTCGCACGAATCTCCTTGAGCGGACGCGGACGCGCCTTCACCTTCTCATACACCAGCGGTTCGGCATCGGCGAGATCGCCCAGTGCCTTCTTCACCGCGGCCCGCGCCTCAACAGGATCGAAACGGCCCGCCACAACGGCACACGTGGCACGCGGCACATACGCCCGATGGATATAGTCGCGCAAGGTCTGCGCCTTCATCTTTTCGAGCGTCGCCGCCGAACCGGCGATCGGAAGTCCCAGCGCGTTCTTCGGGAACATCGCCCGCGAGAGATTTTCACTGGCGACCGAGTCCGGTTCATCGTCGTACATCTTGATTTCCTCAAGGACGACATTCCGCTCGCGCGCAAATTCCTCGTCGGGAATCGCCGCGTGCGTGTACATGTCGCAGAGAATCTCGACGGCCGTTCCCAGGAAGTTGTACGGCATGTGCGCATAGAAGCACGTGCTTTCCTCCGACGTATAGGCATTGAAATTGCCGCCGCGTCCTTCAATGGCCTGCGAGATCTCAAGGGCCGAACGCGTCGTCGTCCCTTTAAAAAGCATGTGCTCGATGAAATGGGAAATACCGGCAAATTCAGGCGCTTCGTAACGAGACCCGCTGGAGACGAAGAGTCCGAAGCACACGCTTTCCACGTGGTCGTCGGGCACGAGCACGAGCTTGAGTCCATTGGGGAGAACTTCAAGGGAGGCTGTTGGCAGCATGGATGTTTTCCCGCTTTCAGTTCTGGTCGGCGGCGGCGTTCATCGCCGCAAGCGTCGTACGACCGTCGTAGAGAGCCTTACCCACGATCGCGGCGCGCAGATTGGCGCGCTTGAGGGCCTTCAGATTCGCGACATCCTGCGGACTCGACACGCCGCCGGAAGCCGTAATCTGACATGTCGGCGCCGCATCGCAGATGGCGGCCATCTGTTCGAGATTAGGTCCGCCGAGCATCCCGTCGGTCGCCGTATCCGTGTAGATGATCGTCTGCACGCCGCATTCCGCACAGATCTTGGCAAAATCGGTCGCCTTCACTTCAGTCGTCTTGACCCACCCGCGCGTCTGCACGAATCCGTTGCGCGCATCGATCCCCACGGCAATGCGTTCACCGTATTGCGCCACCATATCGCCGAGGAAAATCGGATCCTCAAGCGCAGCCGAACCGATGATCGCACGTGTGGCGCCCGCCTCCATCACAGCCTTGACGGCCTCCGGCGTGCGCAAGCCGCCACCGACTTCGACGGGACCGCCGAAGGCCACGATGATCGCGCGAATGACTTCCGCATGGCGGGGCGTGCCGGCAAACGCACCGTCAAGATCGACGACGTGCAGTTCGCGTCCGCCCTGCTCGCGCCAGTCACGCGCCTGCGCGGCCGGATTGCTGTTGTACGTGGTGACATCGTCGGCGCGCCCCTGGCGCAACCGCACACAAACGCCGCCTTTCAAATCGATAGCTGGAAGAATCGTCATAAGAATGTTGAAACTTTGATTAGTTGAAAAATCTGTTTATACTTTATTATAGCAAAGTTGAGAAACATTGAGAAGCTGGATGTAACGACACCTCAGCACCCCTCGTCTCCTGGACGGATGGTCCTCAGTCTTTGCGCAGAAGAATGCGGATACGGCCTTCTTGCGTATTGGCGACATCGGAGTAGACATCCGCCGTACCATCCGCATTGAACACAATGCCGGAGAGAAACGCGCAATCGACCAACCCTGGCGTTTTCGCTTCACAGGGCGGGAAGAGACTACGCGTCGCGAAAAGACGCAAGTCGCTCGCCTTCCGCGTCTGGGGGTCAAGAACGAACGTGGCGCTCGTGTAGACCGCGCGGTTGACGCCATTGACCTTTTCATTGAAGCTCAAATGAATCGCCGCAAGAATCTTTCCGTCCGACCGCAGATAGGCCATATTAGCACCACACCATTCATTGCCGGAGACAATTCCGTCAATCACCTTGGCGTTCGCGAGCTTGTCGGGACGAAGCTCGTCGAGTCCGTTGATGACGGTGAAGCCGATGCGTCCCCGTCCGCACGCGCCTCCTTGCGGACGCGTGAAGACGCCGATCCGCCCGTCTTTGAGTTCGACAAGGCGCACGTCCTTCTGGTGCGGCGCCGGAGTCGTAAAGTATTCGAGCTCAAACGGACCCTTCCCGTGGTCGCGATAGAACGCGTAGGCGTAATCCGTCACGCGACCATTCACTTTCGTCACGCGCGTCCCTGCAAGGACCAATTCTCCTTTGATGAAGCAGATCGACGGGTCTTCGATTTCAAGGGTGCCGAATTCCAGCACCCGTTCCCAGTGGTCCTTCTTCGTCTCGCGGAAAAGCATGGTCACGCTGCTCGCCCACTTCGCCCGCGGCTCGACCCGCCCGAACATGTACTTCGTCCCTTTCCATTCGAACGGAATCGAGCAGCTGTACACATCCCATCCCGGCTTGACGCCCGTATAGGTGAGCAAGGTCGATTCCAGCACCTTCGGCGGATGCGCCTCGAAGGCCGCCTTCATCTCCTTGACCCCGCCCAACACCATCAGCGGCGCCAGTGCGAATCCACAAAGAATCGTTTTGATGTTCATCAATCGTCCTTTTCTCAAACGATTTGCCCTATTCTGTCCAAATGGTTCATCCGATCGGAAATCTTCAGTTCTGCTCGGCAGGGATGATTTCAAGCTGGTCGATCCAGACGCCTTCGATGGACGTCGTTTCGCCCGTCTTCGTGTCGTAGAAACCCGGACCGATCCAGAAGTAATCCGATCCTTCGGGCGTGATCGTCGCGATGTCGTACCACTGGTATCCCGGCTTCACCGCCGTCACCTTCGGACGGCAACCGCCCTTCCCCTGGTTACGGGCATCATTATGGACACCCGACCAAAACGCTTCGCCCGTCTTGCCCGCCTTCGGCTCGACGCGCAGATGCGCCCGCACGCGGTACTTCACGCCCGGCGCGAAGACGACCTTGCTCATCGGATAGATCACGCACCACTCGTAGTGCGTATTCATGAGCTTGATCGCCTTTCCGCCCTTCGCGGCCGGATCATCCACCAGCGCCGTATAGTTGCTGCTGGGACGCGATTGGACCAAGTCGTTCACGCCGAGAACGAGGCATTTTCCTTCCACAAGCTTCGGCACCGTGGGCGTTTGCGAGAAAAGCGCGTTCCACTCGTTCGTCACCGCGTTCCGGCGGCTCTCCGAAAGGCAGATGTCCTTCGCCTCCTCCATGCGCGCGATGAGCGAACGCGCGAGCGCCTGGGCGTCCGTCCATTTGGCGGCCGGCTTCCAATTCTGCACAAACGAATAGTCCGGCGCCACCAGACGGCGCCGCATCCGCTCGAGGCGCGTGTAGTCAGTGCCGAACGCGCCCATGCGCACGTTGTAGTTCGCCACGGGATCGTCCTTCGTCGCCGCAGTCGCCTGCGCCCAGAGTCCGGCCGCCTTTTCGAGGAAAGCATCCGAAAAGGCGGGGCACATCACGTCCTCGTAGATGCCGGACGGACGCTTCGGATCGGACGAATACGCACGATGGATTTCATGTTCCTCTTCGAAGTAGGCCCGCACGAACGGCGCGCCCTTCCCATAGTAGCCCGGGAAGAAGTCGTCGAGAAGCGGCTTGATCGGCAGATCGGGATTCCACATCCACTTCGCGAGGAGCCACGCCTTGAGTTCGCCGAAGGCGCCATGACGTCCAAGCTGGGCGCCTTGCTCGAAGAGGCATTTCACCTTGTGGTCACGGAAGAACTTGATGTTGCCCTGCAGCGCATAGACGTTCGAAAGCGGATACGTGTAGTGGCGGAAGTTCGTGGTGTAGTCCCACACATAGAGCATGTCGGTTTGCGACGTCCAGCCCTTGATGTCGGTGCAGAACTTGATGTTCTGCGGATAGGGACTCTCGGGAATCGGCCGCGCAAAATCGCACTCGATCGAGCAGAGGCAGGGAATCACATTGTGGCGCAGACGCGTCTTCTTCGGCGGCTGGCGCGAGAACTGGTAGGCGAGCGTTTCGATGAGCACGCCCGGGAATTCCTTTTCCACCTCGGCTGCGACGGCATTCACGAACCGCACCACCGTACCGGCGTGGGAGCCTTCCTCCTCGTCCACGGCCGCGCACTTCGGACACTGGCAGTAATTCCAGTTGTCGTTCTGGCTCACACCGTAGAAGCGCGCGCCCGGATCCTTGCGAATGCGCTCCTTCACGCCTTCCACGACGATCTTCAGAACGTCCGGATTCGTGAGGCAGAGCTGCAGATACCACTGCCGGCCGCCCGGCGGCGGATTGACGCGGCGCGCACCGTTGCGGAAAGCGTAATATTCGGGATGCGTCTTGCCGTACTTCTCGAGCGGCACGAGACGATCGAAGGTGTGGCAGCATCCGAGGCCGCCGCCGAAGCGATACGAATCGCCGCCGAACTTGGGCTCGATCGGCCGCCAGGTGCAATTGCAGCGAATACGCGAGGCATATTCCGTGTGGGTGATGACGTCGTACCAGAACGGCAGACGCATCTCGAACGCGGGCGTTTGCGTGTCGTCGAGATTCGCGCACACCTTGAACGCGTCGCGCGTGGGGATCTTCTCGCACCAGCTCGCGTACCAGCGGCAGCCGCCGAAACGCTCGAGAAGTTCGTAGACACCATAGAGCGCACCACGCACGGAAGACCCCGCAATCGTGAGCGCTTCGCCCTGAACCTTCAGCTGGAAGCCGTCCTCGCCAAGCTTCTTGTCCGTCCGTGTGATGATCTGCACGCGCTTCGCCGGAAGCGGCTGGTCGTCCGTTATGATCGGGAGCGTCACGCCCGTCATCCGCGCCGTGTAGCGCTGCAGCTCCTCTGCCGCGTAGCGCTGCGAAGGCGATGCCGCCTTCGGCAACACGATCGTATAAGCCGCCGCCGCGCCACGCGCCGCGAGGGTGAGTTCCTGATGTTGCGCCGCCAGAGCGCCCAAAGCGCCACACGCCACCGCAACGGAGAGTCCAATACTTCTAATGAATTTCATGATGCCTGCTAGTATAGCACAAACAGGCACACTTTGCGAGGGGACTTCTCCTAGTTTATCATCCTCCAAGGCACACCCCCTCCAACGCTCAAACTTGTCGAAAACCGTTTGTGGCGGGATAAAGGCATCTGTGTACTACTTCATAGTGCCGTGAAGGGAAAAGACGACCCACATTTATGACTGAAGCCCCAACAAGTTTCGGGAAGTCATTTCAGAGCCTTGGCAGAGAAATGACTCTCGCGAACTTAAGACCGGTCCGCACCAGGCGCGGACGAGCTGCGGAGGAAGAGGAACCTGCCGCTACGTCAGTAGGTGTTCCGAGGTGAATTACACCGACGCACCTGCACGATTTCAATCGTCTGGCGATCGAGGATGACCGTCTGCGGCGCGAGGCCCAGTCCTGCGGGCGGGACGATCCGTACCTTGCGTACGGGAGAAGGATGGGCGCACGTGATCGTCAAGCGCTCGACACGCCCGCCCTTCACCGCCATGTCGATCGTGAGGCCACCTGGCGCCGGCAGACGGAAGGCATAGTCCTTCCAGGCGGACGGAACGCTCGGCGCGAGATAAAGCGCGTCCTCCATGTCCGCCACGAAGAGTTGGTCGATCGCATAGAGGCAATTCCCCGCGGCGGTCATGAACCACGGGCGACACTGGGAGACGCCCGGCTCGTTGATTTCCCAATACTCGCC
>JAKSOY010000214.1 GCA_024405255.1 Kiritimatiellia bacterium
CGCCAAGACCGCAAGGCCCAGGGCGATCAAAGCCAGATAATAGACAAGGAAGAGCACGAGACGGATGGCCTCATTGACAACCGCGCCTTTGATGCTTCCCGATTCTCGTACCATCTCTAACTGCCTTCCCGAACGGTGCTACCTTGTATTGCCGAGGATCGCTTTGGAAAGTTTCGCCAACCACTCGTCCAGCTGGGCCGATGTCGCACATTCCACCAAGAGACGCAAGAAAGGCTCGGTGTTGGATTGGCGAATCGAAATCCAGCCGTCCGCATACTCCAGCCGATATCCGTCGAGATCGCTGCGTCCGGTCTCCGCGCCCAACTGCGCCGCCGCAGCCAACACACGCCGGATCGCCGCCGGCTTGTCGTCGACGCGGAAATTCACCTCTCCCGAATTCGCGTATTTCCCGCAAATCGGCGCCAGAAAGGCCGAGGGGGACTGTCCCTTTCTCTTGGCGTCCGCCAACGCGCCGAGGATGCGCATCGCCGCGAGAACGCCCGAATCGCAATTGAAGAACTCGGAGAAGTAGTAGTGTCCGGCCAGTTCGCCGCCGCAGAGCGCCTCGCGCGCACGCATTTCGGGCTTGGCGAAGGCGTGGCCCACAGGCACCATCACCGGCGTGAAACCATCCGCACGCAAGGCCTCGAGACTCGCACGACTCGTGCGCACATCGTGCAAGACCACCGCACGCGCGCCATCCGGATCGATCGCCCGCCGCGTTTCGCGCGCGACAATCGGAATCAGATAGTCGGGCTGGATGAACGAGCCCGTCTCGTCGACGAACATCGCCCGATCGGCATCGCCGTCGAAGATGACGCCGCAATCCAGCTTTTCCGCCCGCACGCACGCGGCGATCTGTTCGCGCGCGGCCTCGTTGAGCGGATTCGGCGAGTGGCTCGGGAAACTTCCATCCACCGTGTCGTTCAATCGAAGCGCCGTCGGGAACAACTCCGCCGCGAACAAGGACGCCATCCCGTTCGAACAGTCGACCGCGAAGCGAAGTCCCGTCAGGTCGGGCAAACGGGCCCGCTGCCACATGAGATAACGATCCCGCGCCTCCGGCACCGATGCGACAGGCGGCACGGGCGTATCGGCCGCGAACCGTTCCGTCGACGCCTTCACGAGCCGTTCGACTTCGTTCAGGCCGTTCGCGTAGCCGACCGGCAGCGCCCCGCGCTTCGACACTTTGAGCCCGTTGTCGGACGGCGGATTGTGCGAGGCGGTAATCATCACGCTCCCGTCGAATCCGTCCTCCGCCGTAAAGAAGTAGACCATCGGCGTGGAGCAGATGCCCAGATCGCTGACCTCTGCCCCGGCCGCCACCAATCCCTTCACCAGCGCATCATGTACCGCCGGTGAACTCGTACGGCCGTCTCGGCCCACGAGCCAGCGCGTGCCGCCAACGACTTTCGGCAGCGCACAGCCTACGCGATAAACCGTCTCAAGGTCGAAATCGGCCCCGTAGGTTCCGCGCATATCGTATGCCTTGAAAAAGCCCATGGTCACCCCTTCGCGTTATTCGCCCTTAGCGCCCAGTTTGATGCGCACGACGCGCGTTTTCTCAAGGCGACGCACCGACAGCGAAAATTCGCTCTTGCCCCGCACGAGATCGCCGAACGACTTCACGTCCTTGACCGGCTGGTTGTCGACATGCGTCACGACCTCATACGGACGGAGCCCCGCGACTGCCGCCGGATTGCCCGGCTGCACCTTGCACACCACAAGACCCGGCGCATCGTCCGGCAACTTGAAATAGCCGCGCACTTCGAAGGTGAGTTCCGCAAAGATCGCCCCCATCTCCTTCGCGCGGAAACGCTTCGCCTTGCGGAAATGCGTCGGCGCCTGGGCGAGCTTCATCTTCACGGACTTCTTCTCGCCATTGCGCACATAGTCAATCACCACGTCCGCACCGATGCCCAACTGCGTGAAGGTCTCGTTGATGCCCTCTTCGAGATTCGGCCACGGTGCAATGCGATCGGCATCCACAATCCCCAGCTCGGCCATGCCGATGCGGCTGTAAAGTTCCTCCAGATCGACATCCGACGCCATGCCGCCGCGTCCCGACAGCGAATGGCGCTTGTTCTCGCCTTCACGCCGCACGAACAGGAGGATGTCGTCCGCCTGAAGCCCCGCCTTCGCAGCCGGCGAGTCCGCATGGACACGACGCACGAGCGCACCGGGCGTGTTGAACGCCGCCAAGTACCCCGCCGCCTTCTTCTCACGCGCCAGTTCGTCCGTGAGCGGCTGGACTTCCGTACCGATCCACGCCACGCGAATGCGGTCTTTGCCCTTGCGCAGAGCGAACTCCGGATTGAAGGACCGCGCGCGCACGAGCGCCGCCATCGTCCGCACGGACATCTCCTCGTCGCGCGACCACCGTTCGCCCGAACGGCGTTGTACGCTGCCCATCACGAGCGCACCCTTCTCCGTCACCGCGAATGCCTGACGGCCATTCGACTTGTTCATCCGCAGGTCCGGCGCCACCTCGCCACCCCGCAGGCTGTCAAAGCCATGGACTTCCTCCGGCACCATCTCGAGCGTGAGACGTCCGTCCAGGCTCCGCGCCGACACGGTATAGAGCTTGGAGAGGAAATGCGATGCTGCAGGAGCCTCGTCAAAGGGCATCGGCTCGAACGCGTCCGGCAGTTTGCCATCCGGGAAACGCAGCAGCACGAATCCATACTTGTCGAACGTCCCCACATACTCAAGTGCCTTGCGCGAACCGTCCGGCAAAACGGCCTCAAGCTTTTCGATCTCGGCCGTCTGCGACGCATCCAACGAGAGGAACGTCAGCAGTTCGCCCTGCGGCAATGCAAATGCCAACGTGTCGATTTCCGTATTGTTCTCTTCACGGTCATTGCGGAAGATGATGCTCCGGCGTCCCTTGCTCTTTTCGACTTCACGACGCACGAAGACCGGCACGAGCGAACGGGTCACACGCGCCTTCAGGGCGGCCTGACGCGCCTCAAGGGCCTTCGGCTCTTCGCCCTTCCAGGTGGACGGCGCCGCAAAGAACGCTTCGTCGAGCCGCAGCGAATTACGGAAGGAAAGCGACACCGCTTCGCCCTTGCCATTCAGGGCAATGCAATTCGCCGGCACCTTGGTGAGGCACGCATTCAGTTCCGCATAGTGACGAACGGGAAGTCCGCCCGCCCCCGCGAGACCGGCGATGCTCTGTCCATTCTCGCGAATGCTGTAGAAGAAGCGCAAATCAGCGGCGTTGAGGGGATCGCCCTTCTGAAAGACCAGCGGCTTCGCACCCGCCACGGGCTGGGCGGTCTTCAATTCGAGCGCGCGCTGCGTCGGATAGCGTTTCACCGCTTCGGCCGAATAGGACTTGCCGGCGAACTCGACTTGAAGGGACTTCACGATCGTCGACGGAATCGCCAGATCCTGCATCAGAACACGGTCCGGTGCCACGAGATAGCCCACCGCCTCGACGGGACGTTCCTTCTCGACATATTCCTCCGCCGAACGATAGTGGATGCTATTGCAGTTCGGACACAAATAGCCGAAACGGAATCCCTCGGTCTCTTCATCCGGCGGCAGCGCCAAGTCGATCTTGACGGTCACGGACGAATCCGAGTAGCGCGTGACGAGTTCCTTCGTCTTCGCGAGCTTCGTTGCCGCCGATTCCTTTTCTTTACCCGCCTGCAACGACAGCACAACCGCCGTCAGGGCCAACATGCCAATCAGTTTTTTCATTCGAGATCATCCTTTTCTGTGTCTTCCAAATACTTCAAAACAAACGTCAGTTCACGTCCGCGCCGATCCACCACGACATCCATCCGCGACTTGCCGGGCAGTTCCTTCAGCGCCTTCTCATAGATCGCATCGAGTTCGTCGATCGACGAAACCGGTTTACCATCCATCTTCTTGACGATGTCCTTGCGGCGCAACCCGGCATTCGCGGCATTGCCTTCCCAGCTTGTCGCCGCCACATAGACGCCACCCGAAGGCGAGAAATACGCCAGGTCGGGTTCATTGAACAAATTGATTTCCTTGGCGGTAAAGCCCCAGCGCGAGAAGACCTTCTCCTCGCCTTCGACCTTGCCCTTTTCTACGGGCGCCAGATTCGCCACGAGCTTCTTCCCTTCGCGCTCGTAGTCCACCCGCACAGACTTGCCGAACGGGAGGCGTCCCAACAACCGCTCCAAGGCGGGCAGGTCTTCGTGACTACGCGCAACGATCGGCTTGCCATCGACCGCGACGATGCGGTCGTTCGGCTTGAAGCCCGCCTTGCGCGCCGGCGAGCCGAGATCCGTACCGGCCAGCATCACACCGTTCGTGAACGGGAAATACATGTTGCGATTGAAGTCGTTCAGCGGCTGGAACTGGAATCCGAACCAGCCCCACGCGGCATTTCCCTTCTTCCGCAGGAAAGGCAGAATCTCGAGAATCGTCGGGGACGGGATCGTGAACGCCTGCGCGCCCTGCGTATTGCCGCGCGCGTTAAGTCCGACGACACGCCCCTGCGTGTCGACGAGCGGTCCGCCCGAATTGCCAGGCGAAATCGCCGCATCCGTCTGATACCAGAGCGTGTACTGTCCGCTCCGTTCGAGATAGCGGTCGGTGCACGAGACAATGCCCATCGTCACCGAGCGGGCGAGTCCCCACGGAGCGCCCATCGCCAGCACAACGTCACCGACATTCACCGGCTTGTCTGAAAGCGACGCCGCCGGCAAGGGCCGCGCGCCTTTCGGACGCACCAGCTTCAGCAGCGCCACATCCATATCCTTGTCGGCGCCGATGAGTTTCGCCTCGTACGCCGAACCATCCGAGAGAAGGCATCGGATTTCCACCGCCTTGTCGATGACGTGATGGTTTGTGAGCAATTCGCCCTCCGGCGTAATCACCACGCCCGAACCTGATGCCGCAAGTTTTTCATTCTTGCCGTCCGACAAGTTTTTACAGAGGACGCGCACATACACGAGCGAAGGAAAGACCTTCGCCCGTGCGGCACGCACGACCTCTCGGAAGTCGGCGGACTCTCCGGCGAGGCGCTCGACGGCATGAGCCGACACCGAAGCACTCGCCAGCAGCAACACCGACGCTACCGACCACAACAGAAACCCGTATGCCTTCTTCATGAGTACCTTTCGTCTACGTCGTTAGCAACCCGCCGCCGCACGGCAGTAGCCATTGCAGCGCGCGACTTCCTTGACGGCATTCGACCCCTTCGGAATCCTGTACTCGAGCTCGATGTCGCAATAGTAGAACCAGCCCTTCTTCTGCAGGAACGGGAAGAGTTTCGCCAGCGGCGTATCGCCCTTGCCGAACGGGAGGTTCTGGGACTTGTGCGCCTTTGTCGTACGATCCTTGAGATGGAGGGAGTAGATCTTGTCGTGATACTTCTCGATGAACGCCAACGGCGAGATGAAACGCGTCTTGTCACCCGTCATTGCGGCCGTGTAATGGCCGATGTCGAAATTGATGCGCAACAGCGGCGAGTAGCCGAGCAGCGGACCGTCATACGTGAGCGCGTCGATCTGCGTGTGGTTGTGGAACGCGATGAAGATACCATACTTGTCCGCGAGCTCCGCACAGCGCTTGCCGATCGTCTCGTATTCGTTCGGCTTCGGGATTTCACGCGTGATGCAGGTTGCGCCCAGCGCCTTCGCCGCGGCGATGCGGTATTCGTCCTCCTTCACATTCGTGCCGCCGATGCCCCCGAACTTCACAATGTGAAGGCTGATGCCGGCATCATCGAACATCTTCTTCAGCACGGGCAGCTTGGTGAGGTCGCGGTTCTTGCCTTTGCCGACAAACGCGTCCACGACTTCGCCCTTGAGTTCAAGCGTGCCGAGGCCGCTTTCCACGGCATACTTCACGACGTTCGCCGCATCGCACGGCATCGAACGATAGCTGTACGTGATGCACCCCACTTCAACGCCGTTGTACCACGAACGGCTCTTCTTGTTGGGGACGATCTTCGGCGCCGGGAGGCCTGCAAAACAGGTACCCGCAAACGCGGCCAGACCCAAACCGACGAAATTCCTTCTGCTCAATTCCATGATGTTTCCTTTTCGTTTCGCTTATGGCCCCCACACGAATAGACGGGGGCGCAACGGCCCCCGTCCATTCTCCTTCGCCAATCCAGAATTAGGCGAGGGTACGGCCCTTGGCCTTGAGGAATTCGAACGACGGCTTGACCGCCGCATTCGGATCGTCGAAGTGGCGTTCGCATTCGACGACATACCATTCGACCTTGTCCGCGTCGGACGCGACGAAGAGCTTGTCCCACGGCACCGGCACAGCGCCCGGCTTGCCCGGCTGGCCGAGAATCGCATCGAACTGCTTCACTTCCTTCGCCATGCCGTTTTCCTTGGCGTGCAGCGTCGGGGAGCGGCCCGGATACTTCTTGTACTGCTCACAGCAGTCGACGCCCGCGCAGGTGGACCAGCCGACATCCTGTTCCATGCAGACATCCTTGCACGTGTTCGTGAAGAAGTAGTCCCAGAAGGACGTGCCGTTCAACAGCTTGACCGTATGTTCCCACGTGTGGTTGTGGAGGCCGATCTTGCAGCCCATCGTCTTCGCGACCGCCGCACCCTTGTTGTAGATGTCGGCCAGACGCTTCGCGAAGTCGTCGATCGCCTGCGAGGGCTTGCACGGCTCGCCGCCCTGGCCCGTCGTCCATGTGCAACCGGGCGGGAAGTTGCCTTCACCCGGGCAGATGATGAGGTTGTTGCCGTAGGCGAGCTCGAATTCGCACGTCTTCTTCATGACTTCCGGATCGAACGTCCACTTCTTCGTGTCGAAACCGAACTTGCTGTTCGGCACGTGCGTGCCGCACACCGCCAGGCCGTTGGCCGCGAGCTGCTGCTTGATCTTGGCGGCATCCCAGCCGTGATAGCCGGCGAATTCAACGCCTTCAAAACCCAGCGCGCGCACATCAGCGAGCGTCTTTTCAAAACCGACCTTGCCCGTATAGGCGCCCAGCGAATAGAGCTGGAGGGCGATCTTGCCATAGCGCTTCTTGCCACAGCACGGGCACGCGCAACCAGACGCGAAAGCCGCGGCGCCGGCCAGAGCCGTCGCCTCAATGAAATTCCGACGAGTCATATTCATTTTTCTCCTTTTTGTTTTGGGCGAGGACAGGAAATCAACCGTGTCCTCACCTTCAGTTTGATAAGATTATACCATAAAATCAGTCTTCCTGCGAGGCATCAGGATTTTTTAGGGAAATTCCGATGTCCTTCAACCGCAGGGTGACAAGTTCGTCCGTCGAGGGATCTTTCAATTCCGTCACTCGAAGCGACTGGCGTTCGACGGCCTTTTCGAACAGATTGCGCACCCAGCGGGCATTGCCGAATGTTTTCTTCTTTTCCTTTGTCAGCATCCCGATGAACGGCTCGATCCACTTCTCCGCATCCGGCGAAAGCTTGTACTTGCCCTTCTTGGCCATCGAGCGGAAGATCGTCGCCAG
This sequence comes from Kiritimatiellia bacterium, assembly GCA_024405255.1. Next base: position 7,433 of record JAKSOY010000214.1, read on the forward strand.
TTCTTTCGTCGTATAGTCGGGGAACTCGATCGTGCGATTGAACCGGCTCTCGAGCCCCGAATTGATCGCCATGAACTTCTTCATCTCGTCCTTGTAGCCCGCGATGATCACCACCATGGATCCACGTGCGTCCTCCATGCGCTTGAGCAAGGTCGCCACGGCTTCGGATCCGTATTGGTCCTGCGCCCCCTGGTTCAGCTGATACGCCTCATCGATGAAGAGGATGCCGCCCGGAGCCTCTTTCATCGCCGCCGTGCGTTCGGCCGCCGTCAGGTCGACGGGATGCCCCTGCTTGTCGAACTTCGTAGGC
>JAKSOY010000215.1 GCA_024405255.1 Kiritimatiellia bacterium
GCTCTTCCTTGTCTATTATCTGGCTTTGATCGCCCTGGGCCTTGCGGTCTTGGCGGGCGCGGTTTGGGTGTCGTATCATCTCTCGGTTCACGTTCTTCCGGAGATGCATCACGGACGGGGTGTGATTGGGGTTGTCATTCTGATGGTTGGGATCTTGTCCTTGGCGGGCATGTTCGGACTCTATCTCATCAAGCCCCTGTTCTCGTTCACTTCCAATCGGGATGACCAGCGGGTCGAGGTCGGTCGAGAAGACTGTCCCAAGTTGTTTGAATTGATTGAAGACCTGGCGGATAAGACGGGATTCTGTTTGCCGAAACACGTCTATCTCACGACGGATGTCAATGCCTGTGTCTTCTACAATATGGGCTTTTGGAGCATCTTCTTCCCCGTCCGAAAGAATCTCGAGATCGGTCTCGGCCTCTTCAATTCGACGACGGTTCAGGAGGTCAAGGCGATCCTTGCGCATGAGTTTGGCCATTTCGGACAACAGAGCATGAAGGTCGGGTCCGCTGTTTCGATTACGAATACGATTCTCTACCATCTGGTCTATACGGACGATTTCATTGACCGAGCCTTGCAGAGTTGGCGTGTTTCGGGCTTGCTTCTGTGGCGGCTGTTTGGCATCATAACCTCGGCATTGACGTTTTCCGTCAAGTATCTGACGACGTTTGTGTTCAGGTTTGTGGAGCGTGGCGAAATGAAATTGTCACGCCTGATGGAGTTCGGCGCCGACGAGGTGGCGTGCCGTTGCGCGGGAACGGAGGCTGTGGTTTCGGCTCTCTGCAAGACAGATTTGCTGGCAGAACGCGATGAGACCCTCGTCAGGCCTTTTTTGATGAATTTTCGGGAGGAGACGTTCAAGGTGCCCGACAATTATTTTTCGGCGGCAGATGTCGTTGCCGTCTGTGCGGAACGGGACGGATGTCCCTCGCTCAGGGTCGAGGTGCCGATGAGGGAGCCGAAAGTTCCCGATACCGTTGAATCGCGGGTGAAATTCGATGATGCAATGAGTACGCATCCCGAGTTGGTTGATCGTTTAGAGGCGGCTCGGGAACTCGCCTGCGTCTGCGCGGATGAAGAACGGCAGGCGGCTTGGACGTTGATCCCCGAGGAGGTTGTCCAAAAAGTGTCCGATCGCTACTTTGAAGTGAGATGCTCCGAACAGGAAGAGAAACCCCAGCGCGCCACCGTGTCGGAATTTCGGACGTTCATCGAGAAGTCGTATGCCGAGAATGCGTTTCCGTTGACGGTCAAGCCGTTCTTCGCGCGTGTCTTTGAAACATTTGATTTGAAAAAGGCGCTTGAGACGAAGGTCGAGAAGAATCCGATGACGTCCGACTACAAACGGCTGGTCGGTTGTTTGAAGACGGCGCGTGATGATCAGAAGACATTGGAAATGATTGCTTCCGGGGAAATCGATGCGAAGCGCTTTACGTATGACGGCGTGGCCCATACGCGGAAAACGGTTCCCGTGGAGGCCCATCAAAAGTACGTGGACGACCTGATTTCCGCCGTGGCGAAAAAAGACGCCGAGTTGTGTTCCTATTTGGTCCATCGTGGGAATGAAGCCGATCACGCTTTTGTTCGAAAGCAGTATGAAGAGGTGGTGAAGATCGAAAACCTGATGCTGCAGCTGATCGAGAAGCTGAAAACGCACGATGAATGCGTTGACCGTTCTTTCAAGAAGGAAAATCTGAGCGATAAAGAATATCGCGGACTCTGCGTGCATGTGGCCGCCATGGAAAAGGATTTTCAGGACACGATCCGCGAACTTGTGCAAGAGGTCCCCGAGATCGTTTCGATCCAGCCGGCGGCCTCAACGCTGATCGATTATACGAACAAGAAGCACAACAGCGAGCTCGAGTTCAGTACCGACGCGTTTCAGGAGCTGATGAACCTGCGGGAAACTTTTGCCACGCTGTGCCAGGACTATCAACGCAAATGCCTCCTCGCACTCGCACGTTTCGCCGTGGCGTAGGAGAATGTCATTCTCTCTGTTTTACCAAGTGCAAGCCGGCCGTTGTCCGATTCAAATCCCTCAGGTGTTTCTGCTCTTGCCTTTTGAAGTTAGATATGGTAAACTTATCCGCATCTAACTTCAAAAGGTTCTTCAGATGACACTTGCAGATTTGAAAACGGGCCAGATGGCCGAAATCACCGGCTATACGCTGGGGACCTCGACGTGTCGGGCGAAGCTGCTCGCATTAGGGTTGACGCATGGTGTGCAAGTGAAGGTCATGAATGTGGCGCCGTTGGGCGACCCGTTCGAACTTGCCGTGCGCGGCTACCATTTGTCGCTCCGCAAGGCCGAAGTGACGGGCATCAAAGTGCGGTTGTTGACGAAGGACGATTTTATTGTCAAGAAGTGAGGATGGTGAAATGTCCAAGGCGTTGACAATCGGCCTCATCGGTAATCCGAACAGCGGCAAGACGACGCTGTTCAATGGGCTCACCGGCTCGAAGCAGCAGATTGGCAACTGGCCCGGCGTGACGGTCGAGAAGAAGGAAGGCGAGATGTCCTTGTCGGACGGGCAGTCCGTCAAGGTCGTCGATTTGCCGGGCGTCTACTCCCTGATGGCGACGAGCGACGACGAGCGGGCGACCTACGAGTACGTGCTCTCGCACGAAGCCGACCTCTATGTGAACATACTTGATGCGACGACGCTGGAGCGCAATCTCTACTTGACCCTCCTGCTGGCGGAACTGCAGGTGCCGATGGTCGTCGTCGTGACGATGATGGACATTGCCCGCCAGCGGAACATTGATATTGAGCTTGCGCATCTCTCCGAGCACCTCGGGGTGCCGGTTGTGGGCGTGAACGCGAACAATCCGCTGGATATCCGGCGGCTTGTTCAAACGCTCGAGAAGACATTGCCTGCGGCGAAACCGCCGTCCATCCGGCTTGACTACGGCAATGAACTCGAGCAGGAAATCGACATTCTGTCCTCGTGCACGATCAAGACCGCCCAGGCGCTCAAGGTTTCGCCGCGCTGGGTGGCAATCAAGACGCTCGAAGGGGAGCCGCTTGTCACCAAGGCGTTGCTCGCCTACCACGACATGGCGCCGGAGGTCGTTGAAGGCGCGATTGCGCGTGTGACGGAGGTCCTGCAGGATCCGCCGGACATCGAACTCGCCGAGGCCCGCTACGGCGTGATTGCGGGCCTCGTTCGCGATGTGGTGCACATCCGTAAGTCGAAGATGTATTTTTCCGAGATCATCGACCGGTTTGTCCTGAATCGTTTCCTCGGACTGCCGCTCTTCTTCGCGATCATGGCTGGCGTGTTCGGACTCGTCAGCATGATGGGAGGCGTGCCGACGGCGTTCTTTCATGAATGGGGGACCGCGATTTTCGAACGGGCGCTAGGTGTCTTTGTTTCGCAGCTGTTCGGCGCACCTAACTGGGTGACGGCGGTGATAGTGGCTGTCGGTGGCGCATTCAACATCCTTTTCTCGTTCATTCCTGTCATTTTTACGATGTTCCTGGCGCTCGCCATTCTTGAGGACTCGGGGTACATTGCGCGTGCGGCGTTTCTGGCGGACCGGTTCATGCGCGGAATCGGGCTCCCGGGCAAGTCCTTTGTGCCGCTTCTCGTGGGGTTCGGCTGTACGGTGCCGGCGATTCTGGCGACGCGGATGCTTGATTCGAAGCGGGACCGTCTGCTCACGGTCTTCATGATTCCGTTTATGAGCTGCGGCGCGAAGCTGCCCGTGTATGCGGCTTTTGCCGTCGCATTCTCGCCCGAGGCCCCGTGGAAGCTGATGCTCGCCTTGTATCTCACCGGTATCGGACTCGGGACCCTCGTCGGCTTCATTCTCAAGAAGACGCTCTTCCGCGGCACGCCGGCGCACTTCATCATGGAATTGCCGCCGTATCATCCGCCGCGGCCGCGTCACTTCCTTCGGCATGCGCTGGAGAACCTCGTCGGCTTCCTCTGGCGGGCAGGCAAGTTCATCGTTCCGATGATGCTTGTGCTGGGGTTGCTCAATAGCTTTGACGTGCGTGGGCATGCGACGCTCAATGGCGATGTTTCATCAGACTCGCTGCTTTCTGCCGTGGGGCGCGCGTGTACGCCCGTGTTCGAGCCGATCGGCGTCGAAAAGGAAAATTGGCAGGCGTCTGTGGCGATTTTCACGGGACTCTTCGCGAAGGAGTCCGTCATCGGCACCCTGAATGGCCTCTACTCGCAGTCGGCGGCGATTGAGATGAAGGCGGGAGATCCTGCGGAATGGGCCGAGGCGAAATCGGAGGAACTCACGGGGCGGGCGGAGCTGCGCCGCCACTTCACGAAAGGCTTCCACCAGGCATTCGCCTATCTGCTCTTCATCCTTCTCTATATGCCCTGTCTCGGTGCGACGGCTGTCGTGTTCAAGGAGATCGGGAAGGGCTATGGCTGCGTCTTCATCGCCTATCTCACCATGCTAGGGTGGTCCGTGGCGACTCTCTACCATGCCGTCATGGTCTCGCAGAGCCTGCTCTGGTTTGCGGTCGGCGCGGGCATCCTTGCGATGATGTTCGGTACCTTCAGCTGGTATGGTAAGCATCATCGCGTCGATCTGACGTGAGTCTGCGCCTGTCCTGACCTTCCGTCTACGCCTTGACGAGAAAAGGTAAAACTGACGGTCGTTCATATATTGTTCAACACAGGTAAGTAGATTTGTGCTATACTATCGCCTGTTTCGTTTACGCAGCGAAGTGGAAACACTTTTAAGGGGAAGACGAAACAAATAGGACCCGTCTCGGTCTCTCGGCCGATGAGCGGCGACATCATTTACGTGGCATCAAAGCTGCGTGCTGTTCTGACAAAACCGACCAAGTTTTCAATAACAAGCAGCATGTATGTGGAGGTGCGCCCGTCTGGGCGCATTTTCTCGTACTGCATTTGTTATGGGCTCTTGGTCGGGCCTTGTCAGAGTGCATGAGGGAACTTGCGCTCTTTTTCGTGCATACTGCGAGTGTGGGCAGCTTCCTACTGGTCTTGAACTGCAGGAGAGAAGGTTGAGCGCAGAGGAAGAGCGCTTCATGCGCGATAGTACGGAGAAAGATGATGGGCAGGTCCTCGGATTTGACCTTGGCGAAGAAGCGCAAGAAGGACGAATTCTACACGCAACTCGTGGACATCGAAAACGAGATGCGCCATTATAAGCGGCATTTCGAAGGTAAGACCGTTCTCTGCAATTGTGACGATCCCCGTTCGAGCAATTTTTTCCGGTTTTTCTCGGAACGCTTTGAGGCCCTGAATTTGAAGAAACTGATCGCGACGTGCTACAAGAGCCGGGACATTGATCTTTTTTCGCAAAAAGATAGCGAACGCGCCGTCTACCAGATATATGAAGGGGACAGGAACGGAAATCTGGTTGTCGACGACGAAGAGGTGGATGTGAAGTATTTGAATGGCGACGGCGATTTCCGTAGCTCGGAATGTATCGAACTTCTGAAGGAGGCGGACATCGTCGTCACCAATCCGCCGTTCTCGCTGTTTCGGGAATTCATGGCGACGCTTCTCCAATACGACAAGAAGTTTTTAATCATCGGCAACGTCAATGCCTTGAAGTACAAGGAGATATTTCCGTTGATCATGTCCGACAGGATCTGGCTCGGTGCCAGCATTCACAGCGGTGATCGGGAGTTCGGTGTTCCGGACGACTATCCTCTTGAGGCGGCGGGATGCCGGATCGATGACCGAGGGCACAAGTTCATCCGTGTGAAGGGCGTACGCTGGTACACGAACCTCGAGTATTCAGCCCGCCATGAGAAGATGCCTCTCTATCGCACATATTCGCCAGAGGCGTTTCCGAAGTTCGTGAATTACGACGCCATCAGTGTTGAGAAGACTGCGGATATTCCAATGGATTACGACGGCTTGATGGGCGTTCCGATCACATTCATGGACAAGTACAATCCCGATCAGTTTGAGATTGTGGGAATGAGCTTGGAATTGGCAGATATGTCAATCATTAGGGAACGGCTGGGAAGAAATGACGGCGGGCCGACGTTCTACCTTGAACGAAACGGACGCCTGGAACGTCTCTACGATCGTATCGTGATTCGTCATCGCCGACTGAACGATACGATTTAGATGATTTTTTCAAAGGAACTTGAACGATGAAGATCGAACTACACAGGGTGAAGATTCGCGAACTCGTAGAAGGTTATGTGGACGACGCAGAACTAGGTGTGAGAGGCTGCGGCGGACTGCTTGACATTCGGCCGCCCTACCAACGAGAATTCGTCTACAAGGAGAAGGAGCGCGACGCGGTGATCCGCACGGTGATGCGTGGCTTTCCGCTCAACGTGATGTACTGGGTGCGCAAGAAGGACGGCTCGTACGAGGTGATGGACGGCCAGCAGCGCACGATCTCGATCTGCCGCTACGTCGCGGGCGACTTCGCCTGGGGCGACATCGAACTCGGTGCGAAATATTTCGACAGGCTTCCAGAAGACGTGCGCGAACGTTTTCTCGACTACGAACTCTTGGTCTACTTCTGCGAGGGCGAGGAGAGCGAGAAGATCGACTGGTTCAGGACGATCAACATCGCGGGGCTCGAACTGACCGACCAGGAGATGCGAAACGCTGTCTACTCGGGGCCTTGGGTGGCGGACGCGAAGCGCTACTTCAGCAGACCGAATTGCGCGGCGTACCGCCTCGCGGGAAAATACGTCTCGGGCGATGTCGACCGTCAGGACTTCCTCGCGACGGCAATCCGTTGGTTCGTGAAGAGCGACAAGTCCATTGCCGTTGAGCAGTACATGGGACTTCATCAGGGGGAAGAGGAGGCGACGGAGCTGTGGCTCCACTTCCAGAGGGTCGTCAACTGGGCGACGACGCTCTTCCCCGCCTACCGTCGCGAGATGAAGGGGCTTGACTGGGGGCGTTTCTACGCGAAGTACGGTGCGCGCAAGTACAACCCGGCCGAGCTCGAGAAGTCCGTCGCCGAACTGATGGCCGACAGGGAGGTGCAGTCCAAAAAGGGAATCTACGAGTTTCTTCTTTCGGACCGCACGCTCCCGGAGAAGCTCAACCTCCGCGTGTTCGACCCAGACGACATGCGCACCGCCTACGAGAACCAGCAGGGTGTCTGCCCGGTCTGCAAACGGCGTTATGCGTTCGAGGAGATGCGCGGCGACCACATCAGGCCGTGGTCGAAGGGCGGTAGGACGCGCCCCGAAAACCTCCAGATGCTCTGCGCGGACTGCAACGCCCGCAAGAGCGACAAGTTCTGAAATCTGTTTTACGAAAGGACGGCGATGATGTATAATATCCCACAGATGAAACAACCGTTGACAGTTCTCATGCTGTTGGCTACGATGTTCGCATGGGCGTCGCAGCCGGTGGCGCTGTCCCTGCCGGCGGTCGAGAGGGCCGATGCGGAGGTGGTGACGAACGTGCCGCTGCCCGCGCTTTCGCGGCGGGCGGGACGGTTCGCGTTCTCGCTCGGCTGCCGCGCCACGCCGACGAACAACGTCGAGATCGCGTTCGGTGCGGATGCCGATGAAGACGGCGTTCTCGCGCCGCGCGAGACGCGGCTCGTCGTCGGCTGGGACTGCGGCTCGTGGTTCGTGCAGCGGGGTTTCGCGGGCGAAAGGATGACGGCGTGGGGTCCGTCGGTGGACGGGACAAGGACGCTGGACTGGAACCTCGCGCTGGGCCTGAATGCCGTGCCGAGCCGCCTCGCCGTCTGTGAAGGGACGGCGCCGCTCGACTTTGAGCTGCCGTCCGTT
>JAKSOY010000216.1 GCA_024405255.1 Kiritimatiellia bacterium
CAGACTACGAATCTGAGGGTTGTAGGTTCGACTCCTGTCAGGCCCGCCATTCCGGAGAACACCAGATTGCGGGGTGGAGCAGCCTGGTAGCTCGTCAGGCTCATAACCTGAAGGTCGTTGGTTCAAATCCAGCCCCCGCTACCAATTTTTAAAAACTTATGGCAAAAGAAGACGACAGCGCAATCGAAGTGACCGGCACCGTAATCAAGGTTTTGCCGGCAACTATGTATAAAGTCCAGCTCGACAACGGGCATGAAGTGCTCGCGCATATTTCGGGCAAGATGCGTAAGTTTTTCATCAAGATCGCGATTGGCGACAAGGTGACGGTTGAGATTTCGCCGTATGACCTTGGCAAGGGTCGCATCACGTACCGTCACAAAGAGGCCCCGCGCCCGCAGGCGTGAGGATTCCGTGTCTCGGCATCTCCTTTCATTGCATGACGTCACCCTCGCTTTCGGGGGTGATTCTGTTTTGGAGAATGTGTCGCTCAACATCGAGAGCGGCATGCGGGCGTGTGTTACAGGACGGAACGGCGAAGGCAAGTCGACGCTGCTGAAGGTGATTGCGGGGCGTCTGGAGCCGGATCTGGGAGAAATCATTCGTGCACCGGGGCTCAAGGTCGCGTTTCTTGAGCAGGAAGTGCCGAGCGACCGACCGGGGACCGTACGAGAAATCGCCGGTAACGACAAGTTCATTTCGCAGATGGGGCTTTCGCCCGACACGGTGTTCAACACGCTGTCGGGCGGGATGCGTCGACGCGTGCTGCTGGCGCGTGTGTTTGCGGAAGAGCCGGATCTCGTGCTGTTGGACGAGCCGACAAACCATCTCGACATTCCGTCCATTGAATGGCTGGAGAGTTTCATCCGCCGCCAGACCGAGACGGCGTTCCTGTTCGTCACGCATGACCGTGCCTTTTTGAAGGCGGTGGCCACCTATGTCTATGACCTAGACCGCGGCCAGCTCGCGGGCTGGAACTGCGACTATCGCACGTTCCTTCAGCGCAAGGCCGATCTGCAGGCGGACGAAGCGGCGCTCTGGGAGAAGAAGGCGAAGAAACTCGCGCAGGAAGAGGCGTGGATCCGGCAAGGAGTGAAGGCGCGTCGTACGCGTAATCAGGGACGCGTCGAGGCGTTGCGCCAGTTGCGGCTTGAATTTGCGAATCGTCGTACGGCCGTGGGCACGACGCAGCTCAAGATCGACACGGCGGCGGCTTCGGGCGATCGTGTGATCAAGATCGAGGATGTGTCCTTCAGCTATGCCGACGACGCGTCGGCGATCATCCGGAATTTCACCTCGGACATCCTTCGGGGCGAACGCATCGGCGTGGTGGGGTCGAACGGCACGGGCAAGACGACGCTGCTCAAGATTCTCACGGGGGCGCTCGCGCCGACAACGGGCACGGTAACGATGGGCACGCGCATCGAGATGGCCTTCTTTGATCAGCTGCATGCGCAGCTCAATCCTGAACTGACGGTGAAGGAGAGCGTGGCGCTTGGTCGCGACGTGGTGACCGTGGGCGGGGTGCAGAAGCACGTCTATGGCTATCTGCAGGACTTCCTCTTTACGCCGGAGCGTTCGCGCACGCCTGTGAAGGCGCTGTCGGGGGGCGAAAAGGCGCGTCTGCTGCTGGCCAAGCTCTTTCTCAAGCCGTCCAATCTGCTCGTGATGGACGAACCCACCAACGATCTCGACGTGGAGACGCTTGAACTGCTGGAAGAGCAGCTGCTCAACTACAAGGGCACGTTGCTCGTCGTTTCGCACGACCGTGCGTTTCTGGACAATGTCGTCACCTCCACCTATGTGCTGGCGGGCGATGGCGAAGTGCGCACGTGCGCCGGCGGGTATGCCGAGGCCGCGAAGCTGCTGCAGCAGATCAAGGACGCGGAAAAGTCCGCACGGGCACGCGCCGAGGCGGCGCAGGCGCCTGCGGCGGTGACGGTAGAAAAGAGCGCGCCGCGCAAACTGTCCTACAAGGAAATGCGCGAACTCGAGTCCTTGCCGGACACGATGGCGGCGCTTGAGGCGGAGATCGCGGCAATCGAGACCGCGCTCGCCGATCCGACCATCTATGCGAAGGACAACGCGCGGGCGATGTCCCTGACGACGCGTCTGCCCGTGGCACGTGAAGAACTTGACGCGGCCGAAACACGGTGGCTTGAATTGTCCGAGCGCGCGTCGTAAACGGTTCGGAGGCTGTTATGCGCATTGGATACGGCTATGATTCGCATCGGTTCGAAGAAGGGCGCCCCCTTTATCTTGGCGGCGTGCTGTTGCCGGGCGAAACGGGACTCAAAGGCCATTCGGACGCCGACGTGCTGATCCATGCCGTGATCGATGCGCTTCTCGGTGCGATCGCCCATGGCGATATCGGGTCCCACTTCCCGGATACGGACGACCGCTGGAAGGGCGCCGATTCGGCGAAACTGCTGGTCTCCGTGGTGGACGAAGTGCGGACGGCCGGTTTTCAGGTGGAGAACATCGATGCCACCGTCATCTGCGAACGACCGAAACTGCGTCCGCATGTAGACGCGATTCGTACGCGTCTGGCGGAGTTGCTGCGGGTCGACATTTCGCGCGTTTCGGTCAAGGGCAAGACGAACGAGAAGATGGACGACGTCGGTGCGGGCGTGGGCATCGAGGTCCATTGCGCGGCGCTGTTGTCGAATTTTAACGTTTGATTTTCCACGTTTTACTTTTAACTCTTTCAATCTACCGTCTTTTTTGGTACAATACACACCTCTATTTTCGGACCCGTAGCTCAGTTGGTCAGAGCTGGGGACTCATAATCCCTAGGTCCTGGGTTCAAGTCCCGGCGGGTCCACCAGATTTGAGTGGTAAGGAATGAGTGAGATGCGTAAGTTAGTGATTGCGCTCGGGTTCTGTGCGGGCCTGATCGTTTCTGCCGAGGCGGCGGAAGCGGCTGTCACGCAAGCCGATCTGCAGGCGTTGCGTGCGTTGATTGAACAGCAGAATGCGAAGATCGAGGCTCAGGCGAAGCGAATCGCCGAGCTTGAGGGCAAGCAGCGGCAGCTCGAAGCGGCGCCGACGGGTGTGCGTGCGGTGACGCCGGGCGAAGGGTCCGAGACGAACGAGACGGGCCGGATCTGGAAGATGGGCGACGGGCGCAAGTTCTACCTGGCGGACCAGACGGCGAAGATCTTCAATCCGCTCACGAGCGCGGGACTTCAGTTCGAGCCGTACGGGTATCTCGCGCTGGAGGCCGTCCACAATACGCGGGGCACGGACTATCCGATGTACACGGACTACGTGCGTCCGCGCAGCAACCGCAATGTGAAGAACCACCACGGCGACCACACGTCCACGTTGAGCGTGAACGACTCGCTTCTCGGGTTCAAGCTCTTCACGGCGGAATCCTATAACGGGTGGAAGACCGGCGGACAGTTCGAGTTCGACCTCGCAGGCGACGATGCCAACCACACCGACTTCCACGTGCGTCATCTCTATTGGACGCTCTCGCATGACACGGGATGGGAACTGCTGTTCGGTCAGACGTGGCACGTTTGGAAGATGGTTCAGCCGAGCGAAATCGACGGCGCGTGGATGGAGAACACGGGCTATCCGTATCGGCGCAGTCCGCAGCTCCGCTTGACGAAGAAGTGGGACTTCGATGACAACAGCTCGCTTGAAATCCGCGCGGGGCTCGTGAAGAACGGTCCGGGCATGGGCGGCGACCGCGACGAGGATGGTACGCAGGACAACGAGCAGAGCGGCTGGTGTCTGCTGGAAGGCGCGGTGGTCTACGATCGCAAGGCGTTCTGGGAAGACGATGACAAGCGCTGGCTTATCGGTCTCGGCGGCCAGTACGGACGCGACAAGAGCCGCCGTTGGGATGCGGACGAGGAGGCGTATCTGGGGCAGAGCGACGAGTACGACAGCGACATGGTCATGGTCGCGGGTGCGTTGCCGTTCGGCAAGTTCACGCTCACGGGTCAGCTCTTCGCGGGTGAGAACCTCGGCGGCGTGCAGGCGGGTATTGGCCAGAAGGTCGGCTTCAAGGATCCGACGCGCAAGGGACGCGAGGTCTCCACGATCGGCGGCTTCCTCGACTTGAACTATGCGTTGAACGACACCTGGTCGTTTGCGATCGGCTATGGTTTCGACGATCCGACTGACAGTGAAGCGAAGTACGACGGCGGCCGTCTCTACAACGACCGTGCGTACATCGACGCGTTCTATCAGTTCAATGCCAACTTGCACTTCGGTCTCGAGTACGCCTACCTCACGACACAGTACAACGAGGCGTTCGGTGCCGATGCCGACGATCACCGGTTCCAGTTCTCGGTCTGGTACGATTTCTAATCGCTGCGACTGGAATTCCTGAAACGCCGTCGCCCTTCGGCGGCGGCGTTTTGACTTTTCGCCAACATCAATCATTCAATCAATACGCATTTCCCATGGAACAGAAACGAGCATCTTGGTCGGGCCAGTTGGCCTTTGTTTTGGCAGCGGCGGCTTCCGCCATCGGTCTGGGCAACCTCTGGCGCTTCCCTTATCTTGCGGCACAATACGGTGGCGGTACTTTCATTCTCGTCTACCTCTGTCTTGTGGTGACGCTTGGCTTCACATTGATGCTCACGGAAATCGCGATTGGACGCAAGACGGCGCAGAGTCCGCTCACGGCCTATTCCAAGCTTCATCGCGGATGGGGATTCCTCGGGTTGCTCGGTACGATCATTCCGCTTTTGATCGTGCCGTACTACTGCGTGATCGGCGGCTGGGTGCTGAAATACTTCGTCACCTACGTGCAGATGGCGCTGGGAGGTGCCGTGCCGGTTCAGTTGGCGGGTGACGCGGCGCAAGCCGGCGACTTCTTCACGGCCTTCACTTCGGCGCCGTTTGCGCCGTTTGCCTACGGGACGATCTTTGTGATGGCCTGTGCGGTGGTGATCGTACTGGGCGTGAAGAATGGTATCGAGAAGTCGAATCTGGTGATGATGCCGCTTTTGTTCCTGCTGGCCATTGCGATTTCGATCTATGTCATCTTCCTGCCGGGCGCGGGCGACGGACTCAAGTACTACCTCATCCCGAGCATGGACTCGCTGAGCGTGACGACGGCGGACGGGAAGACGGTCTTTTCCATTGCCCAGCTGGGCAAGACGATTCTCGGTGCCATGGGGCAGATGTTCTATTCGCTGTCGCTCGCGATGGGCATTATGATTACCTACGGTTCCTACATGCGCAAGGAGGACGCGATCGAGAAGTGCGTGCGCCGCATCGAGATATTCGATACGCTCATTGCCGTCATCGCCGGCTTGATGATCATTCCGGTCGTCTATCTGTTCGCGGTCAAGACGAATACGCCGATCAAGACGGCGATGGGGACGGGACCGGGATTGATGTTCGTCACGTTGCCGAAGGTGTTCGCGACGCTGGGCAAGGTTGGTCCGTGGCTCGGCGTGACATTCTTCGGGCTGGTGATTTTTGCGGCGCTCACATCGGCCATTTCGCTCTATGAAGCGTGCGTGGCGTCGGTGTGCGACCTGCTGCATCTCGATCGCAAGGCGGCGACGTTCTTTACGGGTTCGGTCATTTGCTTCCTCGCCACGTTCTCGGCGCTTGGCTACGGCGCCTGGGGCGATGTGAAGATCTTTGGACAGCAGTTCCTCGACTTCTTCGACTTCATCACCAATTCCGTGTTGATGCCGATTGTCGCGGCGCTCACCTGTATTTTCGTCGGTTGGGTGATGAAGCCCAAGATGATCGAAGATGAAGTTGAGGCGAATGGACACGTCTTCAAGGCGAAGATGCTCTACCGTTTTATGGTGAAGTATTTCGCGCCGCTTCTGGTGACGGCCATTCTCATTTCTGAAGTCTTCCGTTATTTCAAAATCTTCGGTTGGCAGATTTAAGCGAGAGGGACAAAATGGGCGCAATGAAGAAAAGTACAGAACCGAACGAGGCTCGGATCGCCGAGCTGGTGCGTCAGTTGCTCGTCGAGCTGGGGGAGGACCCCACGCGCGACGGACTCGTCAAGACGCCGCAGCGGGTCGCCAAGTCGCTGGCGTTTCTCACGCGCGGCTACCGCCAGACGCCGCGCGGCGTACTGAACAACGCCATCTTCGATGCGGGCGCGAACCACATGGTCGTGCTGCGCAACATTGAAGTCTATTCGTTGTGTGAACACCACATGCTGCCGTTCTACGGGAGCTGCGCGGTTGGCTACATCGCGAAGAGCAAGGTGCTCGGCGTTTCCAAGATCGCCCGCATCGTGGACTGTTTTGCGCGCCGCCTCCAGATTCAGGAACGCCTCACGGAGCAGGTTGCGGAAGCGATTCAGGAAGTGACAAAGGCCGAAGGCGTCGGCGTGGTGTTCAAGTGCCGCCACCTCTGCATGATGATGCGCGGTGTCGAGAAGCAGAATTCCGAGATGATCACGAGCGCCATGCTCGGGAGCTTCCGGGCGGACGAAAAGGTGCGCCAGGAATTCCTTTCGCTGATCAAGTAACGGGACGAAGCGATGCCGAACGGTTTGCCTGCAGTTCCCGTGGCCGTCGAGGAGACGCTGGCCGACATGCGCGCCGAACTCGATGCCGGTGCGCGCGTGCTGTTGATGGTGCGTCATGCGGAGCGTCCGCACATGGACCACGACGACCCCACGTTCTGTGAGACGCTGCCGCTCACCCCGGCTGGGATACGGATGGCCGAAGATTTTGGAACGGAATTCAAGGCCTATCGGAACGATGTGCAGTTCCTGTCGAGTCCGCTTTTGCGGACGCGCCAGACGGCCGCCGGCATTGCACGTGGCATGGGACTCCCTGACGACGGGATTCCGGTAGACGATACGCTCGGCAATTCGACACCGTATTTCGCCGACCAGCATGCGGTCTTCGAACTCTTTCGTGACGGACATTTCTTCGACAAGATCTTCACCTATTTTGCGACGGCGCGTCAAATCGGATTCGCCGATCTCTATGCAGCAACAGAACAGCTGGAGGCATTTGTGCTCGCACAGTTCACGGCGCGTTTAGGTGTGTTCACCACGCACGATCTTTATAACGCGGCGTTCCTCTTTGCGAAGAAGGTGGTGCCGCAGTTCACGGAAGCGAACTGGGTGCGCTTCCTCGATTGTGCCGCCATCGTGCTGCGTCCTGACGGGACGCGCCGCTATGCGTTCGTGCGTTCCAACATTTTCCCTTGAGGCCCCCTGCGATTTTGAAGGGGTATTCCCTGCTCCCAGATTTTTTTTCATTCGACTGAACTTATTTTGTCGAAATGGCATTTCCTCTAGTGAAGGGCGGTTGTGGTGACCGTTCACTGATAAAGGAGATGGCAAGAAGATGGCAATGATTGGGCAGGGAGTCGTGCTGATGGTCGCGGGCATGGCCATAGTGTACCTTTTTCTGTGGGTGATGATCGTCGTGGTCAAATACTCGAGTCGGCTGGAGCGCCGATTTGCATACATTCTACCCGACGACGAACCGAAGGCGAAACGCAAGGTCGGTGTGCCCGTCGCGTCGCAGACAACAGTCGCTGCGGCTCCGGCTCCGGCGTCCGGTACCGAGGTGAAAGCCCCCGTGCCCGGTTCGGTTCTTCGGCTTTCTGCTTCGAATGGGCAACAGGTTCATGCGGGCGACGAAATTCTCGTGATGGATGTCATGAAGATGGAGACGCCGATTTCAGCGCCCTGCGATGGAACGGTGACAATTCGTGTCGCTGCGACGGACAAGGTCGCGACGGGTGATGTCGTGGCGATC
>JAKSOY010000217.1 GCA_024405255.1 Kiritimatiellia bacterium
AGTGCGTCTGCTTTGGGAGCAGAATGTCGGAGGTTCAAATCCTCTCGCTCCGACCACTTCTCACGGGTACAAAAGGACGACAGTCCGCGCCGTGTGAGATACAGATCACGAAACGCCGCTTTCTCGCGGCGTTTTTGTGCATATAGACAATGCGAGGTCGGTTGTTAGAATGATTGGACGCTGGTTCTCTGGCCGGATTCGCCCCCGATTCTCCGAATTTTCTAACGCGGTTCAAAAGTAGTTCAGACTGCGCCCCGCCTAATAAACAAAGGGGATCGCGGCCTTGGGCAAGGTTGATGAGCGCGGACTGTCAGGCTTTGCGTATGAGAATCAAGCCGATGTCAAACGACACGCGAGTGGATTCCGAGATAGCCGTTGAAGCATTTCTCGTCCATCACGGCGGCGCACAGGCACCTCAAAGTGGTGCTGCCGTTCACCAGCCGCCCAAAGGTGCTGTCGGGCATTTTCATTTGGCTGGCCATCGCCTGCTTCGTGTTTTTGTTGAGATGATCGCGGAAGGAGTAGTAGTTCTTCTCGCGCAACTTGGCAAGGGCCTTGATTTGGCTCTTGAAGAACTTCTCGAGGCGTTCTCGTTTGGCAATGGGCTTTTCACGCGGCGGTTTGAGCGCCTCACCGGTGATGATATCCTTGTTCGTCGGACGAGGCTTCGGCTTGAGGCTCTGGATGGCCTCGAGCATTTCCGCATGGCGACGTTCTGCCGGATCGACCGTCAGCGTGAGCGGATGGAAATTCGCCTTCGAGATTGCGATGTGTCCGGCGTTCGCCCGCGCTACGGCATCAGCCGCCGCCAGGGCTTTGGCGTTGGCCCGGACCAATGCGGCTAATGCTTTTTCGTGCTCTCGCTCTTCCCGCGTCATCTTCGCCTTACTTCAAGAAGGAAAACATCAGATCGTAGACGACGCCGTCCTCTTCGGAAACGCGCGAATCAAACGGAACGAATCCGTTCTTGCGGTAGAAGTCATCAAGCTTCGCGTTGCCCTGCTCCTTCTCGATGAAGATGACTTGCCCGCCGACTTGCTTCTTGGCGATGCGCAATTCGTCCTTGGCGAGATCCAAGAGCTGGCAGCCCTCGATCAGCTCCCCGTTCTCGGCATTGAAGTTCTTTCCGATCTGGGCGATGAGATAAGCCGAGACATTGAACTTCCGTGTGGCGGGGTCGATCTTTGCAAAGCGCTCGATGCGTTTCCGCTGACTGCCGCTGAGAATGGCTTCGGAAAACGAGATGGGCTTGTGGGCGAGCGCAAAGTACCCGACGCAAAGCCCGGTATCCTCGTCAAAGACCAGGTGCGTGACGGAGGAACTCATGGCCGTGAAGTCGATGGCGTTCGCCTTCAGGTAATGGTCGACTTCGGGATTGTGCTTGCAGGAGAACGACTCGAAGACTGTCTCGACGAACTCTCGACCTTCGGACGCCAGCAGGTCAGACAGATTGCGGACAAAGAGCGCCATTAGACGGAAGCGGCTCGACGCGCGTAGGGACTGCGACGGAAGAAGCTGTGCGCCTCCTCGTCGGACGAGAAATGGACGGCCTTCACCGAAGGCTGCGGCTGCGGCCAGTGGTCCGTGGAAAGGAAAGCATCGACAAAGGCCCTGACGGCAGTCGGGTCTTTGAGCTCGAAATTTGCAGTGATGCTTGAAGTTGCCATATTAATTCCTCAAAACGCGAATATTATAGCATCTTTTGATGCTGCGGGCAACAGCGGCCTGTCGATTGTCGAAATTTTCGGGAAAAAGATTCTCGCCGACGGTAATGAACGGGGCATGAGTACGAATCACAACATCAAGACGGACACCTCGGTGCGGTATGAAGATCTGGCGCGACTCCTTGCGGGAGTCCTGGAGCGGCTTGAGAAAGCCCCTAAAAGCGCTTGATAGTACCGCACGGGTATGGTTGTATACGCTACAGTAAAGAGAAAGGAAATCTTATGCACCGACTGCCATCGGAACTGATCGCCGAGATCAACGGGCTTGAAGCGCTGGATGCACGGGCGCTTCATCGACATTATCGAGCCGAGCTCGCGGATGTGCCGCATTGCGCCATCAGCGGACTCCTCCGTGCCATCATCGCCTACAAGATTCAGGAGCGATATTACGGAATCACCTTGGAGGAGCCCGTGCGGCGAAAGCTTGCTGAAGCGGCGGACGACGGGTCGCGGCTGAAGCCTCTCGCGTCACAGATGCTGCCGGGCACACGACTGATCCGGCGTTGGCAAGGCAAGGATTACGAAGCGATCGTCCGTTCGGACGGTCGCTTTGAGTTTAATGGGGAAGTGTTCGGATCGCTTTCGGGTATCGCTCGAAAGATTACCGGCACCAATTGGAACGGCAAACTCTTCTGGGGGATCAAGTAATGGCGGCAAGGAATGAGATCAAGCGTTGTGCGGTCTACACGCGCAAATCGACAGAGGAAGGCCTGGAACTCGAGTTCAACTCGCTCGACGCCCAGTTCGAGGCCTGCTCGTCCTACATCAAAAGTCAGGTGTCGAACGGATGGCACCTCATTGACAAGCGGTACGATGACGGCGGTTATTCCGGCGGCAACGTGAATCGCCCGGGCCTGAAGGAGCTGCAACGCGACATTGAAAACGGGAAGATCGACATCGTTGTCGTTTACAAGATCGACCGTCTTTCGCGTTCGCTGTGCGACTTTACCGACCTCTCCAAGCTCTTTGAGCAGCACGGCGTGAGCTTTGTCTCGGTCACGCAGCAGATCGACACGTCGAATGCGGCGGGACGAATGATGCTGAACATTCTGATGTCCTTCGCGCAGTTCGAGCGGGAGATGACTGCGGACCGCATTCGGGACAAGATCTTCGCCACGCGCAAAAAGGGACTGTGGACGGGCGGTGTGACGCCGTTTGGCTATAAGGTCGTTGAGAAGCAGCTTGAGGTCGACCCTCTGACGGCAGATGCCGTGCGGATGATGTTCAGGCGTTACGCGGCGACGGGTTCGTCTCGCCAAGTCGCACGGGAACTCAACGCGGCGAAAGTCGTGCGGCCCAACGGCGGACATTGGCTGCCCCGCCATGTGACGACACTTCTGCGCAACTGCATTTACATCGGCAAGCTGCCGATCAAGCGGACGGGCGACATGTTCGACGGCATTCATGAAGCGATCGTCGACGAGGCGACGTGGAATGCCGTTCAGCGGATTCTCGACGAGAATCGCCCGAGCGAAACGAAGATGTCGCACCGCGAGACGCTTGCCCCGCTGAAAGGACTTCTCAAGTGCGGGACATGCGGAAGCGCAATGGCTCCCGTGTTCTCGAACTACAAGGGACGCAAAAACCGCCACTACATCTATTATCGGTGCGTGAAGGACGCAAAGCGCATCGATCACACCTGCCCGATCCGCAATGTCTCGGCGGAGGTGATCGACCGTCTCGTCTATCAGCGGATTGGCCGTGTGTTGCAACGCCCGGACGTCATTCGTCTGGTTGCGGGTGGCGATGCCGACAAGGCGGCGACCTTCCGTCGTGCGACATCGGACATGGAGGCCTTCTGGGAGAACATGGTGCCCGCCGAGAGAGATCGCCTGTTCCGTCTGCTCGTCCGCGAGGTTCTGCTCTTCCCCGACAAGGTGGAGATCGTCTTGATGCTGCCGGAAGGCGAAGAGCATGACATCGTCTCCTGCTCCTTCAAGACCAATCTCGGACGCTCGTGTGTGGTGGTGCCGAACGATGACGGCAGCAGCAAGGACGAGCCCGAGAAGATGGCCGTTCTGACGGCGCTCGGGCGAAGCGTCAACTGGTGCGAGCTGCTGACCTCGGCAACCTACAAGAACAAGCAGGCGCTCGCCAAGGCGCTTGGGTTGAGTCCGTCGTACCTGACCAAGCTGCTGCGCTTCCCGTTCCTCTCGCCGATCCTGGTCTCGAAGATCGTGAACGGCGAACTGCCCGAAGCTTCGGTGACGAAACTGCTGGAAATCAACTCGCCGTTCTGGGCGGATCACGAGATCGAAAATCCCAATAACATCTGAGATGCGGGATTGGGATTGGGAAATCGAAAAAATCTGAGGCCTGTCCTTATTGGGCGGGCTTCACTTCTCTTTGGAAAAGGTGCCTGAATCACTCTGAATAACCGGGATTTCTCCGCAACCTTGGAGACTCTGCGCATGGTGCGTGGAGCTCCGAGAATCAAAAGGAGAATCCGATGTCAGGAGTGGTTACTCATCCTGTTCCGGACACGCCCTTTACGGACGATGTCCTCAAACACATCACCGCTGTCGCTCACAAGTTGGCGCGAAAGTACAATCGGAACGTACAAGACGAGGAAGACATCAGAAGTCAGTTCATCGAACGGCTGATGAAGGCCTTCCCGAAGTACGATCCGAAGCTCAGTTGCTACTACACGTTCGCCCAACGTGTGGTGGACTGCGAACGCGGACATGTCGAACGGAAACTGAATCAACGCTACCGCGAGGAAAGCGTGACGGTTTCCCTCTACGACCGCGCCGACAGGAGACGCGATGACAAGTCGCGGTGGATTGATATCCTGAAGAGTCCTTACGGAAACATGGAGGTTGATCTGAACAAGATCGACCTCTGCGACACGGTTGATGCACTCGACCCGGTTGGTCGGGCAATCGCCAATCGATACAAGGAAGGTTACTCGTGGTCGGAGATCGCGGAGGAGATGAATCTCTCGGTTTCCGACTTCTTCAAGAAGGTCAAGCCGCTGTTCCTCAAAAATCTGCGCCGAGCGTATTTCGGTCCGGAAAAAAGGACGGGCAAGCGGTAATGAACGAGACAGGAGAGACACGGTGGTCGTGTCTCTCCTGTTCGTTATAAAGGAAAGGTCTGAATATGGCAGAATTGAAAGTGAAGGTTCACGAAACGGAATCGTGGAACTGTGTGGACGTTGTCCCGGACGGTGAATATACGGCCGTCGTCATCAAGTCGGATGTCCGTCTGTCGCGGAGCCGCAAGAGCCGGCGTATGCGGCTTCTGTTGAAGATTACCGAAGGAGAGTTCAGCGGCTACAGGCTGTTGGATTGCACCTATCTGATGCACAGCCAGCCGGCTCCCGTCTTGCATGGACGTCGCAAGTTGGCGGCCTTGTGCGTGGCGACCGGCATCAATGCGCTCGGCGACTCCTCGCAGTTTCATGACATTCCGATCAGGATCATCGTTCGGAATCGATATGACCGCAACGGGAAGCCGGCAAGTGAGATTCGTGAATGGGAAAGGATTGAAGCATGAAAGAAGTGACGATTGAAGTGGCCAAGCGGTACTTGGCCTCTGGGCTGGCGGTTCTTCCCGCCAGCAAGGCCGAGAAGCGTCCCTTGGTTGGCGCGTGGAAGACCTACAGGAAGCGTCCCCCGACGACTGCCGAACTTGAGTCTTGGTTCGCTCAGACTCCCGATGCACTCTGCCTGGTCACGGGCGGGGTGTCGGGCAATCTTGAATGCATCGACTTTGATCACCACGCCGAGTTGTACGACCGCTGGAAAAGCCGTCTCGATCCGGCGGTGTTGAATTCGCTGGTCATCGAGCGGACGCAATCCTCCGGCATCCATGCGTTCTATCGGTGCGAGGAGGCCGTTGAAGGCAACATGAAGCTCGCGCGTGGCATCCGTGACGGCAAGTCGGCCACGTTGATTGAGACGCGCGGCGAGGGCGGCATCGTCCTTTGTGCGCCTTCGGCTGGCTACGCTCTCATTCAAGGCTGCTTCGACAATCTGCCCGTCTTGTCGCCAGACGCGCGACAGGGGCTCTTGGAGGCCGCCCGCGCGTTGGACGAAACAGCCCTCGCGCCGGTTATCCCGAGCGCCCCTGCAGGCGTTTCCGCGCCTTCTGCGTCGGATTACGATCTTTTGCCCGGCAAGGACTTCGATGCGCGTGGTGACATCCGCCCGATACTCACGGAACAGGGCTGGCAGTTCATGGGCAAGACGCCCGATGGCAACGAGCATTGGACGCGACCCGGCAAGAACGGCGGGACTTCGGCGACATTCAACGGAACGGTGTTCTATGTCTTCTCGTCGAACGCCGAGCCTTTTGAGGCCAATCGCGGTTATTCGCCGTTCTCCGTCTATGTGCAGCTCGTCCACGGCGGCGATGCAAAACGGGCGGCGAGTGCCTTGCTGGACCTTGGGTTTGGCAAGAAGAAGGATCTGGCCGTCGACGTGAGCGGCTTGCTTGCGTCGCGCGTCACCGTTGAAGCCTCGGACACCGACTCGGAAGCACCCGAAGATCTCTACCCGAACCCGGGGCCTTTGCGGAGCGAGCTGATGGTCGTGCCGGGCTTCGTCGGAGAACTGAAGGACTACACGCTTGCCACATCACCGCGTCCGAATGAGGTCGCGGCATTCAACGGAGCCTTGGCTATGATGTCATTCTTGGGTGGACGCAAGTACACGGACTCGTACAATTCGCGAACGAACAACTACTTCATCACCCTCGGTCCATCTACGTCGGGAAAGGACAATCCACGTGATGTGAATCGCAATCTCCTCTACGAGCTCGGGATGTCCGCCCAGAGCGCCGAGGCCTTTGCGTCGGGTCAGGGATTGGAGGATGCCTTGGCTGTCACACCGTCGATGCTCTTCCAGCCGGATGAGGTCGATAGCGTTTTCCGCAATCTGCGAAAGGATGAATCGGTCTTCAACACGATGGGTGCGACATTGCTGACGCTCTATACGTCGTCCAAGGGTGTGCTGACCAAGCGCAAGACCGCGACCCAGACGCGGCGAGTGCCGATCTCGGGGCCGTCGGTCATCGTCCATCCGAGTCTCGTCTTGCTCGGCTCGAGTACGCCGGATGCGTTCTACGGCGCATTGGCCGAGCATACTCTCACGGGTGGCTTGGCGGGACGGTGCTTCATCTTGGAGTGTACGGAAACAGCCGGGCTGCAGCAGCCGAAGCTTTTGCCTATTCCCGAGCGGCTCAAGCAGCAAGGCACTTACTTGCGAGAGTTTCAGCCCGGCGGCAACATGTTTGAGCTAGCGGATGCGCTGCCGCAGCCTTACGTCATTCCCGAAAAGGAAGGCGTGACGGACATGTTGTGGGGCATCGCCCAAGATGCCGAAGCCCAGCGGACGTTCTTCGATCGCAAGAAGAACGAGATCGGCACGGCGCTTTGGGGTCGTGCTTACGAGAAGGTGCGAAAACTGGCGATGGTCTACGCGCTCAGCGAGAACCCCTATCAGCCGCAGCTCTCCAAAGAAGGTGCGACGTGGGCCTACGAGATTGTCAGCTGGTCGGTTCGCCGACTCTTGCACAAGGCCTCGCTCTTCATGTTCTCGACCGGCTTCGAGGAGATCGCCGTGCGGATTCGCCGCGCCTTGGCGACGGCGGGAGGTACGCTTCAGCGCCGGGACGCGCTTCGGGCTTCGCGGGTCGATAGCGCGACCTTCGGGAAGGTCATGGACACGATGCTGGAGACGGGCGAGGTGATTCAGGAGGTGCGGTCAAGCGCAACGAAGTCGGCTACCGTCTACCGTAGTGCCGCTCGGAAGCCCTCCAGACGGCGTTCGTAAATTGGTCGCACCGATGTGACCTATTCGGGACGAGCACTCGGATAGGTCACATTCGCGTGAACAATTTGCGAACAATTCAAAATGCCGTTTGAGCCAAGCAGGATGGGGATAGGGATGATAAGAAGAGGGAATAATTCACTCTTTTACTCTCGGTCTCTCTCCTGCCCTGAAAGCACTCGTTTGCCGTGTTGTATGCCCAAGGCGGGAACGATTC
>JAKSOY010000218.1 GCA_024405255.1 Kiritimatiellia bacterium
ATCACCAAGGTCGCAACTGCCGTCCCCACCCAGAAACTCTTCAGCGTCCCCGTCGAGAGCGCCAGGCCGATGGAGATCGGGTTGCACACCCGCGCGTCCGTATCGGGCGAGAACCGATAGGAATCATACCAGTCGAGCAGAAGCTTCAGCGCCCCCTTGCGGTTCGTCTGGTGCTTCTTCGCGAGCGCATCGAGCCGGCCGGGGAAGAACTTCGCGATTTCCTCGGGCGTGTAGCCGAGGAGCGTCGCGTAGTCCGGGAATTTCATCGTCAAGTCGCGAAGATGGTTGAGTCCGGAGAACACCGAAACCTTCGTGAGTTTCGTAACGCCCGTGAGCATCAGGAAGCGGATGTTCGCCTGGTTCCTTTTCAGACGAATGTAGAAGTTGTGCATCATCCTGCGCACACAGATGAGCGCAGAACGATTGCCGAAGAATCCCTGAAGCGGCACGTCGTATTCGTCCACAAGAACGACAAAGGGACCGCTCTTCTTCGCGAGCGCCTTGAAGAAGTTGCCAAGATACATACCCGGCGAAGAAGTCCTGCGCACGCCTTCAAGTTCGAATTCATCCACCAGACCATCGACGATGCCGAGCAGGTTCTCGCGCAACTGTTCAACTGACTCCGCCGCGGCATCCGACATGTCGAGCATCACGACCGGGTACTTCGCCCAGTCGTATTTCATCTTCTCGATCTTGAGCCCCTTGAAGAGCTCGCGCTTCCCTTCGAAAATCGCCTGCAGGGTCGAGAGCATAAGCGACTTGCCAAAGCGCCGCGGACGCGAAATGAAGAACTGGCGACCTTCCGTCTCCGCGACAAGCTGCCACAGGAGGTCCGTCTTGTCGACATAGACGTACCCCGCTTTGCGCATGTTCTCGAACGTCGAGATGTCTGTTGTGATCTTTTCCATACCGCACATTATAGCATAATCTCCCCTTTCCAGCACAGCATTCAGAGGCACCAAAGGTCATTCATTGAATGATTGGCGCTCGCCACTCGGCGGGCGTGACCTTAAGATCAGATCACCACGAGACACTACCGAAGGATGATCATAAACAACTTCGGGAGGACCCACACGCCTTCGGAATCGGCCACCAATGGGTATTGCCTGTCCGCGCTGCGGAAATGGAGCGTCGAAAGGTTCGTCGGGGCCTTGTTCCAGGTGATGATCTGCGTCTTCTCCTTGAACTCGCGCTCTCCGAGGTCGATCTTGATCGTCGCGCCATCCGCAAAATCGGTGCGCGTGGTGTAGTTGACGCTGTAGTTGACCGCGCACTCAAGCGCCCAAGCCGTGTCGCGCGCCGAAAGGTCGATCGTCGCGCCGTTCACGAGCAGCATGTTGTAGCAGTAGGGCGAAAGCGGCGTAAAGACGCCGGAAAGCGTCAGCCACACGTCCGTCTTGTTGTCCGTCTTCCGGCTGGCCACATCATTGTACGTCGTACGGCAGACGAAGTTCGACACCGACGCATTCGCCTTCAGCCGAAGCTTGCTCGCGAAATCGTAGGTGACGCGGTCGGTGGCGTCGATGCCAATCTGGTCATTGAAGAATCCGTTGCCCGTCGTCTTGATCGTACCGTTGCGGATCGTCACATTCGTCACGTTCTGGAAGAGCAGGTCGGGGTCGGTTCCGGCAAAGGTGACGGAGAGCAATTTTCCGCCGAGATCCCATTCCGTGTTCGAGACGACCCTGATGTCGTTCTTGCCCGTACCAACATTCGGGAAGTTGATCAGGGAATCGGCCGTCAGCACGAGGTTGCCGACCGTCGCCGAATCCGCGCCCGAGTTCTGGAGCGTTCCGCCCGCCAGCGTGAGTGCATAGTTCTCAACGCCGTTCACGCCGCCGATGTCGAACGTGCCCCCCTCGTTCACCGTAAGGGCGCTTCCCCACGGCCCGAGCGGCGTCGTAGCCGTTGCCGAAACGCCGCACAAGAACGTACCGCCCGCCACTTCCGTGCCATCCGCGTAGGTCTGGTTCTCCTTGCTGAACACCAACGTGCCCGCGCCCGTCTTGCGGACTTTAAGCGAGCCGCTGAGCGACGTTTTGGCAATCTGCACCGACTTTCCGCTCGGTACGTCAAACGACAGCGCGCCGCCTGCAACACCGCTTGTGATGTTCGCCGCAAGCGGCGCACTTTCCACGAGTTCCATTTCCCAGAGTTCAAGGTAGCTGCCGTAGGCGTCACGCCCCATATTGCTGTTGATCTTCAGGCGATAGGCACGATAGGGCGTCTCATTGCCAAAGTGCAGATAATCCGACCAACCGTTGACGGTGAGTTTCAGATCCTGCAAGGAGCCAAGCTGCTTCCAGTCACCTTCCGCCGCCGTTGCCGGATCGGTCATCGTTCCGTAGACGGTGAGATCCTTCGGCCGACGTTCTCCATACGTGGAACAATAGAATCGCAGGCCGCGAACGACCCGTCCCTGTCCCGCGCCGAAATCGTAATCGATCTTACAACCAGGGAAGGGATTCGGCGAAAGAACGCGACCGGCAGTCGTTGGAACATTGTCGACAAGATTGGCCGACGAGTCATGGGGCGTCGTACTGTTGCCGAAATACGCGCGCACGGTCCCTCCGGGCGTGGTCAGATCGGTCGTATTCGAGGATGATGTAGGCTCTACGGACAGCGTCAATTCGTGTCCGTTCACGTCGATGATTTCAGGATACCGCGAGACCATTCCCGCCCCGATGCCGCTCCAGTCCGCATCGGCTCTCAGCGTGTAAGTGTCGCCAAGGAAACGGATTTCGCCAACCGCAATCGACTGAGCGGCCGGGAAATTGAAATCGGCTGCGTCCGCCGGCACGAGAACCGTCGTGCTGAGACCCGGAAGCGCATCCGGAACGACGTTCTCATTCGCGTCACGGCAGTCCCAGTTCGCCTGATTCGTCACGTCGCCATCCCCGGCTTCGCCCGTCCAACGCGCGGTCTTCACGAAGGCGGTGAGATACAAGCCGTCGCTCCGCCGCTCGAACATATAGTTCTCAACGGTCTGGGCATCGGGCACGAACACGACGCCTTCCGATACCGGCGCGCCGGCGAAGTCGATCACCTTCAACCCCTGCGCGAGGTCCGTGCGGCCGGCGAGATTCACCGTCACCGTACCGCCTGCGAACTCGGTCCGCGTAGTATAGTTGTCACCATAGTTGACCGCGCAGACAAGCGACCAGGCCGTATCGCGCCCCGAGAGGTCAACCGTCGCCCCGTCGAAAAGGCGCATATTATAGCACCACGGCGAAAGCGGCGTGAAGGTGCCGGAAAGTTCGAGCCACACAGCCACCTTGCTGTCCGTCCGGCTGGCCACTCCGTTGGTCGTCGTTCGGTTGATGAAATTCGCCACCCTCGCACCCGATGCCTTCAATCTCAGCAGACTCTCGAAATCGTAGGTGACGTGGTCCGAGGCGTTCACGCCGATGCAGTCATGGAAAAATCCACCGGTACCCACTGTTTTGACCGTGCCGTTGCGCATGGTCACAGGGCCCGTTTTGAAATACAGGTCGGGATCGGTGCCCAGCAGCTGCACCGTGAGCGTCTTCCCGCTGAGTTCCCAAACGCTGTTCGCCGCCACGGTGACGTCGTGCTTGAAGGCGATATCCGGGAGGAGAAGCGTCGAATCGGCGAGAAGCCGCAGACTGCCGATTGTGGCGTCATTACTGTCGACCGGCGTGTCGTTTATGACCGTACCGCCGTCCAGGACGAACGAGTAGGCCTCGCCGCCCTTCTTACCGAGGAGATTGAAGAACGCCCCCGCGCGAACCGTGATCTCCGATCCCGCCGCGCCAAAGAGCCACCCCTGATTGATGGTCACCCCGCAAGAGACCGTACCGGCCACGATCTCGGTGCCGCCCTCATATGTCTGGCCCGTCATCTTGGCGAGGAGCGAACCCGTGCCGTCCTTCACGAGCCGCAGGTTGCCCGTGAGATTGATCGCGCTATTCGTGAACGTCACACCTTCTGCGACGGACACGCGGAACTCACCCGATTCGCCCGCCGAGGTATCGGTGACGGTGAAACCGTTCGGTGTTCCGGCCGCCGTACCGGTGAACTGGAGTGCGTGTCCATTGAGGTCGATCGTCGAACCGGCGGCGATCTCGCCCGACACAAGACCGCGCCAGTCGCAATCCGCTGCAAGGCGCACGTTCACGAACACGATGCCGCCCGCATGCGGGAAGAGGATCGCGCCCTCCGGGACGGAGAACATCGCCTCGCCCCCCACGTACACCGTCGTCTCCACCGTGGGCACGGCCCCGTCCACGCCCACGCCAACGGCGTTGGTACAAGCCCAGTTCGCCGGATCGGTAAAGTCGCCCGCCGTGCCACGCCCCGTCCACCACGCTGTCGCGAGCCGCGAGGCATTGCCGTCGAGCATTCCCGTTACGGCACGCACCCAGCCCTTGCGCGCCGCATCGCGCGCCACCCCGGGTGTGAGCGCATTACCTGTCGTCTCAGGGAGGATACGCCCGCTCACCTGGTCGAAGTATGCACCCTTGCCATCCGCATCGACGACCGGCACGAGATCGCGCACCGTCACGCCGTCCGCCCGCAGCGTGACGGTCGAGAGCGTGCCATTGATCGTCGAGTCGTAGGCCGCGTTGTTGCGGAGGTTGCGGAAAAGCTCGATCGGATAGCCATGTTCGACGAATCCGGCGGCGCTCTGCCCGGTGGGTTCCGTCACGCCGTCGATGGTGAGCGACGGAACGGAGAACTCGATGTGGTAGGACTGTCCGTACGTGAACAGCGTGCTGTGCTTGGCATTGGCGCCGTTGATTTCATGATGGAAGAGGAGGTCCGGCGGATGGATCGAGAAGGCAAGGCCGAAGTTGCCGGACTTCTGCGGCGAAGATGTCGAGCCCGCATTGTAGTAGGAGCCGAAAATCCAGTCGCAGGTCTTGTTGGCCGCCGTACAGGCCACGTCGAAAGCGATCGACGCGCCGCTGCGCGGACAGACCTGCGTGTTGACGGCGCTCGCCCCGGCCGAGGCGAGCGTTGCGACTTCGCTCGCATACGGCAGGTCGGTCGTCTTCAGGAGGAAGAAGCGGAACTTGCGCGACTCGCTCTTGAATTCCGCCGGCAGCGTAAAAGTATACGCGGTCGTCCCCGCCGCGATTTCACCGACGATGTCGAAATGGTCCCAGGCATACTTGTCGTCGCCCGCATCCGCCGCGCCGGAGGCGATGCAGAGCGTATAGGGCACGGTGCGCGTACCGCCGATTGCGAGCGTCGCCGTGTCGCCATCGTAGTTCGTCACCGCGAGCGTCGGATGGTCCAGCGTTTCGTCCGCAAGAAGTTCGCCGAACTCGAGCCCGCGCCGCCCGTTCTCGTAGATGCGACGGATCTCGTCGTGCGAAAGTCCGCGCGTCCACAGCGCGAAGTCGTCGAGCTCGCCCACGTAGTTTCTCGAATAGGCACCCGTGCCATCCGTACCGAGCCAGAACGGATACCCCGACGATGACGTCGTCATCGACGCTCCGTTTTCCGCCACCCAACAGAGAGCCCCGTCGCGCCGTCCCTGGTACACCTTCACCACGCCATCGTCCGTACGTGTGACGGCGTAGAACGCCCACAGCGCCGCCCCTTCGTTGATGAAGTTTCCGATATCGTAGCGCGCCGATCCCACATAGTTGAAAAAGGGACCGAACAGGCTGGAAATTCCGGCCCGGGCGCCGTGCGCCACAAGCGCCAAGCCCGCGTTACCGCCACTGCCCCAGTTCTTGTTGCCCCAGATCACAGGATCGGTGTTATTGCCTTTGGAGTCTTTAAACGCGGATTGGTTCTGCCGTACCCACACGGTGACGGTGAAACTCTGACCTCCATCCTCGAACGAGAGGTCCTCCGATCCCTCCAGCTTCACCTTGCCGCCTGCGGCGATTTTGAGTCCCTTGCCCGCGAAACCGTTGTCATTGATCGTCGCGTTGCTCGCCGAGGGGACGGCCGTCACGGTGGCGTTCGGCGCAAGGTTCGTCATCGAAGCGTCGCTGAACGGCAGATAGACGGCGAGCGCATCCGCGAACGGACGTACCGCGGTGGACGTTCCCGCAACAGCCCGCGCATCGACCGGCGCCTGGGCGGTGCCAAGTCCGAAATGGGCGAGCAGGTTCGCCGTAGGATCGTAATTGTACGGACGCCCCCGGATTTCTCCCGGCGCGACGTTCAAGCCCGCCACGACAATCGGCACCGTACTCGCCTGCGCGGCGTGGGCATTCGAGTGAGACGTCGAGAAGCCGCCGTGGTCGGCTACGACAACGACCAGCCAATCCTCCTCCGCGAAAGTCGCACGCGAAGCGATGGCCGCAAGACAGGCGCCGATCGTCGCATCCGCCGTCCGCACGTTCGTGAGATAGGCGGCGCTGTAAGGATAGTAGCCGCCCGAATGTCCGCCCGAGTCGGGACAGTCGATGAAGAGCATCGTCGCATCAGGCGCATTGGATGCGGCGAGCCGGGCAGGCACCGCCACGGCATTTTCAGCATCGGTTCCGTGGAGGAACATCACACCAGGAGCGGCACCAAGATCCCCATCCTCCGACCAGGAGTAGGCGAAGAGCGCGTGACGGCTCGGATTCGCCCCCACGACACGCGCAAGCCAGGTCGGATAGGACGAGTATTTTCCGGTTACGGTCTGGCCGTTGTCTTTCACACCGTGTTTCGCCACTGTCACTCCCGTCGCGATCGACACATGGTTCGGCGCCGACACCGTCGACTCCGGTACGGTACGGGCAAAGAGCGTCCACGCAGCGGCATAGCCCGGCTGCCATGTGCCCGCACGCAGTTTCGCAAGGTTGGGCATCTGTCCGCTCTCCACGGCATCGGCCCGAAGGCCATCAAGCATGACGTGAAGCGCCATCGGCCGCCGCTCCGCCGCCGAAACCGTCAATCCAACCATTGAAACGACGAGAACTACCGCGTAGGTCAATCCTCTTCCGACAATTTTAAGGGACACCATCTTCGCTCCTTTCAGCACATCCTTGCATGAACGGGTGTACTCCACCCGCGCATTTCCCATTTTCCGTTTTCTATTTTACATTTGAACGAACACCGGCTCGTCGATGTTGCGCTTCGCCGTGCGGAAGTTGATACCCACGAGCGTCACGGGGCGCTTGTCACCCTTATATTGGTCGGCGTAGCCCTTCTCGCGGATCTGGCGGATCGCCGCCTTCGTGGACTTGTTGAACTTGAACTCGAACACCCACACGAACTGCGGCGTCTCGATGATCGCATCGGCATACCCGCGCGCCGACCCTTCTTCGGCAAAGACCTTCGCGCCGAGCATTTCCATGAAGAGCCGGAAGTGGCGCTTCACGTCCGCCTCGGTACGGATGCGCCATTCGGGTGGAATCTTCGCGTAGATGCGATACAGCGTCTCGTTGACGAGACCGTCAACATCCCCCGCCGCGACCTGGCGCTTCGCCACATCCACCAACGCGTCGAACTCGGTCGCGGGAATTTTGACGATGTTGTTGAACCAGCCCGCGCGGATCGCCCCGCGCACCTCGTGGTTCGGCGCGCCGAGAATCAATTTCGGGTTGCCGATTTCGTCCACTTCGGTCTCGCTGAGGCCCTTGATCGTGAGATAGCCGCTCTGGTACATGAGCGACTTCGCGGGCAGCTCCGTCGCCTCGCAGAGGT
>JAKSOY010000219.1 GCA_024405255.1 Kiritimatiellia bacterium
AACTGACCAACTGTATCGGCATGTAATTAATGATCGAATGTTGGAATGTTCGGATTGGACGTTCTGCCTACGAACATTTATGGTGGCGGAAGAGGTTAATTTGCGCTATAATACTTGATGTAAACTTTCAAGGAGGTATTGATGATTCAACACAAGATTTCACGCCGTTCGTTTCTGACGCAGGCCGCCGGTGCCGTGGCTCTGCCGCTTTTCGTTCCGGCATCCGCGCTCGGACGCGACGGCAAGGTGGCTCCGTCCAATCGTATCGTGATGGGCGCCGTGGGTCTCGGCGGACGCGGCTCGGGCGTGTTGCAGAGCTGGGTGTTGCCGGATCCTGAAGTTCAATTTGTCGCCATCTGCGACGTCTGGAAACCGCGGCGCGAAAACATCAAGCGCATCGTCGACAGCCACTACAACACGAAGGACTGCGCGATGTACATCGACATGAAGGAGATGTTCGCGCGCGGGGACATTGAAGCGATCTACACCGCGACGGGCGACCGCTGGCACGCGGGCGTCTCGATCACCGCCATGCGTGCGGGCATCGACGTCTACACGGAAAAGCCCGCCTCGATGACGGTGCGCGAAGGCCAGGCCGTCGTTGCAACGGCACGCGCGACGAAGCGCGTCTACCAGGCCGGCATGCAGCGTCTGAGCGAACCGAACTTCGTCGTCTGCAACGAACTTCTGCGCCTTGGACGTCTCGGCGATGTGAAGACCGTCTATGCCCATCTCGCCCCGGGCGGCAACGTGAACATCCAGCGCAACTGGCTGCCGGAAGAACCCCTTCCGCCGCGCGACTACATCGACTGGGACGCCTGGATCGGGCCCTGCCCGTGGCGTCCCTATAACCATGCGTATCTGCCTTCGGGCTGGCACCGCGACCACGACCTCTATACAGGCGTGATCGGCGAATGGGGCTCGCATACGTTCGCCCAATGCCATCACGCGATCGGCGCGGAGGACACGTCGCCGGTCCACTACCCGTACATCCCGAAGCCGATTCCCAACGGCATGCGCCTCCACTTCGCGAACGGCGTGGACATGATCGCCGAGCAGACCGGCTGGCACGGGACCTGCGGCGTGCGCTATGTGGGTACGGAAGGCTGGGTCTCGTGCGCCGACGGCTATACGCGGCCCGAGGCGTCGCGTCCGTCCCTGCTGGCCGACTACGACAAGATCCTCGCCGACTACTGCGTGCGCACGGGCTTCACCGGACAGAACCACATGCGCCAGTTCCTCAACTCGGTGCGTGCCCGCACGAAGACGGTCGCCAACCCGGTCATCATGCACCGTTCGATGTCCACCGTGCACTGCGCGAACATCGCCCAATGGCTCGGACGCGACCTCACCTGGGATCCCGTCAAGGAACAGTTCGTCAACGACGTCGAAGCCAACCGCATGCTCGGCCGCGCGCAGCGCGAAGGCTGGCAGATCATCTAAGAAAAGGATTTCAAATGAAGAAGCTGATTATTTGTTCGCTCCTCGCCACGGCCTTCACGCTCGTCGGTGCGGAACTGAAATTCCCTGCGTTCCGTATGACGGAACCGGAACTTCTGGCCGTGCTGAAGGAGAACAGCCTCAACGACAAGGTGACCGCCTGCCAGGAACTGTCCCACAAGGGCAGCGAGGCGGCGATTCCGCTGCTCGCCGCCCTTCTGAAGGACGACACGCCGCCCGCGCTCTTCCTTGCCGCGCGCAGCGCGCTGGAGAACTTCCCGCAGCCGGCCGCCGAAGCCGCGTTGAAGAACGCGCTCGCAACGGTGAAGAACGCGCAGCGCCGCCAGGGACTCGAGGTGTCGCTCAAGACGCGTACCACGCCTTTCGTGCCGGGCTATGTCGGCGCCGCAAAGGAAATCACCGCGTTCCCGCCGCCGACGCCCGTCCAGAAAGGCGACCTTTCAACGGTGCCCGCGCTCGTCGAACAAGCGCTCGGTTCCGGTTTCGCGGCCCAGTTCGCCCAGCGTCAGCTCGTCGGATTCCCGAACGCCGGCGTCGTTGCGAAGATGCTCGAACTCATCAATGGAACAGACGTCAAGCGGGCCAAACTCGCCATCGGCGTCATCGGCCAGCGCCGTGAACGCGCCTGCCTGCCCAAGCTGCTGGCAGCCGCACGCACGACCCGGCAGGACCCCATCCGCGGCGAAATCTTCAAAGCGTTCGCCACCTTGTGCGGACCTCAGGACGTGCCGACATTGCTCGCGCTCCTGAAGGAGCAGCCGAACGAAGAACGCCTGAGCGCCGCCCTCGTGCGCATCTGTTCGCGCGAGTTCACGGCCGATTCCGTGCCGATCAATGTGATCGAGGCGCTGTACAGTCCGGACCCGCTGCCGCAGGACAACGGCAAAACGCCTTGCGCGAACGTGAAGGTCATGGTCAGCTCGCTCGTCAAGGGCGGCTCGCGCACCATCATGGCCAGCAACAGACTGGCGGGTCACGGCGGCTTCGCGTACGATCCGGCACCCGGACGCGTGAAGTTCCTCCGACTGAAGTATTCGGTCGACGGAGGCCCGGTCATTCAAACGGTGACCCGTGAGTCGGAAGAGATCGAACTCGCCGGCGTGGTGCTGCCCGAAACACTCGCAAAGGTACTCGTCGATACGACGCGTACTGCCACCGGTGCCTACCGTGCAACGCTCGTCGAGATGCTCAAGGCGCTTGAAAAGCGTGGACGCGTACCGGGCAGCGACGCGGTTCTGTTCCGTCCGATCTTCAACGGCAAGGACCTCACAGGCTGGACGCAGAAGGACGGCTACTTCACCGTCAAAGACGGCGTCATCCTCGGTGCCTCGACGCCGGAACATCTCTGCAAGCCGAACCACCACCTCGTCTATACGGCGGAAACGCTGACGGACTTCGAACTGCGCGCCGAATTCAAGCTCTCCCGCGGAGCGAACTCGGGCATCCAGTTGCGGTGCAAGCCGCAGTTCATCGGCGACAACGGCTACCAGGCGGACATGAACGGCGGCGGCGACTTCGTGGGCTTCATCTACCACCCGCGTCAGCACCTTGTCGGCCAGCGTGGCGCCGATGTTTCAATCGCCGCCGACGGCAAGAAGTCCGTCAAGGTTTTTGCCGACGCCAAGGAGCTGCAGAAGCTCTACAAGGTCGAGCAGTGGAACGACATCCGCGTCAAGGTGGAAGGCCGCACGATCACCGTGTGGATCAACGGCGTCAAGACGACGTCGATCGTCGATCCGCGCGAGGAGTTCTTCCCGTCCAAGGGCCACATCGCCCTTCAGCTCCACCAGGGGCCGCCGATGACGGTCGAATACCGCAACCTCCGCATCCGCTGAGGCAACCGGTCGGGCGTGTTCGGAAAACGCGCCCGACCAATTTCTTCAACCCTTTAGCACTTTCCTTGTCGTGAGCTTTCAATTAATGGATCAGAAAAGCGCCGCTGCGCACCTTCATATGAAGGAGAACGAACTCAAGCACTTTGCCCAGCGGGGCGAGGTGCCGAGCGTGAAGCGTGGCGACAAGTTTTTCTTCGAGCATCGTGCATTGGACGAATGGGCCCAGCGCCGGTTGATGTCCATCAGCGACAAGGAACTCTCAAGCGAACACCGTCTCGCGATGGAAGAACGCCGCAAGAGCGACGGACACGACTTCCACATCGCCGAATTGCTGCGCATTGAGACGATCCAACCGGAACTCAACGCGAAAACGCGAGCCGGCGTGTTGCGCGACATGACGGACTTTGCCGATTCAACCGGCTTACTCTACGATCCCGAAACCCTTTTCGCGGAACTGAGCGCCCGCGAGGAGGTCGCCTCCACGGCGGCGGGCAATGGCGTGGCCTTGCTGCATCCGCGCTACCACGACCCCTATCTCTTTCAGGAGACCTTCCTCGCGCTCGGCCGCACGTCGCGTCCCGTTTTCTTCGGCGCGCAAGACGGCACGGGTACGGACCTCTTTTTCCTCGTCTGCTGTACCGACCATACGCTGCACCTGCACATCCTCGCGCGTCTCTGCCTGCTCGTACACGGAACGACGCTGCTTGACGAACTGCGTCAGGCGCCCGACGCCGAAGCCATGCACGCCGCGCTGAAGAGAGCCGAGGACGAATTTTTCGAACATCATTCGAGATAGGTTTTAGGTCCTCGTGCGTCAGATACTCCCACCCCCTAAAACCCTTGAGCATTAACCTTTAATCTTTAACCTTTAACTTTTAACCTTTAATCTAAATGGCCTGAAACTGCCTCAGGGGTTCCACGGGTAAACCGACGATGTTCTCGTATGAACCGGTGTAGCCTTCAACCAGAAGGTCGCCGTGTTCGTTGATGTCATAGGCTCCGGCGCGGTCCAGTGGATGGACAAGGGCGATGTAGGTTTCGATCTCGGCTTCCGTCAACGCGCGGAAAGTCACATCGGAACGCACGCACGCGGTTTGAATCCCCTTCGCATCACCATACGCGACCCCGGTAAAGACCTGGTGCGTACGACCTGAAAAGGTACGCAGGAATTCTTTCGCCTCAGCCTCGTCCTTCGGCTTGCCGTAGATGCGGCCTTCGCACCACACGATCGTATCCGCCGCCAAGGCGGGACGCTGCGCGCAGGCGGCGAGCTTGCGACGCGCGTTCTCTATTACGGTCCCTTCCGGATCGTGAGGGAACGCGACCTCGGGGGCATCCGTCTTCACGACCTCGAACGGCACGCCGAGGTCAGCGAGAATGCGGGCGCGTCGCGGCGACTGCGAGGCAAGCGTCAACGGCATGATCGATCTCCTTGGGAATTCGGATCGGCAACGCATGTTCCGATCCAGACACGAACACGAGCTGCGCGTGCGGAAACACCGTCTTCAAATAGGACGCGTTTTCCGGTCGCACGATGCCATCGTGTTCGCTTTGGAAAATGTAAACAGGAAACGAGGGGTCTGTCCCCTCGGGGAAGGCTCGCGCCAAGTCGGCGCGCAGATCGGTGTCGAGCAAATAGCGGAGTCCTCGCTCAAGGTTCTCGGTGGTGTCCATCTGATAGGGATTGGGACATCCCTCCGGCACGCCGAAGAAACCGGCGCCCTGCGTGAGTTCGAGTCCCTTGCGAAGCGCCTCAAGACGACGCGCATTCATCCCGCGCCAGGCCGTCTCCTGTTCCTCCATCATCCGCGGCGTCGCCGCGAGCAGGACGAGTCCCGCAAGGCGCGCGCGATACCGACACGCCAAGTTCAACGCCGAACTTCCACCCATCGACCATCCGACGAGAATGAGCGGACGATGCGGATCGAGCGAATCGATGAATGCCTGAGGGGCACCGTCCAGCTGCTCGAGGTAGGAGAAAAGACGCAGCGAATCCGCGTGGCGCGTCTTGAACGAACAGAGATCCCACGCCTGAGGCGACGAGGCCCATCCATTCAGAACGAGAATCGCGGGAACAGTCGCACGCGCTTTTGCAAGCGCGCGCAACCGACTTTGGAGCGCGGCGATTTCGCGGTCGCGCCCCCGTTCATAGTCACCGTCGGCCATGGGACTTACAGCATCTCACGCGCCTTGGCGTAGACGTTGTCGACCGTGAAACCGAATTCGTCGGCGAGTTCCTTGTACGGACCCGACGCACCGAAGGTGTCGAGCGTGATATAACGCGTCGTCGCCTTGTTCATCGCGTAGGAATCCCAGCCGAACCGCACACCGGCCTCGACGATCACGCGCTTCGCGCACGTGCCCGGAATGACGCTTTCACGATAGGCAAGCGGCTGACGCTCGAAGAGCGCACGGCACGGCATTGAGACGACGCGCGCATTGCGGCCCGCTTCGGCCAGACGCTTCGCGGCTTCAATGCAGAGCGAAACCTCGCTGCCCGAGGCGATGAACATCACATCCGGCATCGGACTCGACTCCCAAATCACATAGGCGCCCTTCGCGACCTTCTCAGGCGTCACGCCCTCGAGGATCGGGAGGTTCTGGCGGCTCGTGAGAATGCAGGACGGACCTTCCTTGTTCTGCAGCATCGCAAGCCAGCAGGCCGCCGTTTCATTCGCATCGGCCGGACGGAACGCAAGGAAGTTCGGAATCGTACGCAGCATCGCGAGCTGTTCGACCGGTTCGTGCGTCGGACCGTCTTCACCCACGTAGAACGAGTCATGCGAGAAGACCCACATCGACGGCAGCCCCATCAGCGCCGCAAGACGGATCGCCGGCTTGCAGTAGTCGCAGAACACCGCGAATGTCGCACCGAACGCGCGGTAGCCGCCATGCGCCTGAATGCCGTTCACAATCGCACTCATGCCAAGTTCGCGCACGCCCCAGTGGAAGTTACGGCCCGAGAAGTCCTCCGCCGAAATCCAGTTGAACGGCTTGAGGTTCGTCTTGTTCGACGGTTCCAGGTCGGCCGATCCGCCCACGAGATACGGCACTTCGGCCGCCAGCGAGCACATCACCGTACCGCACGCGGCGCGCGTGGCGACCGGCTTGGCGGGATCGAACGTCGGCAGCTTCGTCACGAGATCCTGCGGCAGCTTGCCGTGCAGCGCGGCCTCGCGCTTCGCGGCCAGTTCGGGATTCGCCGCCGCCCAGTCCTTCTGCGCCTTTTTCCAACGGAGGTTCGCACGATGGCCGGCGAGCCCGCGATCGTCGAAGATATCCAGCACTTCGCCCGGAACATCGAAGAACTTCTCAGGATCGAAACCGAGGTTCTTCTTGAGTCCGGCGAGTTCTTCCGCCCCCAGCGGCGCCCCGTGCACACCGCTCGTGTCGTGCTTCGTGGGGCATCCCTGACCGATATGCGTCTTCGCGATGATGAGCGTCGGCTGGCCGGCGATCTTGAGGGCCTTGCGCACCGTGCGGTCGATCTCGTCGAAGTCGTGTCCGCTGCACTCGAACACCTTCCACCCATACGCCTCAAAGCGCTTGCGCGTATCATCCGCAAACGCGATGTCGGCAGTACCCTCGATCGTGATGTTGTTCGAATCGTAGACGAGGCAGAGCTTGTCGAGCTTGAGCTTGCCCGCGAGCGAGCAGGCCTCGTGCGAGATGCCCTCTTCCATGTCGCCGTCGCCGCAGAAGCACCATGTACGATGATCCACGATCGGCTCCTCCGGATTCGTATTCCAGCGCGCCGCTTCCATGCGTTCGGCAATCGCCAGACCCACGGCCATCGCAATACCCTGGCCGAGCGGACCCGTCGTGACTTCGACGCCCGGCATCAACCCGCGCTCCGGATGGCCCGCGCAACGGGAACCGACCTGACGGAACGTCTTGAGTTCGTCAAGCTTGAGGTCGCCGACACTGGCGAGACCGAGCAGCGAGTAGACGAGCGAGGAACCGTGTCCGCCTGAAAAGACGAGACGGTCGCGATCCGCCCAGGACGCATCCTTCGGGTCGAACTTCAGAAACTTCAGCCACAGGGAGGCGGCGAAATCCGCCAATCCCAGCGCCACGCCGGGATGACCACTCTTGGCCTTCTCCACCATATCCGCCGCCAGACAGCGGATCGTATTCGCGCACAGCGCCAATTGTTCGTTCGAGAGCTTCATCTTGTCTCCTTTTATTTGAAATGACACAAAAC
>JAKSOY010000022.1 GCA_024405255.1 Kiritimatiellia bacterium
CCGAGGAACTTGATGATGCCAGGATAGACGTTCTTCTGGAAACGAAGACCACCTTTATACGGACCGATCGCGCCGTTGAACTGGCAGCGATAGCCGATGTTCGTCTGGGTCTGGCCCTTGTCGTCCGTCCAGACGACGCGGAACGTGAACATACGCTCCGGCTCGACCATGCGCTTCAGGAGGTCGGCCTGCTCGTATTCAGGATGCTTGTCGATGACCGGGCTCAGCGAGCTCAGGACTTCTTCGACGGTCTGAACGAACTCGGGTTCGTTCGCATGCTTCTCGCGCACATACGCGATCGTTTGCTCAACGTACTTGTTCATTTGTCTTTTCTTTCTGAGAAATGGAACCCCGAGAAATTATCAAGTGGGGACCGGTTGTTTGTTTGGAACCCGAATGCAGAAATTATCGTCGGGAAAAGTTTAAAGTTAAAGATTAAAAATTAAAGGTTAAAGATTACTTCTTGGCCTCGGCGGGCTTGGCCGCGGGGGCGGGAGCCGGAGCCGGGGTCGCGGGCTTGGCCGCGGGAGCCGGAGCCGGGGTTGCGGGCTTCGCTGCAGGAGCCGGGGTTTCGGGCTTCTTCGCCGCATCCAGCGACTTCGCCGCTTCGTTGGCGGCGTCGAGGAGCGAACGCGCCTGACGCTTCGGATCGTAGCGCTTGATGGCATCCATCATGCGCTCGATGCGGTTCTTCGCGATTTCGTCCTTCGTGGCGGCCTTGAGCGCATCAAGTTCCTTCACCGCCGCATCCTTGTTGCCCTGCAGCGCCTTGCAGCGCGCCGCGCTCATCTGCGCGTCGAGGACAAGGTAGGAGTTCGTGTTCGCCTTCGCATAGTCGGCGAAGACCTTTTCGGCATCCGCATACTTGGTCAGGCCTTCCAGGGCGTGGCCGCGTCCAAGCACCGCGACATCGGCAAAGGCCGCGTTCTTCGCGGACTTCGCGACGAGCGCATCGTAGACCTTGAGCGATTCCTCGTAGCGGGCCGCATCGTAGTAGGCCTTGGCCAGACGCAGGCGCAGCGCCGAACCGGCCTTCGTGGAACCATAGTCGCGCACGGCCGTCTCAAGCTCTTCGACGTTGTAGGCGTTCACCAACGCCTGGTTGGCCGCCGCATTCCGCGCCGTCAGCCAATTGCGCACGCCGTAGAATCCGGCGACGCCGATGCCCACCAGCACGAGCATCAATAACGTGGACTTCCCTTCCTTCACCCACCAATCCCACACGGGAAGGAGTTCAGGGGCCGCCTTCACAAAGGCAGGCAGGTTCTCTTGAGGCATCTTATTCTCTTCACTCATGGTTTTCACCTTGTTCTTTCGTCAATTGACGGGACAACTCGTCCCACTGGTCGAGGATCTTTTCGTCGCGTCCCTCCGCCCGCGCGACGATACGATTGAAATCGAGGGCATCGGGGAAATCGCGATTGTAGGCAAAACGCCGACGCGCCTTCTGCGGCGGTTGGGAAAGGCGCCGGACCGAATCGATCATCAAAACGGCCGTGAAATACGTCGCCTTCGGCATCTTGAGCGCCTGCGACATCGTACCGACCACCTCGCGCGCATGGCCCGGATTCGCCTTCGCCATCGCCGCGTAGAGGACTGCGGCACGCAATCCGTTCGACACCTCGTAATCGAGTTTCTTCATCGCCACTTCGTAGCGGTCGAGCATCGCAAGGTATTTCCAGATGGACGACTTTTCGCCGCCGTCCTTATCGATGAACGCCGCCAGCTGCGGCAGCAGATCGCCCAGCAAGCCGAAGTCATACATCATCCGAAACGCCTTTTCGCTCGTCCCGTATGTGAAGAGACGGAACACCTCTTCGCAGAGACGCGGCGTCGACGCCGTCAGAATGCACGAATGAAGCTTGCGGATGGCCCGCTCCGTACCCTTCTCGATCTTGAAGCCAAGACGCGCCGCGAACTTGATGGCACGCATCATCCGAACCGGGTCTTCACGGAAGCGGATCATCGGATCGCCAATCGAACGAATGATCTTCTTCTCGAGGTCCTTCAGACCGCCCACCCAGTCGATCACCGCGAACGTCTTGATGTCGTAGAAGAGTCCGTTGACCGTGAAGTCGCGCCGGTTCGCATCCGTTTCAGGCGTACCGAAGGTGTTGTCCTCGAAAGGCCCCTCCGCCGCATGCTCGATGATCTCGCCGACCGTCTGCGAATTCTGGCGGAACGTCGCCGTCTCAATGACCTTGTCGCCAAAGCGGACATGCGCCAGACGGAACCGACGGCCGATCAGGAAACAATTCCGGAAGGCCTTCTTGACCTCGTTGGGCGTGGCGCTCGTTCCCACATCGAAATCCTTCGGATTGCGTCCCAGCAACAAGTCGCGCACACCGCCGCCCACGAGGTAGGCCGTGTACCCCAACTTCGAGAGACGATAGAGAACCTTCAGAGCATCGGGATCGATGTTCTTGCGCGAAATGCAGTGCCGAGCGCGCTCGCAGATGACGGGCTCGCTCTTTTTCGCAAGTTTTCTACCTAGGAATCCGAACATGAATTGATATAGTATGCCAAAAAAGGGCCTAAGAATCAAGAAGGAAAACGCATGAGATTAGGATGCCATGTAAACCTTCTTGATGACAATCGGCTCCTCC
Source organism: Kiritimatiellia bacterium (assembly GCA_024405255.1). Next base: position 2,607 of record JAKSOY010000022.1, read on the forward strand.
GGCACGTTCTGGTAGGGGCCGAACGTACCCGTCTTCACCTTCGCAATGCGATCGACGACGTCCATTCCGTCCGTCACCTTGCCGAAGACGGCATAGCCAAACGTACGCAGATCGGGCCCGCTGTAGTTGAGGAACGCGTTGTCCACCAAATTGATGAAGAACTGGCTCGTGGCGGAATCGACCACCATCGTACGGGCCATTGCGATCGTCCCGCGCGCATTCGTGAGGCCGTTGGCCGCTTCGTTCTTGATCGGCTCGTTCGTGGCCTTCTGGTCCAGCGCCTTCGTGAGGCCGCCACCCTGGATCATAAAGCCGTCGATCACACGGTGGAAGATCGTACCTTCGTAGTGGCCGCTCTGCGCGTAGGCGAGGAAGTTCGCCACGGTGATCGGGGCCTTTTCATCATCGAGCTCCAACGTGATGGAGCCCATGGACGTTTCAATCGTCGCCTGCTTCATGTGTGGTTCTCCTGTGATGCGTCTTTGTTTCTTACTTCTTGCTGTGCGAAAGGACTTCGCAACCGGTCGAGGTGATGAGGATGAGGTCCTCGATGCGCACGCCCAGCTTGCCTTCAAGGTAGATGCCCGGTTCGATGGTCACGAGCATGCCCGGCTTGAGGACCATCGTGCAGCGCGTACTGGCCGTCGGCAACTCGTGGATCTCATATCCGACGCCATGTCCGAGGGAATGTCCAAAGGCAGGACCATACCCCGCCTTGGTGATCAGATCGCGCGCGACCTTGTCGAGTTCGCGTCCCGTCATGCCGGGCTTTGCCGCGGCGATGCCCGCGCGGTTGGCCTCGAGCACGATGTTGTAGATCTTCTCGTACTCGTCGCACGTACAAGACGTGCAGCCCTTCTTCGGCTTGATGCAGCGCGTCATATCCGCGCACACGCCCTCCAGCTTCACGCCCATGTCGACCAGCAGCGGCTCGCCCTTCTTCCACACCGTCTCGTCCGGCACGTGATGGCATTCGGCCGCATTCGCACCGGCGCAGACGATCGTCTCGAACGCCTCGCCGTCACCGAGTTCGTTCATGTAGGCGCGGATGATGCGCTGCATCGTCTTCTCGGTCATGCCGTACTTGAACTCCTTCTGCGCCAGACGCCAGATCTCGTCGTTCAACTTCTCGGCCGCGGCGATCTTCATCATCTCGTCGACCGTCTTCACCGCGCGCAGGTTGAGGACCTCGTCCTCGCTCTCCACGAGCGTCGCCTTCTTGAAGAGCTTCTGAAGTTCGAGATAGCGTCCCGCCGAAATCGCCCGTTCGAAACCGAGGCGCGCCACGGAGACACGCGCCTTCTTGAGAACCTGCTGCGCCGTTTCGGCAAGGCCCTTGCCCTTGAGCTGTTCCACCGTCTCCAACCACGGCGCCACGCGATGCGCCATCGGAATGTAGCGGAAATCGGTGATGAACACGGGCGGACGTGACACCGCGTTCCGTCCCTTCGCCGCAGGATAGACGATCAGGCAGCCATTGTCGCAGACAAGTCCCGTCAGCGCGCGGATGTTCGCTTCGCCGAACACGAACAACGCGTCCAGACGGCACCGACGCACCGCACCGGCGAGATCCGCCAAACGTTCATCGAAAGGGTTCTTTTCAGGCGTTTCCATTTTTCAGTTCCTTCTCTTTCCGGCGTTCTGCACGCCGCTTCTGACGCATCGCTTTACGCGCGCGATGAAAATTCACGAATTTGTAGATGCCAATGTAAGTAAGCGGCACAAGAACCGCCGCGAGAATGAATCCACCCAGGAAGAACGCCTCCAAAAGGCCACTTCCCAGCTGCAACACGCTACTCCAGCTCTGCTCGGCCACCACTTCCTTCAGCGCAGCCACAATGTGCCCGTATGACAGGTCGCCCCCCAGCAGACGATTGCCCAACCAGCACTGAACCGGATAAATGATGAAAATCGTAAAGTGGTTCGTGATCAGCGTCCCCAGAACCGCCCCCACCTTGCTGCCCTTCATGATCAGCGCGGTCGGAACAGACAACGCCAACTGGAATCCGAAGGGAATCGTACACCCGTAGAACATGCCAATCGCCCAACCCCGCGCAATGAACGAGGGCGGCGCTTTCTCGCGCAGGATCCGCACGAGCAGACGTTTCCACTTGCGCTTAAACCATGACATGTACGAAAAGTCCCGACCTGAGCTTTGGCTCGAACCATGTCGACTTGGGCGGCATAATCGCCCCGGCATCGGCAATTGCCATCATTTCGCCCACAGTCACCGGATACATCGAAAACGCAACTGCGGCACGCCCCTGGTCGACACGCCCCCGCAACTCGTCAAGGCCCCGCACGCCGCCCATGAAGGAAATCCGCGGCGAGGTTCGCGGATCGTCGATTCCCAACACGGGCGCCAGGAAACGATCCTGCAACACGGAGACATCCAGCGACGAAACAACATCCGTTCCCGCCGGGACCTCCCAGGCCAAATCATACCACTGTCCCGCCACATACAGGCGCGCATGACGCGCCGCCGTCGGGGTTCCGTCGTTCACTTCGGTTACCGTGAACACGTCACGCGCCTTCGCCACCAACGCTTCGGCCGTCAAACCGTTCAGATCCGCCACCAGACGATTGTAGGGGAGAATCCGCAACTGCGAAGCCGGGAACGCCACAGCCATGAACCACCGCGTCTCGCCGAGAAATCCATTCGCCTGCGCATAGCGGCTCGCCGCCGCACTGCGATGATGCCCATCGGCGATATAGGCGACAGGAATCTGCGCGAAGAGCGACACCAGCGAATCATTCGCTTCGGTCGGGATCTCCCACACCGTGTGACGGATACCATCCGACGCTGTAAAATCATCCCGCGGCACACCCGCACACGCGGCGGCGATGATCGCGTCGACTCGCGCATCGTCCTTGTAGGTCAAGAACGCCGGCCCTGTATGGGCCTGGAAAATCTCGATGTGCCGCGTGCGATCGTCCTCTTTGTCCTTCCGCGTCTTCTCGTGCTGTTTCAGAACACCCGCGAGATAGTCCTGCGTGTCAAAGGTCGCCACAAGCCCCGTCTGGGCATGGTCGCCCATGATCTGACGATAGGCATAGAAACGCGGCACATCATCCTGCACCAGCGTACCCTCTTCACGAAGCGCATCAAGCGCCTTCTTCGCCTGGGCATACGCGGCAGGTGATGAACAATCCGTCCCTTCGGGCATGTCAATCTCGGGGCGCGAGACATGGAGGAAGCTCACCGGGTTTCCAGCAGCCAGCTGACGAGCCTCAGTCGTATCCACCACATCGTACGGAACGGAGGCCACACGGGCCGCCTGAACCGGCGTCGGACGAAGCGCAGAAAAGGGACGGACGTTCATTTCAGAATCAGAAAACCGGCAACAGCATGTCGTAGCCGATGTTGATCAACGGGCAGAACGCGAGGTCGCTCTCGCGGATCACGTTGACGCCGCCGACCTGGAAACCATACGCCGTCTCGGCACGGTTGATCAAGCCAACCTGAACGCCGTAGATGCTGTCCGCGAGGTTGATGATGCCGACCTGCACACCGCGCATCGTACGCGCTTCGTTGAAGAGACCGACCTGAACACCCAGGCAATCCGCACGGCCGGCGGAGTTGTAGACGCCGACCTGGCAGCCCGCCATGATGTCCTTCACTTCGTTACGGAGGATGTTGACCTGGACACCCTCAAAGTAACGGCAGCTGCCATACACGCCCAGATCAAAACCGGTCACGCCCTCGCACTTGCCATAGGGCAGCGTGAAACGGACACCGACCACGTCGATATCCTCGGCCGAATTGAACGCCAACCACACCGGCCAAGACGCCTTGGTCGCCGGAGCCTTCGTCACAACTTGATTCGCCGCCGGCGCGGGAGCCGCCTCCTGAGCGGAAACTGCCACACAAGCGAACGCAACGGAAAGAGCCATCAGAACTTTTTTCATGTTAATCCTTCTTCGGGTGTTTTGAATGTCATTTATTATAGTTTTTTTTGGAGAAAATCGCAAGTGGAAAATGAGGAAAGTCATGAGGACGGATGGAGGGAACTCTCGTTCGCGTCGGGCGCACGGACCAACCACGGGAACGCATTCAACGCCACCAGCGCCTCGCCCGCCAGAAAAAGCGAACCGCAGACGACCAACGTCCCGTTTTTCGCCTTCGCCCACGCAAGCGCCCGCGTCCACGCATCCGCAAAACTCGCACAGGCCGTCGCACGCGTAAATCCGGCCTCGCGCATGCACGCGGCCGTCGCGTCGGACGCCATTGAACGCGCGTTGCGAATCGGCGTCGCCCAGCTCTGCGCCGCACAGGTCCGCATCACCCGCAGATGCGCAAGCACGTCCTTGTCGCCGCAGTAGCCCGCAATGAGCCCCACGGATTTCGCCGCACCGACACCGACGGACTTCAACGCGCGGCACAGCGCCGTGGCGCCATCCGGATTGTGTGCACCGTCGACGAAAACCGTCACGCCCTCCGCCACGATCTTCTGGCAACGGCCCGGCCAGACGACGCGTTCCAGGCCTTTCACCACGTCCGCATCGCGAAGGACGAATCCCGCATGCGCGACGAGCGCATCGACAACCGTCAGCACGGTCTGCGCATTCTCCGCCTGGAAGGTCCCCGTGAGGGCGAAGCGGATCGGCGGCAGGCGGCGCGCACCACGCACCAGCACGAGCGGCGCAAGGGACGCGACCGTCACATGCTCGTCCGCCACAAGGCAGGGACACCCCTTCTCGGCCGCCGTCCGCGTAATGACGTCCCGTGCAGATGCCGGCGTCGCGCCGCACACCACGGGACACCCCGGCTTGATGATGCCCGCCTTTTCACCGGCAATCGCCGCATGCGTCGTTCCCAGCCAGTCACAGTGGTCGAGACCGATGCGCGTGATGACGGAGACCAGCGTCGTCGTCACGACGTTCGTCGCATCGAACCGCCCGCCGAGTCCCGTTTCCAACACGACGACATCGGGCTTCATCTCGGCATAGAACACGAACGCCAACGCCGTCAGCGTTTCGAAAAACGTTACTTCGATTCCGCGTTCCCGTTCCAGACGGTCCACGACGTCGAGCACCTTTTCCGCCGCCGCCATCAGCGGCGCATCCGCCGCCGGACGGCCATCGAGGAAGAAACGTTCGTTGATCGTCACGAGGTGCGGCGACGTGTAGCGTCCGACCCGATACCCGGCACTCCGCAGCACTTCGTCGAGCATCGCACACGTGGCGCCTTTGCCGTTCGTCCCCGCCACATGGATGAACCGCAGCTCATTCTGCGGATTGCCCAGCTCCGCCAGCACGGCGGTGATCGTCTCAAGACCGGGACGCATCCCGAAACGCCGCCGTTCCATGATTCGGTTCAAACGTGAAATCTCTTCAAGTCCCATACCGCCTCCGCACACCGTCTCTCACCCGATGCGCACCGCCAGCACGGCGGCGACCGCCGTGAGTCCGTAGCCCAGCAGAATCAACCAGAGGATCCTGTCCGTCAGCAGCACGCGTTCAGGACGGCCCACATCGCCCGCCTTCTCGCCATAGACAAGCCGCAGATAGCGTCCCACGCCCAGCGCCACGAAAATCGTCGTGAAGACGAGACCGCGCGTCCCGAACCGCGCCACCGTATCCGCCGCAAGCGTATACGCCCCGTAGACACCGACCGTCGCCGCCGCCGCGAGGAAAATCAACGTGTCCAGCACCACGGGATGATACCCCTTGAGCGCCGCACGCGACGCCGACGCAATCGTCCGCTCATGGTGGCGCTTCGAGAGCGCCAAGAAGAGCGACAGCAGAAACGCGCACGCGAGAAGCCACGGCGAAATACGCGCGGCGATCACCGCCGCACCCGCCACCGCACGCAGGACGAACCCCGCCGCGATCACCGCCACGTCCACATACGGCACACGCTTGAGGAACCCCGAGTAGGCACATTGCATCACGGTGTAGAGCAGCAGAATGAGGAAGCCCGTCGTACGGTCGGGATGACGCATCACAAGATAGCACGGGAACGCAAGCCCCACGGCAAAGAGCGCCAGCGCCGCGCGCACGGCATCGACTTTCGAAATGAGGTCGGCGGCGATCGGACGCAGCTTCTTCACGGGATGCAACCGGTCCGCCTCGTAGTCCGACACGTCGTTGAGCAGATAGAACGCGCTCGCGACAAGCGAGAACGAAAGCGCCATCAGGCACACGAGCAGAAACGGACGCACCCCGCGCGCCATCGACGCCTGCGACGCATCCGCCACGGCGAAGAACCAGGCCACAAACACGACCGCGTTCTTCGTCCATTGCGTCACACGCAAGGCCCGCAACCAGATGCCCACCGCCGTCGTCATTTATCAAACCGCAACTTGAAAACCATCTTGAGCGTCTCGGTGGCGATGGACCCGGTGATCTTCGACGTGCCGGCCCGACGTTCCGTAAAGGTGATTGGAATCTCCGCAAGCCGGAGCCCCATCTGCCACATGCGGAAATTCATTTCCATCTGGAAGGAATACCCGAAGGAACGAATGAGCGAGAAGTCACCGAGCTTTTCAAGCGCCGCCCGCGTAAAACATTTGAAACCGCCCGTCGGATCCATCACCGGCGTTCCGAGCACGAACCGGATGAACCGTCCACCGAAATAGGAAATGAACCACCGCTTGAACGGCCAGCCGACACACTTGCCGCCCTTCACATAACGCGAACCGATGACGACATCCGGCAATGGCGACGCGGATGCTTCATCCGACGGCAACGCCCCGATCGCCTTCAGCATCCGCGGCAGATCGGCCGGATCGTGCGAGAAGTCGCAGTCCATCTCGATGATGTGCGTCGCTCCCATCGCAAGCGCCTGGGCGAATCCCGCCACGTAGGCACGGCCCAGTCCCTCTTTTTTCTGACGGTGCATCACGGCGATGCGCGGCTCTTTCGCGCACAACTCGTCGATGATCGCCCCCGTCCCGTCCGGCGAATTGTCGTCGAGGAACAAAAGCAGCCCCTCGGGCGGCAACTGCGCCAACACCGCGGCCGCCATCGCGGCCACGTTCTCTTTTTCGTTATAGGTTGGTATGACAACAATCGGTTTCATGCGTTGGGTATTATAGCATAAAACCCTTTAGAGGGAAAAGCGCGATTCAAAGATCTTTGGACGCCCGTTCTCGAAACACGGCCAGCCGTCGGGTGTCCATTTGAGCTCCTGCAACAGGCACGGACGACAGCTTTTCCGGGGCAGATTCGCATCGTGCGAATGGTAGAACATCCAGGTGCGTCCGTCAGCCGAAGTGAATACGTCGCCATTGTGCCCCGGACCGAAGAAACGGTCTCCGGCCTGCGACGCGAGCGTGGCCGCCGCCTTGCCGGCAGTCAACAGCTGTCCCGCACGGTCGAGATACGGACCCATCACGTTCGTCGACCGCCCCACCGTGAGGTAGTAGGTATGGTCGCCGTAGTGTCCGCCCGAAACGAACAGATACCACCACTTCCCGCGCTTCATCACATACGAGCCTTCGTACGCGCCCACCCTCTTCGACGGCGGACGCCGAATGCCCGCCACGTGCACGGGCTTCGCTCCCGGCGCGAGGGAGAGTCCGTCCTTCGTCAGTTCGACCGCATGGACGCCGTCGGCAAGACTACCGAAGAACATCAACACACGCCCTTCCGCCTCGAGCACATACGGGTCGATCGCATTGAGAATCCCTTCCCGCTCGGAGTCGATGACGACGTCGCGGTAGACGAACGGTCCCTGCGGCGTCTTTGACGTCAACGCGACAATCGTGCATTTCGCGTCGGACACGAACCGCGAGATGTAGAGGTTCCACGTGTCGCCGATCTTCACGACGCTCGGCGCCCAGAGGTTGCGCGTCACCTGCGTCAGCTGCGCGCGCGTCGCCTCGGAGATGGGACTCGTATGCGTATCTTCCCAGTCGATCAGATTCCGGCTGCGGTAGACCGTGCTGAGATGCGTCGCCACGGAATAGTACCACCCGTCGCCGCCGTTCCACACGGTCGGATCCGGCCAGTCCGGACCGATGACCGGATTGGCGAACGTTCCGATCTTCGACTGGACGAGCCGCTGTTCTTCCGCTGTGAGCGCGGACATCGGCACGGGCCGGTCTTCCGGCCGGCGTTGCTTCTGGTTGATGCGGTTGATGAGACTCCAGTTGCGACTCGGCTGGCTCACCGAAGCGTCCATCGGTTCCTTCGCCGGCAGGTCATAGCGCGTAAAGTCGATGACTTTCGCCACCTCGTTCTTCTGCCAGTCGCGCAGTGTCGCCAGGCGGAACGACTTGTTCATATACCATGTGAGCTCGAGATTCGGCTCCGACTGAACCCTTGGCACGCCCGTACCGCGCTGGACGAAACGGTAGTCGAGGGTATCGTTGTTCGGGTGTTCGCGCCGCCAGGCTTCACCGAATTCACTCATCAACGGCACGCACACATCCGGATATTCTTCGCGAATGCCTTTCAGCCACTTGGTCAACGCACCCGTGATTTCATCCCGATAGAGACTCACCAACGACGTCTCCCAGCCGACAATCACCCAGCCGAAGCCGTTGCGCGCAAAGTTCTCGCCGAAGTGCGTGCGCACGACGGCACGCGTTTCGTCAAGTCCTCGCGCCACACCGAGCCGATGGTAGGTCTCGATCGGCCCCACCCCCGTGCGACTGTTGGCGCCGCCCTCGAAGCCGAAGCGCCGCGCGCAGAGGAAATCACACGTCCAGCCGTCCAGGTTCACACAGTCGATGAAATCGGCAGGCCCCTGCGCCGGCTTGCAGGCGTGTTCGCGACTCGGATAGTAGGGATAGCAAATCGAACCGTCGCCATCGCCGTTGTCGATGCCGTACTGGCTCCAGATCGTCCCCTGCGCCACGTGGATGCCTTCGACTTCAGCCAGATAACGCAGATTGTCCGCCGCGAGGAATCCCGCCACGACCCCGTGCGGACGATACCCGCCGCCGACCATCTCGCTCACACGCACGAGGCCATCGTGGAGGTCGCGGTTCGTCTGAGCCCGCGAATTGTACATCGGCGCGAAGTAGGCGCCGGGAATGAACGTGATTTCATCGCCATACTGACGATGGAATTCCACGACGCGCTTGCGCAGCGCCACGTAGTTCGGTCGTTCGTCCTTCAAGGCCAGCCAGGAAAACGCCCACGTCACCTTCGCTTCGGGAATCGCATCGGAAACGGCCTTGCGGAAACGCTCCGCCGCCGCCACGGTATGCAAATGCGCCTCGTCGGTTCCCTTGTTGCATGTGCGCGACACTTCGATCTGGTTGACGCGGATCACCGAATTGATGCTGATCACCCGCTTGCCCTGCACCGACCATTTCGAATTGAACGCCGTCCCTCCGAACGCACATCCAGCCACCGACATCGCCATAACAAAACCGAGAATCTTCTTCATCTTATCTTTCTTCCATTATTCATTCATTAACCTTTTGAACATTCAAGCGATTTCGTCTATGGGATGCCGGCAGAACGTCCCTATCTGAAGAACAGGACCGTAGGCGACCCCAAGGGATTCTGCAGATAGAGTCGATTGTTTTGGATCGACAGGAACATGGTGTCGATGTAGCGCTGGGCCTTGTCGTTGGGGAGTCCGTCGATGGAAATTTCCAGCGACAAGTCCTGCACGTTCGACGCGGAGAGTCCGTTGGCTCCGCCCAGCAGATACGATCCGCGCGTGGGCTTGCCGTTGAACGCGCACTGCACGCCGCCCAGTTCCTTGAAGGCGTTGGCATCGTGATTGTCCGTATCCAGCTTCACAACTTGATAGTCGCTGCCGCTGCCAGTCACGCCGAGCTTGCCGCCCTTGAACGCGAACAAACCCGACAAGGCGCCCGATCCCCAGACGGTGCCGGTGACCGGATAGGCCGCCGTGCCGGCGTTGGTGAGCGTGGCACCGGACTTGACGACGCTCTCGCCCGCAAGGCCGACGAACGGCGTTTCGCCGATGTGGATGGTATCTTCGTCGAAGGGCACATACGCACCGCCGTTGATCGACACCGTGACCATCGTCTTGCTGGCCACACCGGAATAGCCGTTCGGACCATATCCGCCATAAGTGTCGCCGAAGAACATTTCAAACTCGTGCCACCCCTCGGTCGCCTGCCAGCCTCCGTTCATGCCATAGCGGTAGTCGGGCACGCCCGCGACGATGCGACCGTCGATGACAAGTCCGCTGAAGTCGTCGTACCCGCACTTGATGTGCCAGTAGCCCGCCTGGTCCGCGCCCACCCAGAACGAACCCCGCACGCGGTTTTCGCTGTTCTTGATGTACTTGAGGGCAAAGTCGGCATTGCCCACGGACGTGCTGTTGTTGCACATCTTGACCGAGTTGGTCTGCACCGTGAAGGTGTATTCGTTGGCCTTGCGGTCCATGTAGGTGCTGTACGAATTGCCGGATTTGTTCCAGTCCTGACCATGCTGGAAGCAGGACCACAGCACATGGCGAGACGGCCGCATCTTGAGGCTGTCGGTGTCGAAGCGCCGGTAGTTGGCCGCAGTCGAACCGCCGTCGGAGCCGACGCGGTAGCCGATGCCCATGTCGTTGTTGCCCCAGTTCGGGCCCTGCCCGCCGTAGCCGTCGGCGCACGAGCAAACGAACTTGTGCCAGCCTTCGGACAACTTGATGCTGCCGTTGGCGGCGCCGCAGTCGGCCGTCGCCATGAGCACCTGCACGCCGTCGACCACCAGGGCCACACGATCGTCCCAGCAGCCATAGAAGTACCAGGTACGGTCCGCGTTATCGGGCGTCACGTAGAATTCGCCACGATACCCGTAGCTGTGGTAGCTCGGTCCAACCGAATGCTTTGCCTGGTGCAGGTAGTGGAGATCGGTGGCGTAGTGGGTGAAGCAGTCGTTGACCACACCGTCCTCGATCTTGGCGCCCTTGAGCACGAAGTCGAACGCGAGACTGCCGCTGTAGCATTCGACGAGCGACTCGCTGTTGGCCCATACCCGGGCCGTGGCGCCCTCTTCGAGCACGAGGCCGCGAGTGAAGCCCACCGCGCCGTCGAGCTGGGCGTCCACACCCGCATTGACGGTCCACAGGCCGGTGGCGATGCCCTGCGACCAACGGCTCGTCTTGAAGGTTCCGCCACCGGTCAGCGTGACGTCGGAGGACCCCTTCACGCCCGAACGGAGGTCGAAGCTCTTGCCGTTCAAGTCGAAGGTGACCGCGCCGGCGTTCTCGGGACGGTCGCCGAACGCCACGTCCACACCCGGCGAACGCTGGTTGTTGTCATCGAAGGTATTGGCAGTCACCTTGACGGTTCCGTCGTTCAGGCGGAACAGCGCGCCGCTCTCGTTGTAGTGGTCGTTGAGAACTTCATTGCTGTTCGCGGATCCCGAGTAGGCGACCATGCCGTGCAGGAAACCGCCGGCGCCGATGTTGAGCGTGCCGCCGTTGAGACGGAACATCGAGTCGTGCCCGCACTTGTTGCTGCCGCCGATGCCGTTGTAGCGGCGACGGCCCACAATGCCGTAGAACGTGCCGATGCCGCCCTCGTTGATGTCGATGCGCGCATAGCGGCTCGACCAGCCGTTCATCGTGTAGCCATTGGGGACCGACAGCTCGGCGCCGTTCGAAACCTCGAAAATGCTCTCGAAGGCATTGCCCTTGGCAGTGGTGGAGGCCAACGACAGCGCGTATGCCTCGGCACCATGGCCGTTGCCTTCGATCGTCAACTTCGCGCCGTTGGTCAATTCGACGCGGCCCGACCTGTAGTCGGTACCGCTGGCAGTCTGCATCTGCTGCACCGTGAGCGAACCGCCATCCATGCACAGATTGCCGTGGAAGGCGCTGCCGCCGAGGTAAAGGGACTTGCTCTGCCAGTTGTCGGCGTTATGCACCGTGATGCATGGCACCTCGTAGATGCTGGTCGAATTGCGGAGGTTGGACTCAAACCAGAGGATGGCATTCGGCGCGCGCACCACGGTCTGGGTGCCGTCGATGTCATCCCCTTCGAAGGTGCGGAAATAGATGTTGCCCGTGCTTGCACCGATGACGTCGAGATGCCCGGTGTTGGGGATGCCGTCCTTGGCGTTGTTGCCGATGTAGATCGTGCCGCCCGCGAAGTCCCAGCGGTCGACGGGAATCTGCGCTCCGGCCAGCGGTGCGACGTCGTCGAGCATGATGACACCCGCGGTCTGCTGCACCTTGCCCTTGCAGTCGAAGCCGGCCGCGAACTGGATGGTGCCGCCGCCAGTCAGCTTCACCGTCGCGTCGGCCGGCACCTCCACCGGTACGTGGTAGACGGTGGTGCCGCTCATGGCGCGGATTTCCACCGTGGCGCCGGGCGCCACGCGCACCGTGCCGGTGCCGCGGATCGTCGCACCCCAACCGTCGAGGCGGGCGCCATCGCGCAATTCCACGCCATTCTCGATGTTCCAGTTGACCTCGCCCTCGGAGCCGAAGGTCGCCCCTTCGGCGACGATCAGCTTGCCCAGCGTCACATCGCCGCCGAGAACGCTGAGGCCCTGGTGCGTGGAGGTGTGGAGCTTGTCGGTGAGGGTCTTGCCGGGACCGTAGATGTACGGGCGCCCGATGTACCTGCGGTCGCCCCAGCTGGCGCGCAGGTCAATGCGCGAGTTGCCGCCGATCGTCGCGTCGGCGTCGAGTTCCACGCGGCCGAGCGCCGAATACCAGCGGACATGCGGCGAAGCCGGCATATTGACGATGGCGCCTTCGCCATCGGGACCCGCGCCGGCGATGTGGAACAGCTTGTCGTAGGCATGGCTGCTGCGCGTGGCGTCGTTGTCGGCGTCGGTTACGCAGTAGTTGAGGTCCAACTGCCCCCCGTCCCGGATGGTGATCGTGCCGGTGGTGTCCGGGCCGAGCGCACCGGCCTTGGCGTTGTTGCCCAGGCGAAGCTTGCCGCCCTTGACCACGATGGAGCTGGCGTCGAAGCCCGCGCCGTCCACGGTCACCGTCGAACTGCCGGAGAGACCGACCTCGATGACCGACGCCTTGAGGATGCCGTCGCCGGTGAAGGTGTAGCTCTTGCCGCCGGTGAAGGCGATCGCGTCGACCGCGACGGAATCCGGCACCTGCACGGAACCCGTGCCAGAGTCTTGTCCGTCGAAAACACAGGTGGAACCTGTTGCCAGCGCATAGAGCGTACCGTCGGTCGTGCCCAATTTCATCCACGCCTGAACGCCGGTGGAGACACGCGCATCGGAGGCAGGACGCCACAACATCGTCTCAACGTTCCCCGCGGCGGCGGCCTCTGCGCGGCTCTGCGTCCAGATTTCGATCTTCGCCACTTCGTAGGCGCCCGAACCGAACGTGTCGATGTCGGCGTAGTCGGCCTTGCTGACAAAGGTCCAGTCCAACGAGGACTTCTGATGGAAGGCGAAGGTGCCGAGGCCGATGCAGTTGTCGACCGTGGCAGGATGCCAGTGGTTGAAGGCAAACAGAATCTGCGCCGGCATCCGGCGCCCGCTGAGGAACCGATACACCTGCATGCAGGAATAGCCGTTGCCCGTCGACAGCTTGTCGTTCCAATCGTAACTCCATGTGTTCGCCGGCATCCCGGCTACAGGACTGGCCCCCGACCCGTAGTCGTACGGAGTGAATTCGACACCGCCCTTCACCGTGTTGTCTGTGGGCGGCACGTTGTCGATGCCGGGCATGTTGCTGGCGATGTGCAGCGAACCCAGCACGCACTGGCAGGAGTAGAAAAGCGGCACGCCGCAGCTGTCGATATTGCGTTCGCCGAACGCGGGCAAGTCCACCCACAGCCAGCGCACGTCCCCGCCGTAGTCGGTGATGGCGGTGTTCTTGCGCTTGAGTTCCACGTAGTAGCCCACGCGGCAGAGATCTTCGGTGGCGCCCTCGTTGGCAGAGAAGTCCTCGTAGGACACGACATCGGTCATGCCGCCGGCGTAGGTGGCGTCGATGACGCGGGCGAGCTTGTAGTTGGCACGGTAGGCGGCAGGCACGTTGTTCTCGCACCCGCAGGTCGTGTGCGGCGCGGGATGCACGGGCAGACCGTTCGCAAATGCCGCCTTGATCGCGCGGCAGTATTCATCCGCCATCGCGTCTTCGCCCGGCCAGTCCGGATGGAGATCGGATTCAGTCTGGAAGCTGCCGACGATGAATTTTCCATTGCCATCGTAACGCGGCACCACCGTGTAGAGGTCGGCGAAGAACACGCGGTTGGCCGGGAACACGGTGCCACCTTCGATCGCGGCCTTCATCTGCGCGTTGAAGCTCCGCACCACCGTGTCCTTGGTGCTGTCGTTGATGTTCACCACCGCGCCCGCGACGACCTTGCATTCGCTCTGCGCGAGGATCTTGTTGACGCATTCCTTCCACGCCTCGAAGAGTTCATTGGCGGAGGCCGCGTTGCCGTTGATGTCGTTGGTGCCGATCTTGAGCAGCAGCACGTCCACATTGCCGGCCTGCACCAGTTCGTTCTCGATCGAGTCGAGCACGCCGCCGGCGTTGTTGGTGATCAGACGGCGGCCGCCCACGCCGGAATGCCACTTCCATTCCTCGGGAATCGGCGCGCCGGTTTCGTCCGCGCTCTGCGAAAGCCACATGCCGGTGGAAACGGGATTGAATCCCTCGGCGAGCAGTTTCTTCATCAGCGGAATGCGCCAGTTGCCATAGCCGCCGCCGTGGGTGATGGAGTCGCCCACCGGCATCACGCGCACGGTGGGATAGGTGGCGTCGGCGTCGAGGTCGAGCCAGAGGCGACCTCCCATGCCCACCTTCTCCACGTAGACGCGCGGATTGGCGCCGGCGGCGCTCGACGCATCGAACAGCGCATTGAGCGCGGCGGCATCCAGCCCGAGGTCGCCGGCGTCCCAGTTGAACAGCAGGAACCGTCCCTTGGTGTAGGCGCCATACTTGGAAGCGAGCGCCAGCTTCGCGCCGGCGGCGAACTTCGGGGCCCGGGAGAAGCGGAACGAAACCTTCGCCGGATCGAAGACGAGACGTCCCGTCGCACCCATGTCGAGCGATCCCAGGCAGATGCCGCCCGAGGTCGGGAACGTGGCCGTGCCGTCGAGCATCAGTTCGGCGCCGTAGAGCTCGACAGGATCCCAGCCGATGTAGCTGAAGGTCGGCGCGAACCCGGCGGGCACCATCAGCCGCTGGTCGTTGAGCGTGGAGACCATCGTGCCCGCGCGGTTGTGCCAGTTGGTGATGTTCGCGAAGTCGCCGGCCGTTCCGGCCGCCCAGGTGGCGTCGACGACGGAATCCCGCGTCGGCATCGACCCGCACTTCGCCCAGAACTCGATGCGGATCGTCTTGTACGCGGCGGCGTTGATCTTGCAGCGAATGTCGCCGGCGGCGGAGGAGGAGAACGTCCAGTTGAAGGACTTGGATCCCAGGAACTTGTTGTTGTCCGCCAATGTGCCAAAACCGATGCCGGAGTAGCTGGTGTTGCTTGTCCCCCACTCGTTGTAGGCGAAGAGCACTTCGGCCGCCGGACCCGAATCGGGCGCGTCCCGGAAGTGGCGGTAGAAGTGGAAGCAGCCGTGTCCGCTGGTGGACGCGTCATGGGAGAGCGTGTCGTTCCAGTCATAGGTGCCGCCGATCAGCTCGATCGCCGCGCCGCTGAAGTTCTTCGCGCCGCCGCTGTAGTTGATGGAGTTGAAGGCGATCGAGCCCACCACGGAATCGTCGTTCGCCGCCACGTTGGAGACGCCGGCATGGTCGGTCCACACGTGGAGCTTCGACACGGTCTGCTGGCGGAACTGGTTGTAGGTGACCGGCAGCGAAATGTCGTCGAACGAGCCGCCCGGCGCGTCGAAGTCGATCCACATGCACTTCATCTCGCCCGTATCGGCGCGTTGAAGTTCGATGTAGTAGCCGGCCTTGGTGATGCCCGACTCCGGAAGGTATTCCTGCTTCCATGCGTAGGGAACGGCAAGGGTGCTCTGGCGGTACCAGGTTGTTCCTTCGGGTTCGAGCACGGCCAATTTCGTGAAGCCTGCCGTGTAGTCCGTCGGTACGTTGTTCGCCGCGCCGAAGGTGCGCGGCGTGAAGCCGACGGACGCACTTGACGTGGATTCGCCGGCGGTGTCAACGAAGGCGCCGAGGGCGAGCGTATACGCGGTCGCAGGATCGAGTTCAGTCGAGAGTTCGTAGGTCACGGTGCGACCGTCCTCGGCGAGCTTCGCATTGGCCAACGTCACTCCTGCGGGCGAGAGCGAAGCCGAAGCGGGAATAGAGGCAACCGGCTTGTTGAAGACGACGGTGAGCGTCTTCTCCGAGAGGTCGAGCGAGTTGCGCACCTTGAGCACCTTCGGCGCGCCGTTCTTGCCGGCCCGGGTGCCGATGGACAGCAATTTGTCCTTGAGCAGTTCGGAGATGTGGTCACACCCCTTTGCGCTGAATTCCCAGTTGCTGCGGAAGTCACCCGTGCCCAGGTTGCCGCCATTGGAATGGACGAGCTGCGCCGCGAGGTCGACAAGCACCACCCGCCCCGCCGGGAAGCCGCCGTCGCTCTCGGAACGTTGCAGGAACTCCTTGATCAACGTGTTCGCGCCGTCGTTGGCCGCGTCGCGCGCGGTCTTGTCCGTGCTGGAAGCCTGGTCCACCGTCGAACGCAGGAACGTGGTGGCGACGAAGATGGTGTTGGGACAGGCCGCCAGCACCCGCGAGACCGCCTCCTTCCAGTGGTTGAACAGCTGGTTGGCGTTGTACTTGGGACCGTCCCAGTATTCCCAAGTGCCGAGTACCATGATCGTGTAGTCAGGCTCCTCGGCCGCCGCGGCGTAGGTTTCGAGTCCGTGCAGGAAACCGGCATGCGAGGCATTGGACATCAGCGACATGCTGTTGAGTCCGTTGTGGTACTGCCATGCTTCTCGCGTCGCCTTGCCGGCCGGGTCGTTGGGATTGGTCTTGACGAGACCTGTCATTTTCGGATTCCAGCCCGCAAGTGCCAGCTTCTGCGCCAGCGGAACGCGCCAGCCGACAGTGCCGTCGTTCACGCGCTCGTCGCCGATCACCCAGATCTTCACCGGCTTCGCCGCGCTTTCCGCCGGACTCTTCACATGCAGCTTGACGCCATAGAACTCGTTGAGCACTTCGGTCTCGTAGGGGCAGCCCTCGATCACGACCGTGGGCGCGCCATAGCCGAGGGCGACGTTGGTCCAGGCGGCAAGCGGATAGACGCCGGGCTGGAGCGAGGCGGCGACTTCCGCGGGAATCGTGATCGTGGTGGACGAATTGACGCTGCAGTTGGCGCTCGTCGCACAGGAAACGGTGTTGACGGGCGTCCCCTTCACGAGCTTGACGTTGTTCGCACCGTACTGAACCTTCCAGTCTGCGGACTGTCCGGCCACGCGAATGAAGCCCGCCATGCCGTTGGCACATTCAAGCACCGTCAACTCGCTGCCGGCGGGTTCACCGTCCGCGAAGAGCGCCGAAACGTCGAGCGTGGCCGCGCCGCGCACCAACAGACAGCCCTGGTGGGAGAACTTCGACGCACCGGACGGCAGCACGATCTTCGAACCGCCCTGCAGCACTAAAACGGCGTTGCCGAAGTTGGAGAGTCCTGTCATGGCACCGTAGAGTTCGACGGTCGCGCCGGAACCGCTCGCGGCGGCGGTGCCTTCAAATTTCACGCCATTCTTGAACACGAAGGCCGAACCGCGCGTGTTGGGCGGCGTGAGGTCGAGCACCGTGCCGGTCTTGAAGGTCACCGGCATCTCGAAGGACGAGGTGTTGATCGAGGCGAAGGAACCGCCCTCCATCGTGAACGGCTTGGAGCCAGTGAAGGAGCAGTTGGCAGTGGTGAAACGTCCCGAACCGCGCTTGACGAGATTGAAATTCCCCAGCGCCCAGGTCATGGCGTTGTAGCTGGAGTTGATGAACGTGAGGTGGTTGTTGCTGCCGATCACCGCGTCGCCGGCGAGGGTCACGGAGTTGATCGGGGTGGCGTTGCCGAAGTTGGCGGCGCCGGTGTTGGAGTTCTGGAACACGCCATTGCCGTCGCCGTCGCCGACGATCGTGGCGGGGGCGGTGTTGCCGCCGCTGCAGTTGTTGAAGTCGATGAACGTGCCGTCCGCGACGTTCACCATGCCCTTGCTGCCGAGGGAGTTTTTGCCGGTCAGCTTGACGCTGCCTTCGAGCAGGTCGAAGCCACCCTCGAAGTTGTTGTGATCCCAGCCGATGGAGAGCTGGCCCGCGCCAGTCTTGGTCACCCGTGCGCCGGTGGCGCCGTTCGGGCCCGAGTTGCTGAGTGCGCAGTCCGCAGCCTGGGCGGTGTCGCCGGTGAAATTGTAATAACGGCCATAGTGCCAGTTTTCACGTCCGACATTCCCCGCCGTGGTGAGCGAATTGTAGGTGAAATGTCCCGAACCGTTGTTGCGGATCGACGTGCCGGCATCGGCCACGATGTCGGTTTCCCAACCATAGCTCTGGTATTTGTTGCCGCTGCCGACGATAAAGAGCGTACCGCTCTTCAGATGCAACGTACCCTTGCCGAAATAGCAGTTGCACACCTGCATGGTACCGGTGCCCATCTCCACCGAAAGGGTGTGTCCGTTGAGATCCACCCGACACTGCTGGAAGCTGTTGTTGATGATGTCCAACCGCGCCCCGCGGGTGCTGACCATCCGCGAATCCGCCGTGAGCGTGATGTAGGACGTGAGCACGTAGCTGCCGGTGGCGGTGCCGCTGTTCATGATGGTGCCGCCGTCCAGGGTGAAGTGCGTGTTGTAGTTGTCGTAGCCGTCGTTGCAGTCGAAGATGGCGTCCTTGCGCACCAGCACCTGGCTGAAGTCGGGACCGTACAGATTGCGGTTCTTGGCGCGGAACGTGCCCTCCGCGACTTCGGTGCCGCCGTCGTAGGTCTGGGAGGCGAGGGTCGGCGCGAAGACGCCGGCGCCGCTCTTGACGAGCCGGAGGTGTCCGGCTAGCCGCACCTTGTCGTTGCCCGCGGTCTGGCCCTCGGGCACGACCACGCGCAGGACGCCACCGCCAACGGAGTCGGTGACCACACCGCTCGCGGCGGTGTTGCCGGCCAAGCCACCCACCGCGAGTTCGTGTCCCTTCAAGTCGATGGTCACGCCATCGCCGACCTGAAGCACATCCGTGCTCCAGTCGAAGTTCTGCACCAGGTTGAGGTCGGTCTCCACCGAGCGCGTGCCCGCCCAGACGGACGCCGACAGCGCCGCCACCAAGACCAGCAAGGTATTTTTCATGACAAACTCCTTACGATTTCGGACCATAACGAGACAAGCTGCGGTCCACCCAACAACTCTTTGTCATGATTCTAGCAGAACAATACCGAAGTGTCAATCTGAGATTGTATTATTGAAAGCGATTTTGCCGAGCCTTCTGAAGACCGCGCGCGCGGATTACAGCAACGTGTAGCCGCCATCCACGATAAGGTCTGTGCCCGTTGCAAACGCGGAGGCCTGCGAAAGGAAATAGACGTAGGCGCCGATCAGGTCTTCCGGATAGCCGAGACGCGTACCGGGCGGCATCATTCCCTGCCACACCGGCAGCATGTCCTTGAGTCCGGCGATGAGTTCCGTTTGGATGTAGCCCGGGCTGACGGAATTGACACGGATGTGATGCGGCGCAAGTTCCACGGCCATCGCCTTCACAAGCTGGATCACGGCGGCCTTCGAAGCGCAGTAGTTCGCGATCGTCTGCGGACGATTGACGATATGGCCGCTCATCGAAGCCGTCGCCACAATGCTCCCGCCCTTCCCCGCCTTCACCATCTCGCGCGCCGCCGCACGCGCCACGAGGAAGACGCCGCCCAGGTTCACGTCGAGCACGCGGCGGAAATCTTCGGGACTGATCTCAAGAACGCCGTCTCCCGTGAAGATGCCCGCATTGCACACGCAGAAATCGATTGCGCCAAAATCGCGCACCACCTCGGCGACAAGCCGATCCGCTTCCGCCGCCTGCGCGACATCGCACCGATACGCCCGGACAACGCCCCCCGTACGCGCGACGATTTCCTGCGCCTTCGCCTCCGCGCGCGGCAAATCGCGTGCCGCAATCGCCACATCGGCGCCGAGTTCGGACAGCGCCTCCGCGAGACAGGCGCCGATGCCCATCGACCCGCCGGTCACAATGCCTTTAAGTCCCTTGACGGAAAACAGATTTTGAACGTCGATTTTCATATTCGTCACTCCTTTATCGATTGACCGACATCAGCGGTCGGCTTCGCCATGCGTGGTGAGTACGCCTTGCGGCACATCGCGCGTGAGGGCGCTGCAGGTATGGAACGCGCCCTTCGTGCCGTCGGTGTGCACGGTGCGGATCGCGTAATGATACCGCGTATGCGTCTTGAGACCGCGATCGTCGAAGCGGTTCACGGCGAAGGCGAGACCCTTGATCACATCGGGCTTCACGTTCGCGACGAAGTGCGCCTGATCGCGCGGGAAGTCGGCCGACTCGCCGCGATAGAGCTCCCAGTGGTCGAAGGCGGGCGAGGGATCGAGTCCCCATTCGAGATAGATCTGTCCAAGGCGCTCGCCGTGGATCGCCTTCGGTTCCGAGATGAGGCCCGTGTATTTGAAGGCGCTGTCGTCGGCAGGCTGGAGGGCGAGTTTCTTCCCGTTCGAAATGCGCACGGTCGCATACTGATAGGGTTTGAGCATAAGAACATCGGCAGGGCCGTCCGTCCACGGTTTTTCGAGAATCGTGTTGCGCGCCACGGTCGCGTCCGGAAGGAGATTCTGCCACACGTGCGCCGTCGTCACTCGGCCCTCGGTCTCGCGGAAACGCGCGATGAGACCGGTTCCGTCTTCGGCGACTTTGAGTCCGCTTAGAATCACGTTCGGACAGTCCGTCTTCACCCGTGCCTGCGAGAGGGCCGCCAGACGCGGATTCACCGTACGCGCCGCCAAAGCCGGCAGATGCGCGTCCTGCCAGGTGCCCTTGTAGCATGTAATCGCATAGCGGTAGTGCAGGTTGAAGCTTTCGCCGTCCGGCCGATGTTCAACGAGCCAGTCGTTGAAGAGGCACGGATAGATCGCGCTCTTGCCGGCGGGGGGCTTCCCCGTGTAGCACGTCTTATCGGGGTGGATTTCACCGAATTCCACGAGCAGCGTGTCACGCTGCACGAGGGCCACGCCGAATTCGCCGTTCTCCACGCCCACCCAGTCGCGCGCGCCCACATAGGCGTCGCTCGTGTGGCCGGTGAGGTCGAGGTACGGCCGCATCACGGGACCGTTGATCTGCGCATAGAACGTACCGCCCGGCACATCGAACGGGAAGGCGAGATAGCCGTAACGCCGATAGCGTTCATGGCTGCGGCAGCGCAGATTCTTCGCGTGGCGGATTTCGATCTCCACCCAGATGCGCTTCTCGTCGGGATCAAGCCGCACGCGGCGCGTCACGTCCGCACCGAGCGCCGCCGCCGCATCCTTCTCCCACGTCTTGTGGTTGTCGCGCGTGTAGCGGAAATCGTTTGCGGGGCCGTTCAGCAGTTCGCGGCCAAGCTCCTTGTCGTAGATCGAGGTGATGAGGCCGTTTTCCTCTTTCACGCGATAGTAGCGGTTCTCAAGGGTTCGGGCGTCACCGCCCGAACACTGAACCGCCCCCTTCTCGCCCCGATGCGCAGCCTCAAACCATTTTACATTTTCCATTTTCAATTTTCCATTTGCAAACCGCTCTGCGGTTTGCTCCGCCTTCTCAACCCAGTCGAAATGCTGCATGATGGTTTCGAAAATGCGGCGGCCCTGATACCCTTCCGGGGTCGCATAGCTGTGTTCATCGTTCATGACGAGGCCCCACCAGGCGCGGGCGAAATCTTCGGCGGGATAAGGCTCGCCCTTCGTCACGGCACGTACGGCGGCCTCGGCTTCCGTCGCAGCGAGTTCCTGGTCGACGACGACCTTGCGGGCGAGGCATTCCGGCATCGAGTGGAGGAACTGCACCCAACCGCTCGCCATGTCGCCGCGCAAGGTCGGAATCTGATCGCTCCACTTCGCCCGCAGCAAGTCAAACGGTTCGTCGGGATTCGCCACCGTGCGCATCTCGGGCCACCGCCATTTCTTGTTCCAGGCCTTGAAGGAATCGCTGATACGCGTGTTCGGATCTTCGAAATCGGCGTATCTCGAGACAAACCAGACGTCGTAGGGATAGCGCTTTTCCATCAGCGCCAGCTGCTCGGGCAGCATCCGCTCCATCGCGGCGATGCCCTTGCCGTTGATGCCAAACGGATGCGACGACATCGAGTAGTGGTTATGCGCCCACACGAGCATCTTCGTCGAACGATCGGCCGCCTCCCACCAATACACCATCGGCAGCGGCGATTTCCAGCGCACGTCCACACGGCTGCCACCGGCGCCCGCGTCCGGGTTGTGGAACGGATAAGGTTTCGACTTGTCGCGCGGCCAAATGGTGGACGGGAGCGGATTCCACTGGTTCGGCAGGAACACAAGATTCTCCACGCCCGCTTCCACGCACGGCTGCACAAGTCCCCACGAAAGCCCCGGGTTATCGGCCATGAACATCGTCTTCGGCGCAAGGTTCCACCGATCCTCGAAGCGCTTCCGCGCATAGACGCTCCGGCACATCTGCTCGAAGCCGTACGCCTCGGTGATGTTGCCCGCGCAGAGCGCGGAAACGCCCACGCGGTTGCGCGTCATCACGTCCTTGATGTATTGCCGCGTCGCCTCGGCGCCCCGTTCCATCGGATAGTTGTCGAAGAACCAGGATCCCTCGACCGTGTAGCGGTAGGCGGCCGGATCGGCATCGTTCGGATCGGCGTTCACGAGCTCGCGCGCGTGGTCCATGTAGAGCACCGAGCCATGGCGCTTCCAGTAGGACGAACGATCGAGGCCAATGTCGGTATGCGACGAAGTAAGGCAGTAGATCTTCCACGGGCGCACGGGCGGGAGCGTGGCCGGCAGCGCGTTCGTGGGCACGAGTTCAAAAAGCGGACTCCCCGCCATATCGCGCGACACCATCCGACGGCCGTCGTGCGTGAGGAGCGAATACGCCTGCGTGATCGGCCAGGACTTCCCCTTCTCCCACACGTATGCGCGCGTTGCATCGGCGGCTGTCGTCCGCACGCCTCTCTTCACGTCAAGATCAGTCCAGGTGCGGTTGTCGTTCGATCCCTGGAAATGCCACTCGGCCGGACTGCGCAGCGGATAGCGCCACGTCTGATCGGCCGTGTACCATTCGTAGCGCGTCACTTCAAGAGGTTGCGCATACTCAAGCGTGACCCACGCGGCCTTGACCGTCTGCGGACTGCCCGCCCGGTCGTCATACCACTTCGTCTTCAAATCGCCGTCGAAGGCCAGCGCCGGTTCGAATGTCGTGCGCAGCACAAAGCGCGCATTCGCACGGGTCGTCGCATCGAAATGGAGATGGCATGCCGCACGCGTCACGTCCGTCGTTCCATTGAAGAGCTTGATTTCGGAAATCTGCAGTCCGTCGCCCGTCTGCGCGTCCACTTTGAAGCGGTAGAAACGAAAGGCGTTCTTCGCCGGCGGCGGTGGCGCCACCACGCTCCCCGCACGAAACGGTTTCGGTCCGACGCTGGCGGCGAACGTCATCGTCACAAGATCGTAGAGGCCGACCGCGCCGTCGCGCGTGCGCCGCACCGGCACGTAGTCGCGCACAGTCTCGCCCGCATGGACGAGCTTGAAGGCGTGCAGACGATAGGCGGCCGGATAGAGACCCGCGTGATTCGCCGCGAAGAGCGTCATCGGTCCCCTCTCCGTATGCGGAAGCGCCACCGTAGCGGCGGCGACC
The DNA here is from genome assembly GCA_024405255.1 of Kiritimatiellia bacterium. The sequence continues at coordinate 26,236 of JAKSOY010000022.1, forward strand.
TGCGCGCCCGTGGCAACGTCGTAGAGGAACGCGTTCGGCGCGCCACCCGGCACCACCGCGAGGCGGTAGCGGCGCTTGCCCACCGTCGGGCACACAAGCAGTTGAGACGCATCGCCGTAGAACTCCATCTTCGATTGATTCTTAAGAACGAGCAGATGTCCGAGCTGCGCCCAGTCGCCGCAGAAGTAGGCGTGGTTCTCGAAGTCGCCCGTGACGGTAAAGTCGATGTCGATTGCCGTTTGATCCGTCGTCACGAAACCCGTGTCGAGCCATTGTTCGCCCGTCGATTCGATGGAGGCAAGTTCCTGGTATCCTGCCGGCACGCGCGAGTTTCCCGGCCCCCAGACATCCTGCGGACGCTCCCACACCACGCGCTCGCCGGGTTTCAAGTTGATCTCCAGCGTGGGTTCGCGGCTGAATCGCGTTGTTCCGCGTGTCACGCCGGAGGGCGTCACGCAGCCGCCGAAGGGATCGACGAGGCGGAACGTGCCCCCCTTCTCCGCGACGACTTCAACGCGCGTCACCTGGCCGGCCGTCATCTTGGCCGACACGAGGAACGCCCCCTTCGCGCGCAGATGGTCGAACGATGCATCGGCCCCCGTCCAGTTCGGGAACACCTTCACGAAACCGCGGTCGCTCTGAAGCAGCATCGAATTGATGAATTCCATCGCGCCGATCTTTTCCACGCCGTGCACATTGTCGTGCAGGTGGAAGTTCAACTGCCCGCGTCGGCGGATTTCAAACTTCTTGAACGCCTCGATGATCGGCTCGCAGGGATACCCCATGCGAATCGCCATCGCATAGAGCTTGGGCGTCTGGTTCGCGCCATGCGTCCAAATACCGTCCTTTCCCGCCTCCCAAATGGCATTCACCGTGTTGGTGGCAATGGTGCGGAATTCATCCGTCACATCGAACGCGAACGCTTCGCCGGGAATCACGCTCTCCAGCGTCACGGCGTTGGCGCAAAGCGCGAGATTCGCCCGTCCATCCGCCTCCTCCACGCCCGAAAGCGTACGCACGTCCTTTCCGCCCACCTTTGCAAGGCCCGTCGGCAGCGCACTCAGGTGGTCGGACATATCGCGCCAGGCAGCCGCCTTTTCCGCCGGCACGGCAATGCCGATTTCGCGCAGAACCGGCGTCACCTCGACGAGCGTCGCGAACAGTCGCCGCACCGCACCGAGCGCAGGCGAACTGTTCTTCACGAGCCCCGATCCTTCCCAATGCGAATCGTAGACGAGATAGCGATAATCGCCGTTCGGAAGCGTCTCCTTTTCGCACCACTTCAGGAAGAAGTTCGCCGTCTTGTCGAAAACCGGCCACACCTTCTTGAGATAGGCGCGATCGAGCGTATACTCCCAGTGCGTACACATCACGGCACACTGGAAGGCGCCGTCCGAGATCTGTCCGCAATGCTGATAGTCGCCGCTCGCGGTCAAGCCCCACGGACCCATGCACACGGGGAAAAACGCGGCGTCGTCGATGCCCTGCGCGAGATCCGGGCGGCGATCGAGATAGGCCTTCGTATTCAGCATGCGCCGTTTGTTGTAGTTGTACTCAAGCGTACGCAGTCCTTCCTTCGCATTGACACGCGCGCGCGGGAGGTACGCGATGAGAGGGTCGGGCATCGACTCGGCGACCTCAGAACGGTTCCCCGTGAAACAGCCGTAGTAGGTGGCCACATAGTTGTAGTTGAGGTGGAAGTCGTTCTTCCAGGACGGCGCATCCGTGGTGGGCCAGATGCCGTAGAGGCCGGGCGGAAACTTCCCCTGACGCACACCCGCGCCGAGCAGATAGAGCTGCCCATAGTAGAAGCGCTCGAGTTCTTCGTCGTTGAGCGACACGCGGCTGCGGCCCCACCAGGTGCGCCACCAGTCCACATGCGCCGACTGGATCCTGTCGAGCGCCGCCACGTCGAACCGGCGCGACGGATCGGGCGAAACGACAATCGCAAACGGCTGGTTCGCCTTGACCTTCAACTTGGCCTCGGCGCTGCGCGGATTGAGAACGACTCCCGCCGACAGCGAGGCGCCGACAGCGCTCACCGAGGACGTCGCATTCGTCGTCCAGCTGCGCGGATTCTCAGGCGCGAGATTCACCGTCGAACGACGCACCCAGAAGCCGTCGGACGCACCATGGGCCTCGGACTGTCCGAGCGAACTCTGGCTGTGGGCCGTGAAACGCAGCGTCCATTCGTCGTCAGCGGACGACACGCCCCTCACCACGAACAGATCTTCACCCGACGCGACAAAGCTGTCAAGCTTCACCGTCCCCTTGCCGAACTTTCCCTCGGTGTGCAGCATCGCGGATACGATGTCGAGCGTATCGGTCGACTCAACGGACTTTTCGTCCACGACGACTTCCAGATAGCCAAAGGAGATCGGCGTCGCCCGCGTCATATTGCCGCAGCTCCAGAGATCGCCGCGCGTAAGTTCGAAGAACTTGCGATTTGCGTCGCCGCCATTCACCGCACCAAGCGCCCCGTTGCCCAGAAGCGCCGCGGTCGGAAGATTCACGCTGTACGTCGTTCCCGGCTGTGCGCTCGGCCACTGCGGATTGAATCGCGCCAAGTCCAACGGCGCGGCGGAATCGGAAACGCCCGAACCGAAAGCGGACACAACGGTCAACGACAAACAAGCCAGCGAGAGCAACCTCAAACTCATTTCTCAATCCTCTTTTCTTTCAACGACCGATCCTCGATGGTAATGCGGATATGGATGACCCGCTTACTTCAGCAAAACGGAAACCGCCGACGCAAAGCTTTTCTCGTCGGTGACGATGATGCGGTCGATGTTGCACGTGCGGATGGTCGAATTGCGCTTGCCGTCCGCAAAGGACGTCCCCTCGGCCACAAACACGATGTCGTCCACGGTAAAGCCGTTCTGCTTCGCCCAGCTGCTCACGCGTCCCGCCGAACACGCCTTCGGCGATCCGGGCACGGAGGTCAGACACGTATAGCGCTTCTGGAGCGCAGCAAGCGCCGCGGCATTCGCCGCCTTCATTTTTTCGAAAGCGGCCTTCGCCTTTTCCTCTGTCGGCGGCGTCTGCTGCGGCGCGGGGAGGTCGAGCACCACGACCTTCTTGCGCTGATTCGTCACTGCGCACATGAGCAGATGCGGATAGTCGCTCGTCGCGCGATCGCACCCTTTGTCCTTCGCCTCCTGCCACGTGGTCGCATTCTGCACCATCCAGAGGCAGACCGTAAGTCCGGCGGCATGAGCCTGGTCGATCATCTCTTTCGTCGTCTTCATCTGCGGCGCCACGCTCACGCAACCGAGCGCCTTCGCGTCCGCGATGTGCTTCGCCGTGAGATTGCCCCCCATGATGTACCCGAGCGGCGCGGCGGGATCGACGGCGCGCATCGTCTTGAGCGTACCGAGATTGAAGCAGGTAAACGCGTATGTTCCCGGCTTCAGCTGCTTCCGGGCGGACGCATTGAGCTTGCGGCAGAAGTCCGTAAGGACCTCGGGCGTGTAGAACGCACTGGGGTACGCCTTCATTTCGATTTCGATGAATACGTCATTCCGACCGGCGAGCGGTGCCACCACGTCTTCAAACGTGGGGACCGGTTCCGAGCAGTGCGTCAGGTGGAACTTCTTGAGCTCGGCAAGCGTCAGTTCTTCGATGACGCCCGTGCCGTCCGTCGTACGCGCAGCATTACCGTCATGCATGATGACCAGTTGACGGTCCTTCGTGAAGCGCACGTCCGTCTCGAATCCGCGAATCCCCTTCTTGAGGCACCAGGCGAATCCGCCAGCGCCGTTGTCCTGGAACTCGCCACGGCTGCCGCGATGCGCCTGAATGAGCGGGCCTCCCGCCGTTTTCATCGTCGCGTTGTTCACGGAAGATGTCATGCAGCCCGCCAGCAGGGCACAAAGGACAATTCCCCAAGGTCCCATTTTCATTTCATTTTTCCTCTCAATGGTTGGTAACTTTCACACGCCTCGTTCGCGTTTCATAAGTATACATCATTTCATCATCCCGTACAAGAACGGCCTTCACAAAAAACTCTGAACAATCGATCTCCCGCCATCCTCTCGCCTTTCATTTCCTTGTATTCGAACCCCATGACGTATCAACCACGCCGAGGCAGCCGCCGAGTGTTTCATAGAACACAAAGCACAATGCGGAATAGGCATTATCGTTCAGCGGAAAACGATATTCAATCGTCAAATCGAGCCCGAAACCTCCCAAGTACGCGCAATTCTCATATTCCATTTCACTCCCTGTCGGCCGACCAAGAATGTCGACGACATCCTGATAGGTCAACGATGCTGACTTCACAATCTCCTTAAAGGCATTTTTCATTTGAGGTAATTGCAAAACCTCGGCGTTGACGGCCAGTCCGTCCGCCTGACGGCGT
>JAKSOY010000220.1 GCA_024405255.1 Kiritimatiellia bacterium
GCGAAATTACGTCTTCAACTCAATGCCGCAGCTGGCCCTTGGCATCGAACTTGATTTCCGTGCCTTCGCCAGACCAGGTGCTGAAAGCGGAAAAACCCGCATTGTAGAACGAATCTCCCGAAGCAAGAAAGCTGCCGTTGTAGAAGGCCGTTCCGCGAAGCGCCCGGGCAATACGGCGGGGGCCGATGACGACCGGCGCCATCACGGTAATCCATTCGTCGACGAGTCCCGCATCGGCAAGCGAACGCGCGAGTTTGAGTCCACCCTCGCAGAGAACGCTCATCACACCCATCGTGCCGAGCTCGCGCAGCGCCTTCTTCGCATCGTCAAAGACGAGCGTCGGATTTTTCCCGTCCGTGAAGACCTGCGCATTCTTCGGCAACCGTCCGCTCTTCGAAATGACGACACGGATGAGATCCCTGTTCGGATGAATGCGCGCGAGGAGCGACGGATTGTCCTTACGCACCGTCTCGGCACCGACCATGATGGCGTCGACCGTCGAACGCAACTCGTTCGTGCGGTCGCGCGACGCCTCGCACGTAATCCAGTTCGAGCCGCCCCAGTCGTCGCAGATCCTGCCGTCCATCGACATCGCGAGCTTGACCGTCACATAGGGGAGGCCCGTCATCACGTGCTTGCGGAAACCGACGATCAGGCTGCGGCATTCCGCCGTCACGTCCTTGTCGCCCCTGAAAAGCTCGCAGGCGATTCCATGCTTCGACAGCGCCCGCTTCGCCTTGCCGCGATTGGTCGGATTCGGATCGGCGACGGCATAGACGACGCGCCGAATGCCAGCTGCGGCAATCGCGTCCGTACACGCCCCGACGCGCCCCGGCTTCGAACACGGCTCGAGCGTCACGTAAATCGTCGCGCCCTCCACATCTTCGCCGTGCCGCCGAGCGTTCCGAATGGCGTTGACCTCGGCATGAGCGCAGCCGCACCGATGGTGATAACCTTTCCCGACGACCCGGTCCTCCTTGACGATAACCGCGCCCACGGCGGGATTCGGTCGCGTATGACCAAGCCCCTTCGCCGCTAGATCGGCAGCCATTCTGAGGTATTCACTATCCTGTGTACGATGCATGGTGCGCATTATATCAAAACCGTATATGGAGTGCAACCACGACGACGCACCCATTGCCATCCAAACCGGCATTGAACATGACATTCCGTCACGGGCTCTGTGCCCACCCAAGCCGGCTGCCAGACCTTACCCATCACTGCAAATGGATTACTCGATAAAACCGCAGTCGCCCCAGTCGCCGTGATCGGACTTGTCATTGTCGCCAGCGTCGGTCACGACGAACTTGATCTGCATCACGCCGTCGGGAATCGCGACGTCGAAATGCCACTCTTCCGTCCCGCCGAAGCGGATCACCGGCGAGGTGGCGAGTTCGCTCTCACCGCCCGGGTGCAAGCCGATGATTTTGAAGACCGCACTCGACTGATCCTGCACGCGTTCGTGTTCGTCGATGCCCACCACCGCCACCACGCGCTTCCACTCGGGCTTGCGCGCGAACACGGCCTCGCCGTTCGAATGGATGGCCATGCCGCCTTTGTACTTCTTCTTGCCGATCTGGATGACGCCGTCATACCCCTTCCCGAGTCGGATGCCACCGCCCCAGCCCGATCGCTGCGAGAGCGGCTTCAAGGTTTCGATGCGCACCGTCGGCTGCGGCGGGATCGGTCCCGGCTTCACCGCCGGCGCGAGGCGCGGATCCGAGGACGGACGCTCCACCACGCTCTTCCCCAGCGGCGCGGGGCGCGCAACCTTCACCGCCGCACCAAAGCGCGCGGTCCAGGCGATCTCGCGCGCGACCGGCGTTGTGAACGCCAAGCGCACCGTTCCGTTCGTCGTGGTCGCCACGACCTTCACCCCCGCCGCCGCGTCGGCCGCCGAAACGGCAACCTGCTCCAGCGGCATCACCGTACCGTCCGGCAAATCGGCCGCAACAACGACGCTCTCGGTCGAACCGGGCACAAGATACTTCGTCGTTGCGCTCAACGTGCGCGTGGACGCTTCCCAGCGTTCGCCCGCCACGTCCATCCACCCCTGCAGCACATGACGCGTCGTGGAGACGATCTGCGGATGATTCGCCGCGCGCTGGACGCGGAACATCTCGCATTCAAGACGGTCCATCTTCATCGCCAGCGTGTCGCCCGCGCCGAGGATGCCGAAATACTGGTCGTCCCAGAACGAATGGACACGCCACTTCGCCGCCGGATCAAGTCCGAGCGCACCATCCTTCGCCCGGTCGCCGCAGAGCGCCGTCTTCACGACATCGCGTTTCGGTCCCGGATTGAACAGCATCACCTGGTGCCTGTCCTTCGAAAGCTCGAGATCGTAGACACGCGGATTCACCGTACCCGGAACAAAGGCATCGATCGGACGCGCCGCGAACGGTTCGCGGTATTCCGGATAGAGGCGCGAAAGATCGCGCGTCATCTCGGGCGTGAAGAGGCGGAAGCTCGTCGCGAGCTCCAGGCGTCCGCTCGTGAGATAGACCGTCGTGAGAAGCGAACGGCGCACATTCGCGTTGATGCCGTGAATGGCCTTCGAGTCGGGATAGTAGTTGAACACCGTACGCATCTTGAACCAGCGGAGGCCATCCGTGGTGATCATGCGCGGATCGAACTTGTTCGAATCGCTCCAGGTGCGCTGCGTGTCGACGATGCCTGCCGTCGCATCGAGACAGGGGCGTCCGCTCTCGCCAAGGTTGCGCTCGTCAAGGAAGGCCTCCTTGCCGAGTCCTTCGCGCGCAAGCGTGAAATACTTGCGGTACACCTGCACGGCGCTTGCATGGATGTCGTCGAAACCACCCTCCATGCGGTACCCCGTTTCGGGGTAGTCGAACTTGATGCCGCACATGCCGTCCTTGCGCAGACGCTTCCACATCGTGAGCATGTGATCGGCCATGCGCGGATCGGTCATGTCGTAGCTGACGAACGGCTGGTGGTGCATGTGCTTCTTTTCCGTGCCCTCGCAGGAGTTGAAGAGCATCCAATCGGCATGCTGGCGTTCGAAGTCATGGCTCGGCATGCCCACCTGGAAGTAGGTGTAGGGGATGCCGTGGCGTTCCTTCAACGCGGCGCACCATTTGGCAAAGGTGTCGTAGGGCGCGCGGAGGTGTCCGTACTTCGACCAATGCGCATCGTCGTACCAGCCCTGCTCCGTGTTGCCGTTCGAACCGTAGCAATAGTAGTCGGGTTCGAGGCGCACGCCCACCTTGGAATACTTGGTGAATCCCTTCTCGTTGGCAAGGTCGAGCTCGTGAACGAGCGCCGGCGAATTGTTGATGTTGCCGAGGTGACTCAGCGCACCTACGGCCCAACCGCACAGGAGCGGGAAATCGTAGACGTTCGGGTCGCAGCCGTTCACCTTGCGCATCGCGCGTCCATAGGTCTCGGCGGAGACGAACGGATCGTCCGTCACGGCGTCGATGTAGAACGTATCGCGCGCGAAGACGACCTCGCTGGGCGGATCGAGGAGCACGCCCACTTCGTCCTTGGCGTAGAGCGTGAGCGCGCCATCGACCAGTTCGGCGTACTTGCCGAAGGCGTCGTATTGAAGGCCACCCGCGACAAGCGTACGGCGCTGTCCGTCCACGAGACCAGTCCACAGCACGCCGTTGGCGCTCAGACGCGTCAGACCGTCCAGCAGGTGAGCCGGTTCGGCGCCGGCGGCACTGTTGATGGTGCGCGCCTCGGTGATCTTGTCCCGCTTGTCTGCGAACCAGCGGCCGCCACGCAGCACGGTGGCCTCGCGCAGACGGTGACGATACCATTTCGGCGTCTTCATGCCGAAGGACGCCACGAGCGCCGGATTGTCATCGTAAAGCGTGTAGGTGTAAACAGGCGCCGGACCATTCATGCTGTGCGCGTGCTGGTAGCCGGCGTCGTAGAAACTCCAGCGTGCGCCGATGGAATCGTCCCGCACGGTGAAAGTGAGGCGAACACCATGGCCGAACGCATCGCTCACCGCGCTTTCCGCGACGCTGAAATGCGCCCCGCGCAGAACCGAAGTCGCGCCCACGCCCGCGTCCGACAGGCGCACCTGTCCCTTCGCGTCGCGAATGGTGAACGTACCCTTTTCGACATTGAATACCACGGAGACGAGTCCGTTGGCGAGTGTCTGCGTGCCGTCGCCCTTGGTGGAGACCGCCGGCGCGGACCAGATGTCCAGAGCGGCCATCGCGAACCCGATGACGAGTAATGTCTTCTTCATAATCTCTCCTGCTTGTTAACCGATCATTCGCGCGCCGTTCCTCTTTGGCACATCGACCCCCGTCGCCCCTTGGCAACGGTCCGTACATTATACCATAAGTCAGCGCGTTTCGGTTGGGTCGAGCGTAAGTTCGCTGGCCATGCGGTGCACGCGCGGAACGAGTTTGCCAAGGACCTCCGCCGTGGCAAAGAGGCTTTTCGTCTCCGCATGGCCATTGGCCACGTCGAGGATCTCGCGCTGGGCATTCGCCAAGCGCTCTTCCAACGCGCCGAAGAGGTCCATCAGCGGCGACAGATTGCAAATGACCTGATGAGCGCGCATGTCGCGTGTGTTCTGCTTGGTCTGCGCGCACTTCAAGTTGTTGTATTCCTCCCGCAGTCGGCTCAGCTTGGCCTCGAGAACGGCGATCCGCGTCTGATCGTCGTGGGGAACGGCATTCGCGTTGATTTCAATCGTCGGCATGTTCTTTTTCCTTCCTGGTGGGACATTCGATGAGGGTGCTTATTTCTTGCCTTCGCGGTTTTCGAGCAGATAGGTGGCGAGCTCGTCGGCCGCCGAAATAATCGACACAAGAGGCGACTTCTCTTTGGCGGACGAAAGGCTGTTGCTCTCTTCCGCGCAATGGAACGGCAGATTGAATGCGCCCATGTGCCACCGAATGGCGAGCATCTCGGCGTCAGTCAGGTCAAGCCCCCATCGCAGAAGCTGAACGACGCTCTTCTCGCCGTGTCCCATCGGGAAGGACGAATAGTCGGCCGTATACCCCAGATAGTCTTCCCATTTGCCGTTGGCGTTCTTGCGATGCCGGATTTCCTGACGGTAGACTTCCGCTTTGCAGACGTCATGCAACAGGGCGGCAATCGCCACGCTTGCTTCGGGCACCTGCGCCTCGATTTCGGGGCGGAATTTGATCTGCATCATACGGATCACGACCGCCTCCTGATAGACATTGAGCGAATGCAGGAGCAACCCGCCGGGTTCCGCGCCATGGAAGCGCGTCGACGCCGGTGCCGAAAAGAACCCCAAGGCCTCCAGCTGTGTCAGCACATTCTCCATGCCCGGGCGTTGCGTGCCGAGCAGGATCGCACAGTATTGTTTCTTCAACGAATCGATTTCTTCCGGCGTCATTTTCATTTCTCCTCTCTCACATCCTAGACACGATTCAGCAGTCCACGATCTTACAGGTGAGATGGAATCAGGCCCTGTTTCTTGGCCTTTTGCGCATCGCGTTTGGCCTTGCGGAAGGCCCAGGGGTCCTGCGCGTTGGGATCGATCCAGAGGCCGCGCTTCGCAGCTTTGGCCTCACGCATCGCCGCCAGATACGCAGGTGTTTTCGTATAATGGTAGGCCCACGCATAACCGTCTTTCACCATCTGGAGATTGACATTGAGCCACGAGGGCGCACCTTCGTTCTTCGCGGCGAACTGCTGAACCCAGATGGTTCCGAGAATGCGTCCATACTGGTCCTTCTCCTTCCAGGTCACGCGTACAGCCTGCCCCGCGATGAAGGAGGCGAGGTGCTCTCGGCATTTCTGTCCAAACGCCTGCTTGCTTTCGGGCGCATCGATGTCCAGCAGGCGGATCTTGTGCTGTGTCTTCGCCGCATCGAGCACCGTCACCGTGTCGCCGTCCGAAACGCGAACAACCCGCCCTTCGATCTGCCTGAAGTTACGCATGGCCACACGCCATCCATCGGCCTCGTCTTTCGTCACGTGAAGCGGCTCCGGATAACCGTTGCGAAAGGCGACATGGCGATGCGCGATCACCTCGCTCCAGGCGAAAGACGCGAGCAAAGAAAAGACGAACAGGACAAAGATTCTCTTCATTTTCATTTTTCAGTTTGAGGAAGAACGGGATAGGGTCGAACGGGATTGAACAGTCTTCTGAACACGTGCGGACTTCAAGGCGGCGAGTCCCGACTGCGCATCGACGACGGCGAGTGCGAACTGGGTACGGCCCGTTCCATCGAGCGTGTTGCGTTCACAGGTGAAAATGCGTTCACCGGCGGGACTCGGATAGCGCACGGCAAAACCGTTGACGAGTCGCGTCATTGGGCGACCTTGACACTGCGTTACGAGAACGGCACGAAGACACCGGTCGAAGTAGGCATCCGCCGCTGCGGGCGTGGGAAAGACGGGAGAACGCGCGAGTACGCCGACCACGCGATACGTGCGCGAATCGACGATCAGCCGTTCGGGACGAAGACTCGTACAGGCCTCGGACGCACGCTCGCGTGCCTGAGGTTGTCCGGCAGTTTTCACATCCGCAGCCGCACCTCGCGTCTCATTGGTCGAAGAATGCCGAGGAACGTCCAACGTCTGCTCGGGAGCATCTGTCGCCAATTCCAGCGCGACATATTTCTCCGTCGCAGAGCGAAGACCGTCATAGCCGCTTTCGTCCACGAGAGTCGTGCCAAGCTGCGTCGAGAAGATGCTCGAGAGGTCGAGTTGAACGCCACGATCAACGCGCAATTCGATCGCCGAAACAGAGAACGCGCAAAAAAACGCACCTGCCAGAAGCGCGAGGCGCTTCGGCAGACGGCGTCGATCGGTGAGACCGAGACGCATCAGGAGTCCTCACCGTTCCGCATGAGAAAACTTACTTGCGGTGCTGTTCGCAATAGCGCCAGCCCGGACCCGCCTTGCGCGTGCACTGCTTGCCGTTTTCGGTAAGTGCACGGCACTGTCCAAGGTCCTTCTTCGGATCGGCGAGCTTTTTGAACTTCTCGTGCTGGGCGCAGAAGAGTCCATGCGGAAGCGCATGGCGCGTGCACTGCTTACCTTCTTCGGTAAGGGACTTGCACTGGGTCTTCGTCGCCTGGTCGGCGTGCTGGGCGCAATATTCCTTACCCTCCAGTGCCGCGCGCTTGCAGCGTTCGCCATCAAGCGTACGTCCCTTGCACTGGTGGGAGACAGCCTTGTCGGTCGTAGGCTTCTTCGCCTCAGCCTTCGCAGCCGGCTTGACGGCTTCGGTCTTCTTGGTTTCAACCTTAGCGACCGGCTTAGCCGCCGTTGTCTTGGCCTTTGCAGCAGTCGGCTTCGCGACGCTTTGCTGCTTAGCCGCAGGCTTCGCCTGCTTGTTGCCAAACTTAAAGATGGACTCACCCAAAGCACCCGAACAAACGAACGCCGCAATCGCGAGGATCAACAATCTATGCATATTAAATTTCCTTTCAAAATGTACACTTATTG
>JAKSOY010000221.1 GCA_024405255.1 Kiritimatiellia bacterium
TCCGCCTTCTGGCCGATCTTCGCGAACGTCGTCTTGTCCTTCTCGATGCCGTAGAGCGCCGCGAGCGCAAGCACCGTCGCCATTTCAAGCGCCGCCGACGAGCTCAGACCCGCGCCGAGCGGGATGTTGCCGCCGAACACCGCCTTGAAGCCCTTGCCGGCCTTCGCGGGTTCGCCGTCGAACAGCCAGTTGAACGTGCCGAGCGGGTAGTTCGCCCACGTCATGCCGCTTTCAACCTTCTTGACATCCGCGAGCTTGCACGTGAACGTTTCGCCCATATCGAGCGCCACGAGCGTCACCGTGTCGTCTTCCGCCGCCGAAACGGCAAAGAACGTGCCCTTGTCGATGGCCGCCGAAAAGACGTAGCCTTCGTTGTAGTCGGTGTGGTTGCCCAGCACCTCGATACGCCCCGGCGCGTAGGCGACCTTCTCCGGCTTGCCGCCGAACTTCTCGGCAAACGCAGCCAGTACCTTATCGTAGACTTCCTGATTCTGCATATAAAGAAACTCCTTATTCGGGATTTGAGACTTCGTGCTTAGGTTTAGAATTATGGACTATCCGCGTTCGAAAGTCAATTGGAAAATGAACAACACCTCAAAAGCCGGATTGACCGAGACACAATCTGATGATATAATATGAATCACTTTGATTTATTAACTTGATTCAATATGACAACATTTACCATCCATACCGACGACTATCTTGCGGAAGCCATTCGAACATCTGCGGCCTCGACAGGCCGCAGCATCAATGTCTTCCTCAAAGGGATCATATCAAGTTCTCTCGGTGTTTCAGGAACAACCCGCAAGAAGCCCGTATTTTTGAATGTACCGCTCAGAATCTCGAAAACGGGTTCTAAGGAACTGCTTTCTGTTCAAAACTCGTTTTCGAAGATCGACGAGGACCTCTGGAAATGAGACGCCTCGTTCTCGATACGAATATTCTGATCGGGTTGCTTATGCACCCCGAAAACTACGCCGAACGACTGGCTGCCTTCGACGAAGTGATTATGAGCCCAACCGTGCTCGGTGAATATCGGGCCGGACTTTTTCAAACGAAAGCCGGGCGGGCAAACCGTGCCGCGCTCGAGGCCTATCTGCAGAATCCCGCCGTTCACGTGCTGCCGATCACGGATGCAACTGCCCGCCTTTATGCACAGGTTTTCCAAGCTCTCAAGGCAAAAGGAACTCCCATACCCGTCAACGACATCTGGATTGCAGCCTTTGCGCTCGAACTAGGGGCCAGCCTCGCCACAGACGACACTCACTTCAATCTCGTGCCCCTTCTTCAAGTCGTCTGACAGATCTCTAGGGCTTTTCCCATTGAACGCCTTGCAGCCGCAGCGCAAAACGGCGGATGCCGTTGAAGCGCGTGTTCCGCTTGGACCAATCGGCGTCGTTCCGGCAGTTGCGCAGATACGTCGCCACTGCGACGACACGCCCTTTCGCATCGATGACGGGACTTCCGCTGTTGCCCGCCGTGAACGTGGCGTCGATTTCGATCTCGGACGGACCCACCCCCACGACGCGTCCTTTCAATTCCGTGATGACGCCGCGTCCATCGCTGTTGCCCAGCACCGTAATGTGCTCGCCCACATCGGGCAGCCCTTGGCGCAGCTCGAGCGCCGGCAACTTCGCCGCGAGCGCAAACCGCGCCAAATCGCGTTCGGCCGCATACTCGCGCGCGCCGAGCTTCAGCGTCGTGCCGTCCAGCATCGTCGCCTTCACATACGGCTGGTTGCGCACGACATGCGCATTCGTGTACAGCCACGTGCGACCGCCCTCCTGCACGAGAAATCCCGTGCCGGCGTGTCCGCCCGTCACAATGACCGCAAGCTTGGTCTTCGCCGCCGCAAACACTTCGTGCCGCGAGGCCTTCTGCGGACGGGCGTTTCCACGCGAGAAGAACGGAAAGCCGCGCGAGGGCCCCTGCTTTTCAGCCTTCGGTTTCGCCGGCGCATCGGGATCGCGTCCCCATTCCCACCGCACGCGGCCGAAGAGGTTCGAGAGCGTCGCATTGAAATCGGCGGTGATCGACGGACGCATCCGCCCCGACGACAACGACGAACCCCGTACCACCGGCGCAGCGGACGCCGGGGACGCATTCACCGCGCCTACCGCCATTGAAATGGCCGCAAGCGCGGTGACGAGCGCTGTTAATGCGCGCTTCACGCCTTTGCCGGCGCAGCCGGCTGCGGAGCGGCGGCCGGAGCCGCAGGCGCGGCGGCCGCAGGACGCGGCGGCACCTTGAAGTCTTCGGGCTTGAAGTAGTGCGTCTGATGCGTGTCGGCGCTCTTGTTCGCCGCCAGCACGGCCACGGCGCTCTCGTACGCGAGGTCCGCCGGGCAGTTCAGCTTTTCGCCATGACGGCACGCCGCGAAGAAGTTCTCGAGGTGCGGCATGTGCGCCGGCTTGTTGAGCGCCACGCTGATCGGGTTGCCGTTCGCCAGCGCCGTGATACGCGTATCGACCGCAATTTCCTTCGACGGATCCTTGATCTTGATCTTGTCGTCGGCACCCGGCAGGATCCAGCCCTTCTCCATGAAGGAACGCCATTCGACGTCGGTCCAGCCGTTGATGGAGTTGCCGAGATCGCGCTGCACCGTATTGCCGCGCGCCGTGATTTCCGCAATCGTCAACGCCGCCTTCTCGCCCATGTACTGCTCGTAGAAGCCGCCACGCGCGTTCGACGAGAGCACCTGGTAGAACGCTTCGTTCTTGGTGCCGTCCGGCAGGGTGAACTCGTAGATGCAGAGCACGCGGTCATAGGCTTCGCGGCGCGGCTTGAACGCATCCTTGCCGCCAACGGCCGTGACGCTCGACGGCGGCACGCCCATCGCCCAGATGAACATGTCGATCTGGTGCGAACCGAGGTCCACCATCGAACCGCCGCCATGCTTGTAGAACCAACGCCAGTTGAGGAACTGCTCGGCGTTCTTGTAGCCGTACTTGTCGAGCACAGCCTGCTTCGGCGGGTGTTTCACCGTGGTGAACGGCAGCAGCGAACGATTCCACTGCGCGTAGGCGTTCGTCACGCGGCCGAGCATGTTCGGCACGATCGTCTCGAAGCAGTGGCGATAGCGCGGATTCGACCGACGCTGGTGACCGATCTGCAGCAGCTTGCCCGTCTCCTTCGACACACGGCACATCTCGGCCGCGAGTTCGAGGCGGTTCGACATCTCCTTTTCGCAGTACACATGCTTGCCGGCCTTCATGCACGCGCACGCATGCTCGCAGTGCATCCAGTCGGGCGTCGCAATGACAACCGCATCGATGTTCTTGTCTTCCTTCTCGAGCATGTCATGATAGTCCTCGTACGTGTTGACATCATGTCCATAGCCCTGGAAGAACGCCTTCGCCCGCTGACACTGGAACTTCCAGATGTCGCACACGGCCTTCACGCGCACATCCGGGATGCGCACGATCGACTCGGAGAGCACACGCGCCTCCGCGCCGAAGCCGATGAGCGCCACGTTGATCTGGTCATCCTTCGGCCCGATGACGCCCTCGCCATCGTAC
Organism: Kiritimatiellia bacterium; assembly: GCA_024405255.1. The sequence continues at coordinate 3,519 of JAKSOY010000221.1, forward strand.
TTGACATCCCAGTTGTGGTCATCGGCATGCAGGATGTTGAAGCTCGGCAGAAACGCACTCGCCGCCGCCGCACCCTTAAAGAAATTCCTTCTGTTCAGTTCCATCTCTTTCTCTCCAGACTTTTAGCTCTTAAACTCTTCAACCCTTAACCTTTAACTCTTTAACTCTAACCCCAACTCCAAACCCTAACCTTTAACCTTTAATCTTTAACCTTTAACTCCTTAACCCTTTACATCCGCGTATAGCGCGGACCGTCGCCGCCCTGCGGGAAGGTCCAGTCGATATTGCCATACGGACACTTGATCCGGCACGTCTTGCAATGCAGGCAGTTCGAAAAGTCGATCTGCAGCTTTTCGCCTTCGCGCCGATACACTTCCGCCGCACAGAACCGCGTGCACGGCGAGCCGAACTTCTTTTCGCATTCGGCACAGAGCGCAGGATTCTTGATCTTGAGGTGGCACGGCTGGTTCTCTTCGTGGATCACACCGCTCATGAAGACGTCCGTCAGACGATCCGGCTGGACCGGCGACGTTTCGACTTCATTCGCCTTCTCGCGCGCGAGCGCCTCACGATCGAGCGGCTGCAGCGCCTTCGCATCGGCTTCGTCGCATCCGGGGATGCGGAAGTTCGGGAAGAAGCCGCGCGTGAGCCACGCAAGGCCCGCCGCCGCCACACCCCACGGCATGCCGTAGGAGAACGCGGCGCGCACGTTCTTCACACGCGCCATTTCCTTCCAGCCCGGCGTCGCCTTGAGCAGCTCTTCGTACTTGTTTCCGATCGCATCGCCCTTGCCGCCTGCAAGGATCGCTTCGGCCGCCGCCACGGCGCTTTCAATCGCAATGTGAATGCCCTTGATGCGCAGCGAGTCGAGCAGTCCCGCACCGTCACCGACGATCAGGCAGCCCGGCACGTGCAGCTTCGGCACCGAATAGAACCCGCCTTCGGGAATCACCTTCGCGCCATACGCCACCGTCTTGCCGCCCTTGATGTGCGGCGCCACCGCGCTCGTGCTCTTGAAGCGGCGGAACAGACGGAACGGATCGATCTCCGCACGCGTGTAGTCAAGCGCATACGCATAGCCGACCATCACCTGCGTTTCGGACACGTGATAGACGAATCCGCCGCCGTAGGTGTTGAAGTCCGCCGGCCAGCCGAACGTGTGCATCACTTCGCCCGCCGTCTGCGTGCCCGCCGGAACTTCGATGAGCTCCTTGATGCCGAGCGCGTAGGTCTGCGGACGCGTTCCCTGCAGCTTCTTCTCCGCGATGAGCTTTTCCGTCAGAATGCCCGAACCGCCTTCCGCGAGCACCACGACTTTCGCGCGGATCTCTTCGCTCGGCAGGTAGTTGCTCTTCTTCTGGCCGTCTTTGTCGAGACCCTTCTCGCCCGTGCGCGCACCCACAATCGCACCGTTCTCTTCGATGAGCGACGTCACCGCATAGCCCGTGTAGACTTCGGCGCCTTCCTTCTGCGCGATCTGCGCGAGCGCGGCCGTCATCTTCGTGAGCGAAATCACGGGGAAGCCCTTCGAACTCATCATCGGCGGCACCCACGGGATCTTCATCGAGAAGCCCGCCGTGAAATTGCAGCGGAAGCTTTCCTTGCAGACCTTCGCCTCGCACGGCAGCTTCGCGATTTCCTCTTCCGTGAGAACGTCCTTCAACGTACGCGGATCGAGAATCGCGCCCGACAACACGTGCGATCCGGGCGAACGGCCCTTGTCGAGCACGAGCACCGTCGGCTTCTTCCCTTTGGCGCGCCGGAGCAGCGCAATCGCCGTCGCAAGGCCCGCCGGACCCGCACCTACCACCAGAATGTCAGTTTCAATTGCCATGTTAGCCCCTCGCCTCGAGTTCCTTGATCAGCGCCGGCAGAATCTCGAACAAGTCGCCGACGATTCCAAGATCCGCCACGCCAAAGATCGGCGCATTCGGATCCGAGTTGATGGCAATGATCGTATCCGCGCCGCGGATGCCTTCCAAATGCTGAATCGCGCCGGAGATGCCGAAGCAGAGATAGAGCTTCGGCGCCACGGTCTTGCCGGTCTGACCGACCTGGCGCGAGACCGGACACCACCCCGCGTCGACGCACGCACGCGAGCACGCCACTTCACCGCCGAGCAGTTCCGCCAGACGGAAGAGCTGCTTGAAGTTCTCTTCCTTCTTGAGACCGCGTCCGCCGGCAATGAGAATGTCATGCGCCGCAATGTCGATCGCCTCCGCATCGCGCGTCACCTTCACGAGCTTCGTCTGCGGCGCAATCAGCTTGAGCGCCTCCAGCAGCACTTCGCCCTTCCGCTTCGGATCCGGGGGCGCCTTCTTGAACACCTTCGGACGCACCGTCGCCATCTGCGGACGATGATTCGGCGTCATGATGGTCGCCATGATGTTGCCGCCGAACGCCGGACGCGTCTGATGCAGCAGCATCTGCAGCACGCCCGTGTCCTTGTTCTTGGTCTCTTCGACCTTGAGCATCGTGCAGTCGGCCGTAAGCCCCGTACGCACCTTCACCGCGACGCGCGCGAAGAAGGCCCGGCCCACCGCCGTCGCACCCGCCAGCACGACTTCCGGCTTGTGCTTCGCAATCAGCTGCGAGACCGCATCCACGTAGACGTTCGCCTCGTAGTTGGCGAGCGACGGATCATCCACCTTGTAGACGATGTCGGCACCCGCGGCAATGAGGCTTTCCTCCGCTTCCTTGGGCAGCTGGCTGCCGAGCAGCACCGCGGCGAGCTTCGTGCCCTTCCCGCGCTGCCCCTTCAGCTCCACGCCCTTCGCCAGCAGTTCGTACGCGACCTCCGCGATCTTGCCTTCGTTCTGCTCGGCGAAGACCCAGATGTTCTTATACTGTTCGATATGGTCCGTACCGTAGATCTTCTGCTTGACTTCCGAGATCGCCTGGAACGGACAGCCCTTCACGCACGCGTAGCAGGCCTTGCAGGCCGAAGTGTCGACTTCAGCGAGCTTGTTCGCCTTGTTCACGCCCGGGGCGTCGATCATCTTGAGCGCGCCGAAGCCGCAACCCTTCACGCACTTGCCGCAGCCCTTGCACTTCTTCGGATCGATGAAAATCGGTGCGCTCATGCCTTCACCAGTCCCTTCTTCTGCAAAAATTTCGCAATCGCCTGCACACCCGCTTCGGCATTGCCGCGCGCGTCGACCTTTTCGCCACCGCCCTTCGTAGGCGGCGGGAAGATGGTCACGACCTTCGTGGGCGAACCCGCGAGGCCGATGCGAATCGGATCCGCCGCCAGCGCCTTTTCGTCCAGCACCGTAACCTCGGCCTTCGCCGCCTTACGCCAGCCCGCAAGCGGCGCAAAACGCGGCGTGGACGCTTCCTTGAGCACCGTCATCACGCACGGGAACGCACCCGTGATCTCGTGCTCGCCGTCGTCCATCACCGAGGTGACCTGATACGTGCCACCCTTCACGTCCAACTTCTTCACATAGGTCACCAACGGCACTTCGAGGAACTCGGAAACGCCCGGACCCACCTGCGCCGTATCGCCGTCGATCGCCTGCTTGCCGAACAGCACCAGATCCGGCGCCTTGCCGCCGCACGCCTTGCGAATCGCCATCGAAATGGTGTACGAGGTCGCCAGCGTATCGGCACCGCCAAAGGCACGGGACGACACGAGAAACGCATCGTCCGCACCGCGCGCGAGCGCTTCACGCAACACGACGGTCGCCTGCGGCGGACCCATCGTAATGACACTCACCTTCGCGCCGACCGCATCTTTCAGACGCAGGCCTTCTTCAAGGGCGTATTCGTCGAACGGATTGATGATCGACTCGACCCCCTCGCGCATGAGCGTGTTTGTTTTCGGGTTGATTCGGACATTTGTCGTATCCGGAACCTGTTTGATACAGACAACGACGTGCATAGCA
>JAKSOY010000222.1 GCA_024405255.1 Kiritimatiellia bacterium
TCTGGAGGTCGTAGCGCCACACGCCGTTCTCCGGATCGTGCTTGAACTGCGCCTTGCCGGACGGGAGCTCCCCGTCCTTCGTCACCATGATGAAATCGGCCGAGACGTAGGCGACCGTGCCCGCGGCAAGCGCGGTCACGATGACCTTCGAGTCCTTCGCCGAGACGCCTTCGAGGCCGGTTCCGACGAACGGACGCTCCGTCGTCATCAGCGGCACGCCCTGACGCATCATGTTCGCGCCCATGAGCGCGCGGTTCGCGTCGTCGTGTTCAAGGAACGGAATCAGGCCGGCGGCGATCGAAATCACCTGCATCGGCGCCACGTCCATGTACTGGACTTCCTTCGCGGGCTTGTCGCAGAACTCCGTCTTGTAACGGCAGGTCACGCGCGCATCCGCAAACGTCTTGTCCGGATTGAGCGGCGCGTTCGCCTGCGCGATCACGTACTGCTCTTCCACGTCGGCGGGCAGATACTCGACCGTGTTCGTCACCTTGCCGTTGTGCACCACACGATACGGCGTTTCAATGAAACCGAAGCGGTTGATCTTCGCGTACAGGCCGAGCGAGGAGATCAGACCGATGTTCGGACCTTCAGGCGTTTCGATCGGGCAGATGCGGCCGTAGTGCGACGGATGCACGTCACGCACTTCGAAGCCCGCACGCTCACGCGAAAGGCCGCCCGGACCGAGTGCCGAGAGACGGCGCTTGTGCGCGAGCCCCGACAGCGGATTCGTCTGGTCCATGAACTGGCTCAACTGCGACCGGCTGAAGAAGTCCGAAATCACCGCCGAGAACGTCTTCGAGTTGACGAGACGCTGCGGCGAAAGACGGCCCTGCGACGAATCGTGCGTCGTCATGCGCTCGCGGATCAGACGCTCCGTGCGCGCCAGGCCCACGCGGCACTGGTTCTCCATGAGTTCGCCCGTCGTGCGGATGCGACGATTGCCGAGATGGTCGATGTCGTCCACCTGCTCCTTGCCCATGTAGATCTTGAACAGCAGGCGCAGCGCTTCGATCACTTCGATGCCGCTCTCGTGCAGCGTGCGGAGCTCCTCCGGCACCTGGCCCCCGAGATGGAGCTTCTTGTTGATCTTGTGACGGCCCACGTAGCCGAGGTCGTAGTGCGCCAGCTCGAAGAACAGACGATGCATCATCTGCTTCGCATTCTGCGGCGTCGGCGGATCGCCCGGACGCATGCGCTTGTAGATGTCCTTGAGCGCCTCTTCCTCGTTCTGGATGCCGATCTTGGCGTCTTCACGCAGCGTCTTGATGAGCGTACCATTGTCGTTCGAAACGTCCACCGCCACGATCCGGCCAATGCCCGCCGCCGCGATCTGCTCCATCAGGGACGGCGTCACGGGGTCGTAACGGCGCGCCAGCACGGCATTCGACGCCGTGTCGACGAGGTCTTCCTTCATGATGAGCTGCGCCAGCTCTTCTTCCGTCCACGCACGGTCCGTCTCCAACGGCTTGAAGTCGTAGAAGAGCTTGAGGATCTCTTCGTCCGACCCGTAGCCGAGCGCACGCAGCAGCGTGGTCGCATAGAATTTCCGGCGACGACGACGCTGGTCCATGAAGCACCAGAGCACGTCGTTCGTATCGAACATGATTTCAATCCACGAACCGCGGTCCGGAATGATGCGCACGCTCAGCAGCGGCTGGCCGTTCGCATGCACCGTACGCTCCGTCGAGATGCCCGGGCTGCGGTGCAGCTGCGACACGATCACACGCTCCGCGCCGTGAATCACGAACGCACCGTCGTCCGTCATCGACGGGATGTCGCCGAGGAACACGTCCTCTTCCGTCACCTCGTCGCCGTCCTTGAGCTTGAACGTCGCATAGAGCGGCTTCGAATAGGTCTCACCCTCGTACAGCGCCTGCTGATATGTGAACTCCGGCGGATCGAGACGGTACTTCACGAAGTCCAGCACGAAGCGGCCATCAAAGCTCGCAATCGGGAAAATCTCGTGGAAGATCGCCTGAAGGCCCTTCTCTTCACGCTTCGCGGGCGGCACGTTCTCCTGCAGGAAGTCGTTGTAGGACTTCGTTTGGATCTCGATCAGATCCGGCGGCTCGTATGTATTCTGCAACTTGCCGAATACCTTGCGCTCTGCTTTCATTGGCTTACCTTTCTGTTCCTAAACAGATTTTTGTTAAAAACGACCATAAAAATCAACTTTTTTCACCGCAACGAATGAAGTGTGGTAAGCGACCACTTTGTTAACTGTTTCGGCGGTGAAAGTACATTGTATCATTTATTTAGAAAAAAGGCAAGGGCATCTTGCGAAAAATCGCAAGATGCCCTGTCCACACCTCTAATTCGTCAATTAGAATTCGAACGCGGCCATGAAACCGCCATAGACGAACTGGTCGTGGTCGTACCAGTCGGCCAGATCGCTGCCCTGTTCGCGATGGTCGTCGAGGATGCGGCTGTTCAACAGCCCCGTATACGCGACATAGAGATTGAAGCTCAGGTACTCGCGCGCCTGCCACGTGATGCCCGCACGCGCCTCGGCCGCCGCGAGACCCGTCTTCGCGTCTTCGGTCATGTAGCAGTTGTTGATGAACCGCTTGTGGCCGCCGTCGAGCGTGAAGGAGAGGTCAAGCGAGAAGTCCTTCAGCGACTCCTTGCCCGTCAGCTCGTCGAAACCGAACGACTTTTCGACGCCCGCTTCGACGATCAGCGAGTGGAGATGCACGAATTCATAGTATCCGTTGACAAACGGCGTCAGATACGGGTTCTCGAATTTGAACTTCGCGAACGAATAGTGGACGGACGGGAAGTCCTTCCGCTTCCGGTAGTCGACGCTGCCGTCGTCGTTGTACCACGACCCGTGCACCGTGTAGTCCTCCCAATAGTAGCCGGCCTGCACGGTCAGCTTGCACTGGTCGTCTTCGTTCTCGGTGTCGTTCTGCCAGATGGTGTAGTCGGTGTGCAGTTCCCAGTCGCGCTCGTTCCACTCGCCGCGCAGACCTTCCCGCCGCCGGCGGTTCGTAAGGTCGTTGAGCACCCACAGCGTCGCCCCGATGCTCCATTCGTCCGGCACGAGGTCGAAGTCGAACCACGGATAGGCCGAGGCGATCGGACGGTCGTTCAGCACCGCGCCATGGTACACATACGCCGTGTCGGCTTCGAGTTCCATGCCATAGGAGAACCGCGAAAGGAATCCGTCGTCCGACTTCTCCTCTTCAATCGCCTTCGCAACCTTCTCTCCATCCGCAGGGGCCGGTTGCTTCACAGTCGCCTCTTCCGCCCAGGCGCCAAACGCCAAACAACCAGCCGCCGCCAGCGCGACGAATCCAAATTCAGACTTCATCATCTTTCTCGTTCTCCTTTTCCGTGGTGAAAATGTCGTGATATTCTACCACAAGCACGCCCCGCCGTGTGAAAAAAATTTGGACCTTCCGCAAAGGCGGGAAGACCGGACCCTCCAAACTTTTCAACTTTTCAACTTCTTCCCCGTCTTTGATTTGGTATAATACAGCCAATGAAAAAAATCATCTTTGCCGTTCTGTTCCTGTTGTTCGCCGTCTGGTTCCTCTATGACCAGACGGCCGACTTTGAATTCCTGCGTCTCGACGACCACGACTACACCTTCCGCTGCGCGTTCGTCAAGGACGGACTCTCCGTCGCCAATGTAACCGAGGCGTTCACCAACTTCCGCCATGCGGCCGTCTGGATGCCCGCCACCTATCTTTCCTATATGGCCGACATCTCGCTTTTCGGCCCCGGCATGGGTCCCCATCACCTCGTCAGCGTCGCCTTCCATTCCCTGAACGCCGTTCTTCTCTTCATCCTCCTCCTCGCCCTCGCCAAACGCCTCCCATCCTCGGGCAATCCTCCAGTCGGACAATCCGCCCCCCTCTCCCTTCCCCTGTTTCTCCCCCTCCTCGCCGCGCTTTTCTGGGCGCTCCACCCGCAACGTGCCGAAGCGGTGGCCTGGATCGCCGGACGCAAGGACGTCATCTGCGGCACCTTCACGCTCCTCGGACTCCTTGCCTGGCTCTCCCCCACCCTGCTCGGCCGCCTCGGGGCCTTCCTCTGCGGAGCCCTCGCCTGCATGAGCAAGCCAACCGCCATGTGCTACCCCTTCCTCCTCCTGTCGATCGACCTCCTCCTCGCCCGCGGCCCCTTCAAATGGAAAATGGAAAATGGAAAATGGAAAATGGAAAATATCTCCTTGGAAATGGGGACAGACCCCTCGAAAATGGAAAATGGAAAGTGGAAAATGGAGAATGCCCCCTCGAAAATGGGGACAGACCCCTCGAAAATGGAAAATGGAAAATGGAAAATGGAAAATGTCTCCTTGGAAATGGGGACAGACCCCTTGCGGAAGAAAGAGATTATTCGTTATTTGGTTCTCTTTGTTCCGTTTTTTGCACTTTCAATTTTCACGGGTGTGTTGGCGGTCTATTCGCAGACTCATGCCGAGGGGTATGTGGTACGTGATCTGTTCAGCGCGTCGTTCCCCTGGCGCGTGCTGAATGCGCTCGTCGCGGTGGGTCTGTCCCTCGCACAGCTCGTCGTGCCGGTGGGGATCCATCTCGACTACCGGTCGGTTCCGGGACAGTTCCCGGTCCAGGGCGTTCTGGGGCTTGTCGTCTTCGCCCTCGCGCTTGTCGGCTGCGTAGTACTCGTCCGCCGCCCCGCCTCCCGCCGCCCGACGGTGGCCCTGCTCGTCTTCTTCCTGTCCGCACTTGTACCGACCCTCGGCATCTTCGGCAGTTTCGGCGAACACGCCCGCGCGGACCGCTTTCTCTACCTGCCGATGCTCGCCGTTTCCGTGGCGTTCATCCTCGGGCGTCCCTCCCATCCCCGCCTCGTTCTGGGAATCGGCAGTGCGATTATAGTTCTCAATGGCATCCTCGCCTACCCCCTCGTCGCCTCCTATCGCAACGACTACACGGCCTTTTCCCGCACCCTCGCCTGCGATCCCGACCACGGACGCGCCCTCGCCCACGTGGCCAGCGAGGAATGCGCCCGCTTCAACCACATCGACAAGGGCATCGAACTCTACCGCCGCAGCCAGCAGGTGCGCCCTCGGGACGATACCGCCGCCCAGCTTTCCTACGCGCTGATGATGCGCGCCCGTTCCGAGGACTATGCCGAAATCCGCCGTCTCTGCTCGAAATTCGCCTGCGACCACTCGCTGGACCGCAAGGGACAGGCCCTCGAGGCGCTCGGTACGACGGCGATGCGCCAGCGACGCTGGACCGAGGCGATTTCGTGTCTTGAAGACTCGATCAAGGCCCCCCTTCGGTTCTATTCGTCTGAAGACGCCTTCCTCAACCTCGCCGCCTGCTACTGCAATGCGAACCGGTCCGCCGATGCCATCGCGATCTTCGAGCGCCTCACGCAGTCCCGCCGGAACGACATCGCCAACCGCGCCCTGCAGGCGCTCACCACGCTCAAGGCGAACCCCAAGGCCGTCATTTTCTTCTAATCTTCAATTTTCAATCTTCAATTTTCAATTTTCAATCTTCAATTTTCAGTTTTCAGTTTCAAGTTAAATCTTCAAACATCCTCAATCGAAGAATCTCATTATGGACAAATCGGAACAAGCCGTTGAACTTTTCAAAACGGGAGCCTGCTGTTCCCAAGCCGTTTTCGCCGCCTTCGCCGCCGACTACGGCATGGACCCGGAAACCGCGATGAAGGTCAGTGCAGGTCTCGGTGGTGGCGTCGGCCGGATGCGCGAGGTCTGCGGCGCCGTCACGGGTGCGACGCTGGCGCTCGGACTCAAATACGGACCCGACAAAGCCGCCGTCTATCCCCATGTGCAGGAACTCTGCGCGCGTTTCAAGGCCGAATGCGGGTCCATCGTCTGCCGCGAGCTGCTCGCCGGCACGGGGGCCACGCAGGGCGGCGCGCCTGAAGCGCGAACGGACGCCTACTACAAGAAACGCCCCTGCGCGGAAATGGTCCGTCTCGCCGCCCAGCTGGCGACCGAAGTCTAAATGGACCGCCGAACCCTCAAGGGCATTCTCTGCCTGGTCGCCTCCGCCTTCGGCTTCGCGCTGATGGGGATGTTCGTGCGTTTGACGGACAACTATGGCACCGCCGTCTCCGCATTTCAGAAGAGCTTCTTCCGCAATGCGGTCGCCCTTTTCATCGCAGGCGGTCTCTTCTTTCAGCATCGCCACCAGCCCATCTCGTACGGGGTGGGTTCGCTGACGCGACGCGCAACCGTACTCGTTCTGCGCGCGGTCTTCGGCACGGCCGGCATCTTCGCCAATTTCTACGCGCTCGGCAAGATCGACCTGGGCGATGCGATGATGCTGAACAAGCTCGCCCCCTTCTTCACCGTACTCTTCAGCTGGCTCTTCATCAAAGAGCGCATCACGCTGCGGCAGGCGCTCTGTCTGGGCGGCGCCCTCGTCGGCGCGGCCCTCGTCGCGAAGCCGGGCTTTGGCGCACGCCCGATGCTGCCGGTCCTCTGCGGACTCTCCAGCGGCGTGTGCGCCGGTGCGGCCTACGCCTGCGTGCGCGAACTCGGCCTGCTCAAGATGGACGGACGTTTCATCGTCCTCTTCTTCTCGGGCTTTTCGTGCCTCGCCTCGGCGCCGTTCCTGCTGTTCGCCTACCAGCCGATGACGGCGGCCCAGTTCCTCATCCTCGGTGGCGCCGGTGCGGGTGCGGCGATCGGCCAGTTCGGCATCACCGCCGCCTATCGCTTTGCCGAACCACGCCGCATCGCCGTCTTCGACTACACGAACATTCTCTTCTCCGCCCTTCTCGGATTCCTCGTCTTCGGACAAGTCCCCGACATCTTCAGCTGGTGCGGATTCGCGCTCATCATCACAATGGCCTTCCTCATGCGCCGCGCCTAAAATGAAAACGGTCGTCGCATCCGAGGATGCGGCGACCGTTCTACGACGACGCGAACGAATTACTTCGACGCGCCGAAACCGCGCTTGCTGAAATTGAAGAACGGGAAGAACGGCAGGAAGCCGTCCTTGTTGAAGTTCAGCAGCCCGAACTGCAGCGCCGCGCAATCCGAACGGTTGAAGAACGCGAGCTGGCAGCCATTGCGCAGCGTCGTTGCACAGCTATAGCCGATGGCGAACTGGCAACCGCTCTTGACGGCTTGCGCCTTGCTCACGAAAACGGAAACCTGCGCACCCGTCACGGTCTTCACATCGGACGCGAACCCGAGAAGGCACCCGCGGAAATCACGCTGGGTATTGTCCGGACTCGTCGTCCACCAGCTCCAGTCGCATTCACTCTTCTGCGGCTCCGCCACGGCGACAAACGCGGCCATCGCCAACGCCACCATCATCATCTTTTTCATTTCTTTCTCTCCTTAAATTGTTAACATGTCGTCCAGAATTATACCCGTACATTCCTCCACTGTCAAGTACAGTCTGCCTG
>JAKSOY010000223.1 GCA_024405255.1 Kiritimatiellia bacterium
GGGGATGGTGTATAAGGAGGAGGGCAACAAGGAGAGTGCATTGCTGAATTTCAATGAAGCATTAGTAATCAGCAAAGAGATCGGGGCTCGGCTGGGCGAGGCCAATGCGCTTCAGGGGTTGGGCGATGTGCAGATGAGGCGTAACGCGTACGACGAGGCGGAGCAGGCGTACGCCGATGCTTTGAAGATCTATAAAGACGTCGGGGATCGGCTGGGCGAGGCCAATGCGTGCCTTGGATTGGGGAACTTGTGTGAGGCGAAGGGTGACAGATCGGCAGCGTTGGAGTCGTTCCAGAAGGCGTTGCAGATCGGCGAAGAGATCGGGTACAACTTTGCATGCAAGGCGGCAAAGGAGGGGATTGAAAGACTCGGATAGACCGATTTCAATAGATGTATTTGATTTTCAACATGAAGCACGGAACCCACCTTGCAGAGAATTCCGCTCCCATTCGGGGGCGGAATTTGGTATAATACTCGGCACACATGAAAGAAAATCTCTCTCTGATCCTAACAGTCCTCGTGACCGTCACGGGGGGTCTTGGACTTTTTTTGCTGGGAATGAAGCACCTTTCCGAAGGGTTGCAGGCGACAGCGGGCGGCGGATTGCGCAAATTCATGGCGAACGCGACAAGCCATCGTCTGGTTGGGATCGGAACAGGCATCTTTTCAACGATGCTCGTTCAGTCAAGTTCGATCATCACGGTGATGCTCGTCGGCTTCGTCTCGACGGCGCTGCTGACGTTGCCGCAGGCGATCAACGTGCTGATCGGCGCGAACATCGGCACGACGGCGACGGTGTGGATCATCGCCATCGCGCCGGACCCGCAGATGCTCGGGTTCATCGGCGTCGGTCTCGGTGGGATCTGCTACTTCTTCATCCGTAATGAACGAATGCACAACCTCGGCTTGGCGGTCATCGGCCTTGGCCTCGTCTTCCTAGGCCTCTACTTCATGTCGAAGGGCGTGACGCCGATCAAGACGAATCCCGAGTTCTCGAACGTGTTCACCACGATGCGGGCGGACACGCTCTGGGGGGTGATCAAAATCGCGCTTGCGGCGATGCTCCTCACGGCCGTCATCCAGAGTTCGGCGGCGACGATTGCCATCGCCATGGCCCTGGCGCAACAGGGGCTCATCACCTATGATGTCGCGATCGCGGTGCTCTTTGGTGCGAACATCGGCACCACCGCGACGGGCTGGATCGCCGCACTGGGCGGTACGGCGGATTCCAAGCGCACGGCGCTCGCCCATACGCTTTCGAATGCCATCGGGTCGATCGTGTTAGTTCCGTTCTTCTACGTGTTCTTCGTGAAGGTGGGACCGTGGCTCTTCCCGAACTACGCCGCACCCGAGACGATTACGGTGAGTGGGCAGTCCGTGCAGGCCTATACGCACATGATGGCGCCGATCGCCGTCACGGATACGCTTTTCGCCATTTGCCGCGGCATCCTCTTCTTCCCGTTCGTGAAACCGTTCGCGAAACTGATCGAGAAGCTTGTCAAGCAGCCCGAGAACGAAAAGCCGCATCTTTCCACGTTGACGACGGTTGTACGCGTGTCGCCTGTCATCGCCTGCGACCAGGCGCTCGTGGAAGTGCAGTTCATGCGCGACAGCAACCTGGAAATCCTCGCCTGCGTGCGCAAGGTGCTGGAAGGTGTGGCGACGAACGAAGACGAGACCCACATCACACACCGCGAAGACATTCTCGACAATGTGCAGCGTGAAGTCACCGAATACCTTGGCCAGCTGATGGTGAAGCGTCTGCCGGCGGATGTGGCCGAGCGTTCGCGTCGACTGCTGCGACTCACGGACGAGCTGGAATCGGTGTCCGACGAAGCGGCGAAGGTCCTCAAGGTGACCAAGCGTCTGCATACGGCGGGGCAGAAGATGTCCGACGCGTCGCGCGGGGTGATGTTGCAGGTCCACGACCGGGTGTTCGCCTTCGCCGAGAAAATCTCGCCGTGGCTGGTGAGTCCGCGCCCGAAGATCGACATCGAGGCGGTGCAGGCGGAGTCGTCGTCGATCCACGAGATGGTTCGCGACTGCCGTCGCGTGCAGCTCGGTCGGGTGGGGCCGGACGATCCCGATTCGCCGCTGCGCGTATTGGTGGAGCTTGATATCATCAACGCGTACGAACGTGTGCGCGCCTATTATACGAACATCGCCGAGACGCTGGCCGGCGGAAAGAAGCAGTAGAAAATGAAGATTGCGAAGACGGTGCTGGAATGCGTGGGGCATACGCCCCTGGTGGAGATTTCGACGAAGCTGAACAAGGGCGGGGCACGCGTCTTGGCGAAGCTGGAGAGCTTCAACCCGGGGGGCAGCGCAAAGGACCGCATCGCGATCACGATGGTCGAGGCGGCCGAGCGGGACGGTACGCTCAAGCCGGGTGCGACGATCATCGAGCCCACGAGCGGCAACACGGGCGTGGGACTCGCCCTGGTGAGCGCCGTGAAAGGCTACCACCTCATTCTCGTCATGCCCGACACGATGAGCGTCGAGCGTCAGCGTCTGGCGCGCGCGTTTGGCGCGGAAGTGGTGTTGACGCCCGGTGCCGAAGGAATGAAGGCTTCGATCGCGAAGGCCGAAGAGCTGAAGGCGTCGATCCCGGGATCGTTCATCCCGCAGCAGTTCGAAAATCCCGCCAATGCGCCGGCGCATGAGTTGACGACAGGTCCGGAGATCTGGGCGGATGCCGACGGCCAGGTCGATGCGATTGTCGCCGGTGTCGGTACGGGCGGCACGCTGACGGGCATGGGACGCTATCTCAAGAAGATGAATCCCGCCGTGCAGGTGGTTGCGGTGGAGCCGGACGAGAGTCCGCTGCTGTCGCAGGGTTGGGCGGGACCGCACCAGCTGCAGGGCATCGGCGCGAATTTCGTGCCGAAGGTGCTTGATCGCGCGCTGATCGATGAAGTCGTTCCCGTGTCCGCCGCCGCAGCCGGTGAAACGGCACGGGCCGCCGCGGCGAAGGATGGCCTGCTCGTCGGCATTTCCTCCGGTGCGGCCTTGTGGGCGGCGCTGGAATTGTCGAAACGTCCGGTGTATGCGGGCAAGACGATTGTGGTGCTGTTGCCGGATACGGGCGAACGCTATCTTTCGACGTGGCTTTTCGCAAATTGATTTTTCTCAACGTTTGGATCGGATGAAAACGGGAGTTGTCGATATGGTTCTGAAGAATAAAATCGTGAGCGTAGGACTGGTGGGATGTGTGGCGTGTCTCGCTTCGGCGCAACCCTATCGCTATTATCGGTTCACGGTGGAGGCCACGGGCGGAGAGCCGCTGCAGCTGTCCGAAGTGAAGCTTTTTAGCGGGGCCGCGGATGTGACGCGCCGTGCAAAGCAGGTCCTTTGGAACGAACAGGGATTCAATCCCGTTTTCCCGACCTACAAGCCGCAACGGGCGGTCGACGCCAATCTCGGAACCAAGTGGTACGACGACCGGATGGTGGCGGCCGATGCAGCGGTGCGTGCCCGCACCTGGTTCACGCTTGACTATGGCGAACCGTTGGAACTTTCGCGCTACGAATGGTATACGGGCGACGATGCGACACGCTATCCGCGGCGCAACCCCACGTCCTGGCGGCTTGAAGGATCGAACGACAATGCGGCCTGGACGGTGCTGGATGCCGTGCGTGGGGCGAAGCCGCCGGTGGAGAACAAGGCGCTCGCCTATCGCCGCCGCTTCTCCGGAGGTCCGGTAGAAGGGGCGATCGACGTCCTTGACATCGATCCGACGACGGGTACGGTGACATATCCTGAGAAGGGACAGAAACCAGGCGGACATGGCCATGCAACCGTCCACGGTTTCGGCAAGACCTTCCCGGGGGCCACGACGCCGTTCGGGATGATCCAGCTCTCGCCCGATACCCGCACGGGCGGCGACAACGGTCCGGGGTATTCCTACACCCACCGGACAATCGAGGGCTTCAGCTTCCTGCACATGTCCGGCATCGGCTGGTATGGCGATCTCGGCAACATCCAGGTGATGCCGGGACGGGCGAATACGAGCCGCTACTCGCATGACGAGGAAGTGGCCACCGCCGGCTACTACCGCGTGCGTCTCTCGGATGCGAAGGTCGACACCGAGCTCACTTGCTCGCGTACGACGGGCATGATCCGCTTCACCTACGAAGAGGCCGGCGAAGGTTCGCTCAAGATCGACCTTGCGCGCCGTATCGGCGAACTGCGGCGGGCGAAGAAGTTCGGCGGACAGGACTTCCGCATGACGGGTCCGGCGTCCTTCGAAGGGCGCATCGTCTGCGACGAACGCGACGGCGGCTGGGGCCGCGGCCATGGACACGTCAACTACACGGTCTTCTTCCGCGGCATCCTTTCCAAGGCGCCCACGAAGGTCGGTGAAACGGGCGGCACCTCCAATCGCGTCGTGCGGATGGACTTCCCCGTGGCGGCCGGCGAGCAGGTGCTGATGCACGTGGCCGTGGCGTATGACGACTACCCGTCTGCACCGGTCGGCTTCGACTTCGACGGGATGCATGCCGCGGCCGAAGGGCTTTGGGCGAATGCGCTGGACGGCATCCGCGTGAAGGGCGGTACTGATCTCGAGCGCCGTATCTTTGCGACCTCGCTCTACCACGCCTTCATCGACCCGCGTGAAATCGGGCGCGGGAAGGTCGGCGGGCACGAATTCGTGCGGCGTACGATCTTCTCGGGTTGGGACTGCTACCACAGCGAGTATCCGATGCTGACGCTGCTTCGTCCCGATGTGACGTCCGACATGATCAATTCCATCATGGACACGATGGTGCAGGGCAAGCGCAAGTGGCTTTCGAACTTCGACGTCTTCGGCTGCTACTCCGACTGCATGATCGGCCATCCCGTGATGTCGCTGATGGCGGATGCGTGGGAGAAGGGCATCCACACGTTCGACGCCAACTTGGCGGTGGACCTCTGCCGCATCACGATGGACCTCAAGGGCAACGACCGCAAGACCGGCTATGACGTGAAGACGTATGCGCCGCTTTCGGCGACATTGGAGAACTGCCACCACGACTGGTGCGTGGCCAAGTTGGCCGATATGATCGGCCGCAAGGATGTGGCGGCCGAGTACTATGGCTACGCGAAGAGCTACACCAACAGCTGGTGCCATGAGGTCGGTTGGATGCGGGCGCATGTACATGGCAAGCCGGGTATGTGGCGCGCGTGGCATGGCCGCCAGCAGCAGGATGCCGGCACGGCGGAATCCAATCCCTGGCAGCAGGGCTGGTTCGTGCCGCACGATGTCGAGGGGTTGATGAAACTCATGGGCGGCAAGAAGCGTTTCACCGAGGAACTGCAGCTGTTCTTCGACCGCACGCCCGCCGATTTCGGCTGGTGCGACACCTATAACCATCCGAATGAAGTCTGCCATGCGCTGCCGTTCCTGTGGCCGCTCTCCGAAAAGCCCGAGATGGTGTCGTGGTGGACGCGCAAGATCCTCAAGGGCGCCTACGGACTCGGTCCGTGGGGGTGCTGCGGCAACGACGACGAAGGCCAGATGGGCGCGTGGTATGTGCTCGCGGCGATCGGACTTCATCCGCTCTGCCCGGGCGATGGCCGGTGGTATTATTGCGCGCCGCTTTTCACGGAGACGACAATCCGTCTCGATCCGAAGTATTTCAAGGGCGGCACCTTCACGATCCGCGCGCCGAAGGCCGACGCGAAGCACTGGCGCATCGTCAGGGCGACGCTCAACGGCAAGGTCCTGGATCGCCCGTACGTCACCTCGGCGGAAGTGAACGCGGGCGGCGTACTCGAACTTGACCTGATCGAGTGATTCCTGTTTGACTTGGTCCTTCCGGTAGACGGTACAAATCTAGATCCGAAAGGTCAAAGAAATGAATAAAAGAGCAGCTGTTGGAGTGCTGGTTGCCGCGTTTTGCGCTTCGGCGTTTGCGGTGGCGTGCGAAACGAGCGCGGTGCTGACGCATCGGTGGAGTTTCAATGGAAATCTCGAGGACTCGGTTGGCGGCGCAACGGCGCAGAAGGTCGGCGAACGCGCGTTCAATCTCGGGCGCGGGCTCGTGAAGGGCGATGCACTTACATTCGAAATGTGGGCCACGCCTCAGGTGAAGCCGAAGGACAACTGGCCGCGGATTTTCGACTGGGGCAGCGACTATACGCATTTCCTCTTTGCCTGCTGGGCGAACAACTCGGGCAATGCCGAGGCACGTGTGCAGATTTCGCAGGAACGCATTCTCTTCCGCGACGATTGTTCGCTTGCGCCGACGATCTCCGGCAAGCCCTGCCATTTCGCGATCACCGTGCAGTCGGCGAAGGACGGTTCCTCGCGCGTCAAATGGTCGCGTCGCGACGTCGCGACGGGTGCGGTCGAGAAGGCGGGGTCGATTGACATCTCGGACTGGTCACTCGCGAATTTCATCGCCTTGATGGGTGGAAAGGACGACTTCTTCCTCGGCCATTCGCGCTGGAGCGCCGATACGGATGCACTTGTGACATACGATGAAGTGCGCCTTTGGAACACGGCGCTGAGCGATGAACAGCTTACGGCGAATGTGAAGGCGGGGCCGGACCTCTTGCCCGCCACGGTGGAACCGGCGGCGGCGTTCGCCGGGTCGGTCAAACCCATTCCGTCGTTTCTCTTCGGACAGAACCTCGAGCATACGCGCGCCGCCATCCAGGGCGGCCTTTCCGCGCAGCTCGTCCGCAACCGCAAGTTCGCCGGCAAGCCCAACCGCCTCTACGCGGCGAAGTTCCTGAACGAGATGATGCGCTCGTGGGACCGCAACGGCGTGGGCATGGTGTGCTACTTCCAGCCCGTCAACGAACAGGCGATCACCGTCTCGCCGTTCGAGAGCCATCTCACGTCCCTTGGCGAGGCGATGCGCCTGATGAAGGGCCATGTGGGGGGCGTGCCGGCCGACTTGAACCAGATTCCGCGCGAGGCGTTCGTGACGGATGCGGCTGACGGCTCGCGCTATCTCACGGCGTACAACTTCTCGACGAAGGAGACGAAGTCCTTCGCGCTTCCGCTCGGTGCGCGCCGGAACGTCGTCACGTCCGAACTGCTTGTGCCGAACGGTCTCGTCAGCGGCTGCCGCTACACGCGTCGTCCGGGCGATGTGCGGATTGAAAACGGCAAGCTCGTCTTCGCCCTCCCGCCCGCGTCGCAAACGGCCGTCCGGGTGAAATAGAATGCGCCGCTCGAATGGTTGAAAATCTTCAGGCGCTTTGTATCGACACGGCCTACGCTTGCGCGGTGGGGGTGTGGATTGCCGTTGTCTCGTACGGCGTCGTGCGCGGATCGAAACTGCTCGCAAGGAATGCGCGGAAACTCGCAGCCGTTTCTCTCGTAGGGGCGATTCTCGTCGGCGGTATGG
>JAKSOY010000224.1 GCA_024405255.1 Kiritimatiellia bacterium
CAGATCTTCAGCAGGTGCTTCCTGAGCGCGATGGCGACGGCTTCGGTGCGGTTGGCGGCGCCGAGTTTGTTGAAGAGAAGGTTGATGTGCTCTTTTACGGTGTAAACGCTGATGCCTAGCAACTTGGCAATGTCGGGGTCGCTTAACCCCTTGAAGATTGAGTGCAGGATTTCCGACTGGCGCTCCGAGAGGTCGGCAACGGGAGGATCCATGGCAAGTAGTTGTTGTACTTCCTGGGAGATGGCGGTTCCGCCGTTCGCCACGGTTGTGATGGTGGAGATGAGCGCGGAGAAGTCCGCGCTTTTCAGAATCGCGCCGGAGGCACCAGCCTGAATGCCTCGGGCGATGTCGTCGGAACTGCCGGTCGACGTCAAAAGGATGATTTTTGTTTCGGGGCTTTTCCTCTTGATTTCCACCGTGGCCGCAATACCGTCCTTCCTCGGCATGAGGACATCCATCAAGACGACGTCTGGCTTCAGGCGGAGAGTTTCCGATACAGCCACGGCGCCATTCTCGGCCTCGCCGACGATCTTGATGTTGGGGACGGTTTCAAGAATTGACACCAATCCCATTCGGATCATTTCGTGGTCGTCTGCCAGCAAAACCCTAATCTTGTCCATGTCAGGTTTCCTTATGCGGAAGATTGAGGGCGATTGCCGCTCGGACACCGTGTCCGGGTGAACTTTCAATGATGAACGTTCCCTCGTATGATTGGATGCGTTCACGTATGCCCTGTAAGCCGAAATGCCCTTGGCGGACGCCCGGATGGTTGTTTGGATCGAAACCGAGTCCGTTATCCCTGACGGAAAAGAGGAGTTTTTCGTCTTCGATCGTACCGGCAATCTTTATGTCTGTGGCATGGCCGTGGTTAACGGCGTTCATTACGAGTTCTCGGATAATCCGCAGAAGGGCGTGGGTTGTGTTGTCGGTGAGCCGCTCACGCAGGACGTTGAACCGGATTACCACGTTTGCCCCGGAACCGTACGGGCCGAGCGTCATCCGGATGGCTTCGTTTATGTCGGTTTCCCCGAGGGCGTCGCTCCGGAGATCCTGCAGGCAGTTCCTTAGTTCCTGCCGGCAGGAAAGAAGGGACTTGTCCGCGATGCCGAGATGCTCCGCAGCGCGTTCGGGGTTGGTCGTGAAATACGCGGCAACGGCTTTAAGTTCCATTGCGACGCAAGCCAATGTCTGGGAAAGCGCGTCGTGCAGTTCGATGGCGAGGCGTGTGCGTTCTTCCGTCTTCAGGTCGGATTCGACACGGCCGATCTGTTCTGTAAGAAGCGCAAGGCCCTTGCGTGCCGCGGCTCGTCGAAGGGCGATGTTCCAGAGAAGGATCGCAAATAGGACGGCGACAAGTGACCCGAGAACGAAGAGGAATCGCATCGGTGTCCACCATGGAGCGTGCGCGGCGATCCTTATGTCGTCGGGATTCCCTACGGCGAGGAGGAATCCGTCAAGATGCGGAGGTTCCTCGGCAGGATGCCAGTTCCAGGTGTTGACCACGCAGACGCCCGTTACGTCAAGGATGCTTCCCGGCTCCGGAACGGTCCAGTCGCGTCGAATCGAAACCGGTAGGATCAGATTGCCGTTTTCGAGGTAAATCGTGCGGAAGCCGGCGGATAGTGTTGTGGCCGGCATAAGTCGGCCCTGTACGCGAATGTGCTTGCCGTAATGGGTCAAGGCGAACTTGTGGTCCGTGTTGTCAATTGGACCGCTGATGGCTACAGTGGTCTCGTTCGTCGCGGGAGGCGCGGGGATGGGCCTCCAAATTGCCCGTGCGAGGTTGATGGTGTAGAAATCAGTCTCCGGCAGGCCGACGGCTTCGATGACCGATCCGATTTGCGGCAGTTCGTTGTGGCGTACTTTGATCTTGCATAGGATTCGAGGTGTGATTTGCAAGAGCGAGTAACTATCACCCCATGTGGCTATCACCCGACCGCACGTGCGATGATAGCCGAGAGAATTGATCAGTATGTGTTGCGGGTTTGTCAGGGCGGACAAATCAGGTGCCGCAAACAGGTCGCTGGGAGCGTCGTCAAGGGTCTTGATGGCCGAGTGTCCTGCGATATTAAGGTGCCTCCCTCGAAAGAACCGGAAGCCGCCTGTGTGCTGGGTGCAAATACCGGTGACGGTCGTCAGGCGTCCGACCAGGGGTTCGTAATCGGCGGGCGTTTCGCCGGGCGACAGGTGATGGTAGACGATGATTTCTTGCCCGTCGCAAGAAAGCAGCAACGTGATATAGCGCGAGTCAATCTCGTCGTAACCCGCATCACGGATGCGTCCGTCGATTGAGACGAGGATGTTGTCGTACCGTCCCTCGAGGATATCATAGCCGCGCACGGCGATTGGTTCCGGAACCGGAGATTTCCCGAGCGTCTTGGAGGATTGCCAATAGTTGAATAGGAATTTTTCGGGAGAGAATTCGCTGTAGCCTGACATTTCGACCCAGTCGCCTACCGTTGGGTGCTGTGTCATGCGTTCTGGATCCGGCAAGAGCCGCATGGCGCCTGTTCCATCCCTGACGATCAGGTCGAGGCTCGAAGAAACGGACGTCACCTGCCCGACGATCTTGAATGGGCGGCGGGGATTGCCTGGGGTGTAGGGGGTGTTGACGACGGTTGCGATGTTTGTCGCCATCTCCCCTGTGACGGCAAGAAGGGGCAGTAGCGGAAGCAGCAGGACTGGCAGGACACGCGCGAACATCTTTCGTATTATACACTATTTGCCCGTACATCCATTATCCCCTCGGTTGAGGGGGTTGCAGTTGGACGGGGTTTTGATAACATACTCACAGAATGCCGGTATATGGCATAAACAATAGGGAGGCAAGGAATGAATCTGAAGAGATCCGGTTTGATGGTAGCGTTTGCTGCGTGTGGTCTTTCGGCCGGTGCGGCGAGCGTTGATCTCGTCGGTCAGAACATCACGACTAATTCGTTCGAATACGTCTTCAATTCGGCGAGTGACCATGTGCGAATTGTCGATTCGTCCATCACGACCACAAGCGGGAACTTCACGATCAAGGATTCCTCGGGCTGCATAAGGTCGTCTCTTTCGACTGCCCTGACCAATGTCACGATTACATCGGCAGGAGCCATAAACCTCAATGCCGTACAGTATACGGGAAACACCAATCACGTCGATATCCTTGGCGGAACGTTCAATGCGACGACGGGGTCTTCCGGGCTCTTGTTCATGGGCGTGAGCAAACCGAATGCGAGTTGGGGCGAGCGAGTCATCTTGCGAGCGACGGATGCGGTCTTCAACATTTCAGGGCTTCGGGTCGGTTGCGCGCTTGATGCGTATTTTGACGGCTGTTCCTTTTCGTTTGGGGACACGATGCCGTCCCTTTCGGGGTTTGGAAGTGGCGCGCAGGCACCGCTTCTGACCTTCAAGGATTGCTTCATCACGAATTGGACGACTCGGTTCGCCCGACAGTCGCAGGAGGATCCCTCGAAGCTGATTTTCGACGGCGGAGAGATTCGCTTCCGTCGGCTCGACATGAGTTCGTATAAGGGCGCTGATGCGGAAGTGCTCTTCAAGGGCAATGCGGATGTCAAGGTCGTTCCGACGGATGCGGAAATGCAGGCGGCGCAAATCGTCTGCGAGCTTGGCGATTATCGCCATTTCCGGATGGACGTCACGGATGGCGCAACGTTCGGCGTGAGAGGGGATCGGGAAAATCCTACCATTCAACTTGGGTACGATTCTGAGGCGAAGTGCGAAATACATGTTTCCAGCGGGGGCGTTTTCAACGCCGCGCATGCCACGGACGGCACGGGATTCTTCGTTTACGCCGGCAGGTTGGGATCAAGTGAGGTTTATGTTGAAGCGGGCGGCGAATTTGATGTCTATCAATATAGGATGGGTGGAGGAGGAGCTGTGTCAGGTGGCGCGTTGCGTCCGCAGATTGTCCGGCAGACGGGCGGATTGTTCCGCACGGGTGCCGGCAAGGGGGTGTCCGACTCCGAGTCTTCGGCAGTCCTCATGTGCTTTGAAGCCGGGCATGATTGTCGTTATTATCTTGATGGTGGTGTTTTGCAGACACCTCGGATTTCGGGCTCGAGGCATAGTGGATTTGTCGATGGTAAGGGGTATTCGCTGCTGTCGGCGAATGGCGGCACAATTCGTCCGGGTCACAATTCGACGAACTATCATCTCTTCGCTGATCTCGATTGCGTCGAGGCCGGACCTGGCGGCTTGACGGTTGATGTCAATAATACCGCCGGAGCGACAATCAATCAGGAGGTGACGAACAAGAAGGACGACGCTGGAGTCGCGATGAAGGGTGTCTTCCGAAAGATCGGCGCCTATACGCTGACGGTGTCCTTGCCGGGGCGGTATGATTGGGACGTGTCCGAGACTCGCGTTGAAGCCGGTACGCTTGCGTTCACGGGCGAGAACGTCGTCCTGAAGACGACCATGGCCGTGACCTGTGGCGGAACGCTGTCGCTGGTCGGCGGAAACGGGGCGGCGACCTCGATGACACTGGACGCGCTCACCGTCGACAACGGAACGATCGAGATCGATCCCGGCGACACGATCATCGTGCCGGCGGCAAAGCTCAATCTCAAGGGGCTGAGTTTCAGGTATTCGTCGGATCCGTCCGTCGGTGACGACAGGACGGTGCTGATCACGACGGGTGGACGGCTTTCCGCAGATGCGGCACGGTCACTCAAGGGCGCGATCCTCGCCAATGCGATTGCCGAAGGTGCACATACGACCGTTTCTCTCGACTATGACGAAGCGACCCAGAGGACGGAGGTCCGGATGAGCGTCACCAATGACGCCGCGCCGCTTGCGGATTCGACCGTGTGGCAGGGTTCGTCCTCCGATGGATGGGCGACGGACTCGAACTGGTCGGCGAATGTCCCGACTGCATCCAAGGTCGCCACATTCTCGTCGCCGTCCGCTGCGAAGACGGTGAACGTCCCTGCCGGAGCCACCGTTGGCGCGCTTGCTTTCGGAGCGGACGGGTATGAACTCGCCGGCGTCGAAAACGGGGCGCTTGAAATCGCGTCCGATCAGGGTGCGGCGCGGATTGAAACGGCCGTTGGCGAAAGTGAGATATCGGCACCGCTTGTCCTCGATTCGATGACCGCGATTACGAATGGCCCGGATACGAAGCTCACCGTTTCGGAATCCATTGACGGTGCCGGTTTCATCAAGACCGGTACGGGTGAACTGGAGCTCTCGACGGATAACCACATCTTCAGGGGCGTGACAATCGACGGCGGTCGCACGCGGGTGCGGGCGGAAGGTTCGCTCGGGTGCGATGCGGACAAGAAGCCGATTACCCTGCGGGCGGGAACGCTTACATTCGACGGCGAAGCCGACGCTGAAATGAGGATCGGCAATCCGATCGTCGTCTCGACGCCAGGCGTCCGCGGTGCTACGATCGTCGAATGCAAGAACGACGTCGTCTTCAGCGACTATCGCACGTCAGTACAAGGGGCGTTCGTCAAGCGCGGCGCAGGACGTCTCACGATCGAAGTCAGGGACGGACAGACGCTCGTCGGCAAGCTGGCGAGGACGGCGAATACTTATTTTCCGACGAAGGAGTTCGTGCTGGATGCGGACGGGACGGCGCCCGACGGGGCGAATGCCGCGGCTGGCACGCATTATTATGCGGAAATGAGTGTTCTTGAAGGCGAACTTCTCTTGAAGCCGGCGGCCGACGCGGAAGGCGTGCCGAAGGTGTCGGCCGGAGAGGGCATGTTGACGGTCGGTCTGCGGACGAGTTCAGGCAGCGTCACACCGCGGTTGGTCCTTGATGGGGTGGATCTCGACAGCACCGGCGACAACAGCCGGTGTTTCGCTGCCGGCTACCTCCTGTCCGCAACCGGCGGCATCACGCCCTTCAGCACCAAACCGGAAGTCGCGCTGCTCAACGGGGCACGGCTTTACGCGACGACGCTCTATTGCCAGTCGTACGGCTACGGGGCCGGACAGAGTCGGCTGTGGGCGATGACGAACGCCACCTTGCAGGCGAAATCGGCGTTCTGGCTCAATTGGAACAATGTGGCGGCGGCGAGCCAGAGCCAAACGGGTTTCGTCCGCTTTCAGGTCAAGGATTCCGCCATTCTCCACGACGGCGGCAACTTCATGATCGACGGCGGCATCCAGGCCGATTTCGACAACACTTTCTTCGGGAAGACCGATCGAACGGGTTATGCCACGCTTAAGGCGTACGAACGTGATGGCGAGAAGAAAAGTGGCACATGGGGCACGATGCTTTTCCGCAACGGCTCGGTATTCAAGGTGAACGGACTCATTTTCAATGATGGGTGGACGCCGCGTAATTTCGAATGGTCTGTGTTCACGCTCGCGTTTGATGATGCTCAATGGGATTATGGCGTGAACGACTTCACGCTTGCCGCCAGTTCGGTGACTGAGGAGTATCGTCCGCGGTTCAGGATTGAAATGCGTGGAAATGGCGTGAAACTTGCGCCGCCTGCCGGGACGACCTTCACGACGGAGCTTCCGTTCTCCGGAGAGGGTGGGCTGCAGGTGAAGGGAGCGGGCACGGTGAAATTCGCCGCAGGTACGCTTAAGTTCTCTGGCACGGTCGATACCGGCACTGGAATTGTTGATCTTTCGGAGGCAGGTGCGGTCGAAAAAGTCTCTTTTGCGGGTCCGGGCACGGTCAAAGGCGCATCGTTCGGCGGTGGGGTTGCGGTCAAGGTCGAATCCTCCGACGGACAGACGATTGACTCGCCGATCACACTTGCGGACTGCACGTTCGCGAAGACGGTTGTTTTCGATTTCGGACGCACCGCAGCGAACCCGATGGATGAGCGTGCGCTCAGGAATGGCATTGTCCTCGCGAATGTGACGGGCAAGACCGGTTCGTTCCGCGTCCGGTTTGCCAACACGGGCGTGTGCGATGGCGCCGCCAGGGTCGAGATCGTCGATGGCAAGGCCGTTGCGACCGGAGGGCTCGGCTTGCTCTTAATTGTTAGGTAAGAAGGGGGATCAATGCAGAGATTGTCATTGGCGGCTGCCGCTACGATTCTTGTAGCGGCAGGGTGTACTTGCACAGAAAGGGGTTCTTTCAAGGCGGCGGATGCCGTTGTCGCCGTGAGTTGCCCACGCACATGCGAGGAAGGAACCAACTGGTTTTTCGCGGCGGCTTCCGATCTTACGAACATCCTTTGCCGGGTGACGGGTCGTCAGGTTGCGCTCTGTGAGGAGGCATCTTTGCCTTCCGATGCGCGACATGTCATCTATCTTGGTGACACTATGGCGGCAAAGTCCACAGGATTGGATGCAGGGGCACTGAAGCGGATGGAGTTCCGGATCAAGGCGGACGGGAGGAACGCGTTCATCCTCG
>JAKSOY010000225.1 GCA_024405255.1 Kiritimatiellia bacterium
ATCTCCTCGAGACGTCCGGAAAGTTCACGCATGGCCTGCGCCCAGCGCGAGGTGGAGTCCGCCAGCACGAGGACGTTGAGGCCCATCTGGCGGTAGTACTCGGCGAGCGTCACGGCCGTGTACACGGAAGCCTCGCGCGAGGCGACTGGCATGGAGGACGTGTTGCAGATGATGATCGTACGGTCCATCAGCTTCTTGCCCGTACGCGGGTCGTCGAGTTCGGGGAACTCCTTCAGCATTTCCACGACTTCGCCGGCGCGTTCACCGCAGGCGGCGGAGACGACGATGTCGATCTTCGCGTAGCGCGCGGTCGTCTGCTGCAGCACCGTCTTGCCGGCGCCGAACGGCCCCGGAATGCAGTAGGTGCCGCCGACGGCGACGGGGAAGAACGTGTCGATCGTGCGCACGGTCGTCTCCAGCGTTTCGGAAGGCGCCAGGCGCTCGACAAAGCACTTGATCGGCACCTTGACCGGCCACTTCTGCATCATCTGCACGTCGACCGTCTCCTTGCCGTCGGCGGAGGCGAGCGTGGCGATCGTTTCCGTGACCGTGTAGTTGCCGGCGGGGGCGAGGGACTTGACCGTGTACTGTCCACGCAGCGCAAAGGGAACCATGATCTTGTGTCCCGGCAGGGTCTTCTCGTCGAAGATGCCCTCCGGCACCCAGCCGAGGAAGTCGCCGGCTGCGACGCGGTCGCCGGGTTTTGCGGTCGGATGCCACGCCCATCTCACATCGCGGGGGAGTCCCGGCAGGTACATGCCGCGCTGGAGGAAGTAGCTGGCGTCCTTGGAGATCTTGCCCGCCTCCTGCGCGAGCTCGGCGAGCGGATTCTGCAAGCCGTCGTACACCTGGCGCAGCATGCCCGGGCCCAGTTCGGCCGCGAGCAGGTTGCCGCTGAATTCCACCGTATCGTCCACGGCGAGGTCCGTGGTGGCGTCGAACACCTGCATGTCGCAACGGCGACCGCGCACGCGCACGATCTCGGCCATGAGCTTCTTGTCGCCCAGCACGGCGTAGCCCACTTCGTTCTGGGCCACGGCGCCGTCGAAGGCGACCGTGATCATGTTGCCGTTGACACCGACGATTTTTCCTGTAGCACTCATTAGGTTCCCCTTGGAAGGTTAAAGGGTTAAAGGTTAAAGATTAAAGGTTGGAGATTAAATGGTTGGAGGGATGGAGGGTTAGAGGTCGAGCTTGGTGGCGGCTGTGAGGTTGTCGAAGACCTGATTGCCGGCATCGGCGGAGAGCGCCTGGCGCCGTAGCACGCGTGCGAGCCGGATGGCGTAGGTAAACGCGGCTGCCGTCGAAAGCGGCGCCGCAGGCGGCGTCAGTTCGCCGGCGGCATCCCACCAGACCTGGTCCAGCAACCGGTCGCGCTGCGCGGGGTTCTTCTCCTGAAAGGCGGCCTTCACGCGGTTCGCCCAATAGAGCGAACATCCCTCGGCCGCACGGCGCCATTTCGCGGGGTCAATCCCCTTGGCCCGTGCGCGCTCGGCGGCGATCGCGTTGCGCAGCTGTGTCGAGAGGTCCGCCCACGCGGCCGCGGGGCCTGTGGGGGACGCCAGAGGCTGGTCCTGCAGAATCGCCGCCAGCGCTTCGACCGTACGGGGGGCGAGCTGCGCGCGACACAGGTCCAGATACTGCGCCGCCGTATAGGGTGCAGGACCGCCCAGCGCCAACGGCTGGAGACTTGAGATGAGATAGTCGGCGGCCATGGATTTTTACTTTTCCGTCAAGAGCGCGGCGAGATCGGGACGCAGACGCTTTGCGAGCGCTGCGGTGATGGCCGCTTCGGAGAAATCGTGTTCCACGCGGCCGCCGTCAAGACGCAGGGAGAACCCGGCGCCGACGGTTTCGTCCAGCACCACCCGGATGCCCGTGCGGGCTTCGGCGGCGAGCTGGGCCTTGAGCGCGTTCGCGAGGGTCGCGCCTGCGGCGATGTCGGCCTCGTTCGTGCCGAGCGCCTGGATGGCGCCGAGCGCGAGACGCGTCGTTTCACCGGGCGTTGCGAGCGCGGTGGAAACATCCTTCGCGAGCAGGTTTTCAAGCATCTTCGCCAAGGCTTCCTTCACCTGCAACACGGTGTCGCGCGCAGCTTGCTGGATCGTCTTCGCGGCGCGTTCGGCGGAAGCCGCCGCATCCTTTTCCGCTTGCGCTTTTGCGGCGGCGGCCTTGTCCTCGGCGGCCTTCGCGAGTGCGTCGGCATCCGCCTTCGCCTTCTTCAGAATGTCGGCAGCCTCGGCCTTCGCCTTTTCGACGCCGTCGTGTTGAATCTTCTCTAAGAGCTGTTGCAGTTCTTCGGCCATAATACCTCCAAAAAATAATGACTGATTATACCAAATCTCCATGCCAAAAATCAAATCTTCATTTTGAGCGCGTGCCGTTTCGAACGTACCTGATGTGTTTTGCCGTTTCTTCTTGCAAACGAATGCCGATGTGGTGTAAAATTCTCGCACGCGGGAGAGCAAGGAGGCAAGCGAGATGACACGGCGGGAAATGATTTCAGCAATGATGGGCGCAACGGGCGCGATGATGACCGGATGCGCTTCGACGAACAAACAAAATTGAAAAACCGCCGAAATTTATGGTATAATCTGTGCCGAACAAGAGGAGCGAATAAATGACGGTGACAGTGACGATTGAAAAGAACGTGTACGGCGGCGACGGTTTGGGCCGTCTTGGCGACGGACGGGTCTGCTTTGTACCGGGCGCGTTTATGGGCGAAGTGGTGAAGGCGGAAATTGTCGAGGAGAGGAAGAATTTCGTCAAGGCCCGTCTACGGGAGATCGTCGAGACGTCGGCGGCGTGTCCGCGTGAAACGGGCGAGGTCGCCTCGGTGTTCGGCGCCGTCGATCCCGTGTCGCTCGGACTCGTCTATTCGCCCGTCACCTACGCGGCCGAAATGCGGCTCAAAGAGGACCAACTGTCGAATTTCCTCTGGAAGGTCGCCCGTTCGGTGGTGCCGCTTTCGGTGGTGCCCGCACCGTCGACGCTGCATTATCGCAACAAGGTCGTCTATCACACCGAACGCCAGAACGGACGCTGGGTTCTGGGCTACCGCACGGAGCCGACGCATCGTGTTGTGGACATGCCGCGCGATCCGCTCGCGTGCGACGCGATCAACGCCGCGCTGCCGGCTATCCGCGACAATGTGTTCGCCCTGTTGACGCAGGGGGCACGGGCCGTGCGCCAGAGTGCGAAGGCGGCGGACAACGTGACGATCCGCTGGACGCCGATCGACGGCGTGCGGTGGTGGCTCGGCGAGCCGCCGGCGGACCTCGAACTGCACGAGCAGACGGCCGGACGCACCTTCCTTGTGCCGGCCGATGGGTTCTATCAGGTCAATCCGCAGGTGGGCGACATGCTGGTGAAGGCCGTGCGCAAGGCGTATGCCGACGGCGCGGATGAAGCGGCGCACATCCTCGACCTCTATTGCGGCGTGGGCGTGTTTGGCCTTGCGTGCCTGCAGGGAACGGCGCCTCGGCCCGGGACCGCGTCCGCATCGGATGCGGTCGTGCCGCGTCTCGTGGGCATCGAGTCCGGCCGTGCGGCCATCGCCTGCGCCAAGAAGAACGCGGCGGCCCTGGGGGTCGCGGGCAACTTCTTCTGCGAGCGCATCGGCGCCAGTTTGACGCGCATCAAGGTCGGTGCCCACCAGACGGTGATTGTGGACCCGCCGCGCGGCGGCATGGAATCCAACGTGCCGGGCTGGCTGGCGAACCGTCCCGCCCCGCGCATCTTCTACGTGAGCTGTGACCCGGCGACGCTCGTACGCGATCTCGGCACGCTCTGCAAGACCTACGCGATCAAGCGGGTGACGCTCTTTGACATGTTCCCGCGTACGGCACGCTTCGAGACGTTCGTCGAGCTGGAACGCAAGGAGAAATACGTGCCCAAGGAAAGGGTCGCTCCCCAGGTGAAATACGCGCCCAAGGAAAAGAAGGCATGAGGAAGACCCCCATCGACCATCGCGCCCGCAAGCAGGAGGTGATCGCGCAGGCCATCCGGCTCTTCGCCCGCCTCGGCTATCGCGACGTCTCCTTCCGCGAGCTCTCCGAAGAGTGCGGTGTCGCGCGTACGGTTCTGTATCGCTACTTCCGCGACAAGCGCCAGATCTTCGCAAGCGCGATCAGTCTGATGCTGGCGCGCATCGTGCAGAAGCACGCGGAGATCGTCCATTCGAAACTGTCGGCCGCCGTGCGTCTGCGCCAGATCTGCACCGTGGTGACGGCGACGCTCTTCGACAACCGCGACTTCCTCTGCGTGATCATCGACTTCGTCATGTCGCAGCGGCGCGAAGGCCGCGACATGTCGCGGCGCATCATGCGCTTTACAATCGGCCTCAAGCGCATTATGCATACGCTGCTCACCTGGGGCATCCACCACGGCGAGTTCGTTTCGGACGTGAAGCCGGATGTGGTGACCGACATCCTCTACGCGCAGTTCGAGAGCGCCGTGTTGCGTCTGGCCGTGAGCGGTGACGCCGTACAGACGGACGTTCTGGACCGCATCGATGAAATTCTGAAGAGACTTGAGAAGAGAACATGACACCTGCCCTTGACGACACTCCCTCACCGCGTCCCGCCTGGTCGATCCCGCCGGACGAATGGAAGCCGCTTTTGGTGGCGCGTGGCCTGCGCGCGTTCCGTGCGGACCAGATCCTGCAGGCGCTCTACCGCGACTGGATCCTCGACTGGGACGACGCGACGACGCTGCCGAAGGATTTCCGCGAGCAGCTCAAGCAGGCGTTTCCGATCGTGGTGCCGAAGGTGCTCGCCACCGATCGCGCGGAAGACGGCACGACGAAGCTGCTGCTCGGACTGGCGGACGGCAATTCCATTGAGACGGTCGTCATCCCTGCGGCCTCTGCCAAGGCACCGGCGGATCGTCCGGGCCGTTTGACGCAGTGCGTGTCGAGCCAGGTCGGCTGTGCGATGGGCTGCGCCTTCTGCGCAAGCGGCAGCCGCGGCCTCGTGCGGTCGCTGACGGCGGACGAAATCGTCGGCGAGGTGATGATGGCGCAGCATCTGTTCGCGACGGAGGAGAACAAGCGCCAGGGGTCGGGCCTCTGCCTCACGAATCTCGTGGTGATGGGCATGGGCGAACCGTTTGCCAACTACGACGAAACGATCAAGGCGCTCAAGATCCTCAATGCGGGGAAGGGCCCGAACCTCGGTGCGCGCCATATCACGCTTTCAACCTGCGGCATCGTACCGGGCTTCAAGAAGCTCGCGGTCGAAGGTCTGCAGTTCGAGCTGTCCGTTTCGCTTCACGCGCCGAACGACGAGCTGCGCTCGCAGCTGATGCCGGTGAACAAGCGCTGGCCCATCGACGAGCTGCTTGCGGCCTGCCGCGACTACACGCGCGAGACGGGACGCGTCATCACCTTCGAGTACACGATGGTGAAGGGATTCAACGATTCGCGTGCGTGCGCGGAAGAACTCGTGCGCCGCCTGAAGACGCTCCCCTCGTGCAAGGTCAATCTCATTCCGCTCTCGCCCGTGGACCATCGTCCCGATTTCGCGACGCCCGACGAGTCGACGCAGTTGATGTTCCTCGATGTGCTGATGAAGGCGCATATCCAGACGATGCTTCGACGCAGCCGCGGCAAGGATGTCGCGGCTGCGTGCGGACAGCTTCGCCTCCGCGCCGACAAGGCGTTGGCGAATCCTCAGCCTTCCGCCTGACATTCGACGACGTGGTGGAGGGTCCAGGTCTTCCCCTTGGAAAGCGTGTGCGGCTTGAAGAAGCATTCACCGAAGCCGGCGATGTAGTAGCCGCCTTTCGTGTGGATGGATTTCCCGGGGAAGTCGCGTACGAAGTTGGGCGTGGGCGCATCGGCCGTGAGGACGAGGCGGCACCGGGCGTGGGTCTTTTCGGATGTCACATGCACCGTCAGCGTCTTCGTGGCGACGCCGCAGCAGGCCTGTCCTTTTTGTCCGCGGTCGTTTTCAAAGGCGAAGGAGAAGCCTTTCGGCTGCATCCGCACATGAAGACCGGAATAACCGCCGCCGACGAAATGGTTCGTCTTCTTGTCGCGGCCCGGTTTCGCGGCGCTGAAGGTGAGGTCCGCAAGGGCGGTGACGGATGTCGTCCAGTCATAGGACACGTTACCGTTCGCCGCGAGCGTGCGGGTGACGAGACGCTTTTCGCGCATGATGGGCGTGCCTTTGGCGAGATACTCGGATTCCACGGTGAAACGTGTCACCGTGGTGCCGTCCGCCTTTTTCGGCAGGGTTTCGACGGCGTGGGACAGAATGCGGATGGCGGCTTTCTTGTCCGGCTCCCAGAAGCAGCAGCCGTTGATGAACTTCCACGAGAACCAGAGACCGAGGTGCCAGGCGTGATCGGGCGGGCGCTCGTAGGTGAATTGCTCGCCGGTCGTGGGGATGCGCAGATGGAAGTAGGGCTTGCCTTCCTGGGCGAAGGCGGCGTCCTTCACTTTCGCGAACGCCTCGGCGGGCGTTTCGGCGGCGAACTGGGGCAGGGCGACGCCCGCAAGGGCGGCGGCCACGAACGAACGGCGTGTCAGGTTCGGCATAGGTAGTCATTCCTTTCAATTAAAAACGTATTCGCGCAGCGTCAGACCGCCGCGCTCGAACGGATGTTAAAAGCATACCGAATCCCACGCGAAAAGTCCAGCCCGAAGAAATGTGGCCTTCAGGTTTGATTGCGGGGCATCTTTTCCCTATTCCGATTAAAATGCACTTCATTGTTGACAACAAAGGGGAAGTATGGGATAACGCAGTTAGGTAGCGAGTGTTGCCCGTTGGTTGAAATTGTAGTTTAGGAAAATCTGAAAGGCTAGGACAAGGATGAAGGCTGTTGAGGCGAAGGGCGGGAAGAAGCGTCTTGAAAACCTCCAGATGCTCTGCGCGGACTGCAACACCCGCAAGAGCGACAAGTTCTGATTCGGGTTTCACAGAAGGAAGATTTCGTGTATAATACTTTCAGCTCAAGAGGTACAGATGATTGAGAACATCCATTCAGTTTGCATCAACACGGCATACGTCTGCGCAGCAGGCGTAGGAGCGGCTGCCGTTGCCTACGGCGCTGCGCGCGGAATGAAGTTCCTTTCGGGCGGCGTGAAGTGCGTTACAGCAGTGTCGCTTGCTGGCTCTCTCATCTTTGGCGGAATGGTCGTAACGAGCGTTCATGTTGCAGGTGCCAAGACGAACGATACGAACCAAATTGAAAATGGAAAATGGAGAATGGAGAATGCGGGAGGGCGCACCACAATTTTACGTTCTCCATTTTCAATTTTA
>JAKSOY010000226.1 GCA_024405255.1 Kiritimatiellia bacterium
TGCTACTACCCCCCTGCAGCGGCGGCGCCTGGCGCCTACACGTCGTGCTACTACCCCCCTCGTTTCGGCTTGATTATTCACGCCCGTTTTGCGATAATGGTTGCCATTGAGAACTAGAGGTATGATCAAGGGGACTGCCCCCACATCCGTTTTTATAGTTCTCAATGGTCATATCGGAGGTTACCAATGAGAACTATAATGAAACTCTATTTGCTTTTTATAATCGGCATTTTTATGGCAAATTGTTCTATTGCAGAAGAATTGAATGGTCGTGTTCCGTTTGCCGATCCATTTATCCTATTCGACAAGGGGATGTACTATGCGTATGGTACGTTTAGCCCGAATGGCATTTGCGTCGCGCAGTCCAAAGATCTTAAAAAATGGAAGATGGGTGTTGGACGGTCACGCGAAGGGTTGGCTTTGCAGAAGGATGACTCTTTCGGCAGCAAACACTTTTGGGCTCCGGAAGTCTATCGCGTGAATGGACGCTATGTGATGTACTATTCGGCTGAAACTCATGTCTGTGCGGCAGTCGCCGATCATCCCTGTGGCCCCTTCCGCCAAATCAAACAGGAGCCGATGATGTCCGATATGCACACGATCGACAGTTCGCTCTTCTTCGATCAGAAGGGTAACCCCTGGATGGTTTTCGTGAAATGCGGAAATGAAATCTGGGTCACCGAACTCGAAAAGGACTGTCTGCATGTGAAGCCCGGGACACGTCATGAAATCCTGCGCGCGACGGAACCGTGGGAAGTACGCAATCCGCATTGCCATGTGGCCGAAGGACCGTTTGTCATTTACGCAAAAGGTGTCTACATCCTGACTTATTCGGCTAATGACTACCAAGATCCTGACTATGCCGTCGGTGTCGCGACGGCTAAAACGCCGGCAGGTCCTTGGGTGAAGGCGAAAGGGAATCCGATCCTTTGTCGTCGCGATGGGCGATTGGGATGTGGACACCACTCTTTGTTCAAAGACAAATCAGGACGATGGCGGATTGTCTACCATGCACATCTCTCGACGAATCCGCACCGCATTCATCCGCGTTGCATGTATGTTGCCGACCTTGAAATCCATGGTCCGACGGGAGCTCCTGAACTGAAGGTCACCGGTCCGACGATTACTTGCACGGTTGAAAAACAGAAGGCCCCGACAAGGCCAGCCGATTGATTTGTCGTTGATTGGATCGAATTCCCCCAACGATTTTGCCGATTCCTTTACAAATTCGTTCAAACTTATGATATAATATCGGCATGAAAATTTCTCATCTTTCAGCTCTCTCACTTCTGGGGGCTTTCTTGGCTGTGCCTTTTGCCGGTGCCGCCGCAACCCCGAATTATGTCGTTGCCGTGGAAAAAGGCACGCAGAACGAACCTGCTTGGGCGGCCGTAGTCGACGCCCTCAAGGAAAAGCACCAAGCTCGCGTGCTTGTCTACGAGGGGAACGAAAATCTCTCCAAGCTGTTGCCACAGCTGAAGTCGTTGAAACCAAAATACGTCTGTTTCGTGTCGAAACCTGAAACGGCGGGACGCGATTTGGTTGTCAATGCCGCGCAGATGCTGCGTAAAGTCGACGACGATCCTTACGGCGACGCTTTTTGGGGCATTGTGACCGGTTATGATGCCGCCGATGCGCTGCGGGTTGTCAAGGCACCGACGGCGCGCGTGATTCAGCGTGCGGCGACAAGCATGGGTGCGCCTTCGGCACTCGATGGTTGGCAGGCCGGCTTCGCGTCTGACGAGGGCAATAAGGATAATTTCTGGCGGAAGCTGCCCGGACAAAAAACCGAGAAGATTCCAACGGATGGCAATCCCGCGAAGGTACTTGCCGATTCGTTCAATTCCGTCGATGTCGACTACTTCGTGACGAGCGGCCACGCGACGCAGCACGACTGGCAGATCATCTACAATAAAAATGAAGGCAGCCTGCGGCATGACAAGAAGGGGCATCTGGGTTTCATGACGCCGACGGGCGATGTCTATCCTCTTACGAAAGCCTCGCCGAAGATCTACCTCGCCGCCGGAAACTGTCTCATCGGCCATGTCGACCAGCGTGCGTGCATGGCGACTTCGTGGTTGCACTCGGGCGGTGTGGAGCAGTTCTGCGGCTACACCTGCGTGACGTTCTTCGGATTCATGGGCTGGGGCATCAAGTCGCATCTCGAAGAGGCGCGTTGCTCGTTCGCCGAGGCTTACTATCTGCAAAACCAGCTGCTGCTGTGGGTGATTTCGCACAAGAAAAACGGTGCGTTGATGACCTGCGAGATTCCGCCGGAGGACTTCACCGATGGACGGCATGTGCGCGATTTCATCCAGAAACACGTACGTGAACTCGTTAAGCTCGAAAACGGTCAGCCGACGCTTGACCAGGATTCGCTGGGTCTTCTGTGGGACCGTGACATCGTGGCGTTCTACGGCGATCCGGCCCAGCGCGTGACGTTCCCGAAGGAACGCCAGACGGTGAATGTCGAGGTCAAGGGCGCCGAGGTCCGTGTGAACTTCAAGAAGGAAATGTCGTTCGGAAAGTTGAACGACGTGAAGTCGGCGCGGCCTGTGTTGGCGTTGCTCGATCAGCCGCCGGCGGGAACGAAGCTTGTCGATGCCGAAGACAAGCCGGTCGAGGATTCCGTGGTCAACGACCGCTTCTTGCTGATTCCCATTACGGGGAAGCACGCGGCCGGCGAAACGCTGCGTTATCGGATTGTTCGTTAACGAGGGATTTCGATGGCGCGGAAAGTCGTGATCGGTGTAACGGGCTCAATCGCCGCCTACAAGGCGTGCGAGCTCGTGCGTCTCTTCGTCAAGGAGGGCGCCGACGTACATGTGGTGATGACCGATCATGCCAAGGAATTTGTGACGCCGCTCACCTTTCGTACGCTCAGTCGTAATCCCGTTCAGAACCAGATGTTCGCCGATCCGCTAGACTGGAAGCCCGGACACATCGGGCTGGCCGAAAGCGCCGACCTGCTTGTGATCGCGCCGGCAACCGCGAATATCCTTGCGAAGATGGCGAATGGGATTGCCGACGATCTGCTGAGCTCTGTGGCGTTGGCCACGAAAGCGCCCGTCCTTGTTGCGCCGGCGATGAATACAGGCATGTGGGAGAATCCTGCGACACAAGACAATCTGCGCCTTCTTCAGACGCGCGGCATTCGGTTTGTCTCGCCCGGTACGGGAGATCTCGCCTGCGGCACGCAAGGTGCCGGACGCATGGCGGAACCGGCAGAGATCTTTGTCGCGGCGAAGAAAATCCTTTCAACATAAAAGCATTTGAATCTCGAGGACAATTAAACGAAAATGAGTTTCCCTCTTCAACTAGACCGTCCGCTGATTGTGTTTGACATCGAGTCGACCGGCGTTAATGCCCGTCAGGACCGAATCATAGAGCTTGCCGCCATTCGCGTGGAACCGGACGGGACGGAAACGGAGAAGTGCTGGCTGCTGAATCCAGGCGTAAAGATTCCTCCGGAGACGACGGCCATTCATGGGATCACGGATGAAATCGTCAAGGATTGTCCGACCTTCCGCGACGCAGTGGACGAGATTGACGCGTTCTTCAAGGGCTGCGACCTTTCCGGGTTCAACGCCGACCGGTTCGACATCCCCTGCCTTGAGGAGGAGTTCGCCCGCGTGGGACGCAACTTCGACGTGGCGAGTCGGCGTCATGTGGATGTGCAGCGCATCTACCACAAGAAGGAGCCGCGCGACCTTTCGGCGGCCGTGCGATTCTACTGCGATCGCGACCACACGGGGGCGCATGGCGCCGAGGCCGATACGCGCGCCACGCTGGATGTGCTGAAGGCGCAGCTGATGAAATATTCCGACCTGCCGAAGACGACGGCGGCGATGGATGAATTCCTGGCGCCGCGCGATCCGGCCAACGCCGATCGCCGAGGGTTGTTCCGGTGGGTCAAGGGCGAACTCTATGTCAATTTCGGACAAAAGAAAGGTACAAGGCTCACCGATCTTTTCGCGCGTGAAAAAGGGTGGCTGCGCTGGTTCGTGAAAGGCAATTTCGATGCCGATGCGCGGATGATCGTGAACGACCTGCTGGAAAACGGCGTATTGCCGAAACCGCCCGCCAACAGTTGATCGGCTGATCGGATTTCAAGTGGAGAGAAAAGAGATGGAACAGACTACTAATGAGTATCGTGCGAATCGACTCGCGTCGATGAAGGCCTTGGCCGACCTCGGCTTTACGCCGTACGGCCACAAGTTCCCGCATGACGACCTGGCGAAGGTCCGTGCGGAATTCGAGGAAAACAAAGAGGTCCGCGTGGCGGGCCGTTTGCTGATGATTCGCCGGATGGGCAAGATGAATTTCTGCACGATCAACGACGGTACGGACCGCTTCCAGCTCATCTTCAAGCGCGACGAACTGAGCGAGACGATGTTCGCCGGTTTCAAGCAGCTCAACCTGGGCGACATCATTGGCGTGTCGGGTCGGCTTTTCACCACGCAGAAGGGCGAGAAGAGTGTGATCGTCAAGGAATGGGACCTCCTCGCGAAGGCCCTCGAACAGCCGCCGGAGAAGTTCCACGGTCTCGCGGATCAGGAAGAATGCTATCGTCGCCGGTATGTGGATCTGATGGTGAACGACGAAAGCCGCGCCCGCTTCTTCACGCGTTCGAAACTCCTCATGGAAATCCGCAAGTATCTGTGGTCCAAGGGGTTTGTGGAAGTCGAGACGCCGATCCTGCAGGACCAGGCCGGCGGCGCCGCCGCGAAGCCGTTCTTCTCGCACTACAACGCGCTCGATAAAGACTGCGTGATGCGTATCGCGCCGGAGCTCTATCTCAAGCGTCTGCTCGTGGGCGGCATGAACAAGGTGTTCGAGCTCGGCAAGGATTTCCGTAACGAAGGCATCGACCGCACGCACAATCCCGAGTTCACCGTGTGCGAAATCTACGAGGCGTATGGCGACCGCACGTCGATGGAAGCGATCATGGAAGGACTCCTCCCGCACCTCTGCGACACGGTGATCGGCAAGCGCGTCATCGAGTACGGCGAGAAGAAGATTCCGATCGACTTCACGCCGCCCTATCGTCGCGTGGCCTACAAGGACCTCGTCAAGGAGCTGATGGGCGAGGACTGGTTCGACCTTCCCTTCGAGACGCAGCTCGCGAAGGCCAAGGCGAAGGGCAAGGAGACGGAGACGAATCTCGAACTCGACGGTGTGACGACGGAGCTCATGCTCACGCACGAAGTCTACGACAAGCTCATCGAGAAGAACTTGATGCAGCCGACGTTCGTCTGCCGCATCCCGCACGAATTCGTGCCGCTCGCGAAGGCGTGCAAGGACGATCCGTCGCTGGTGGACGTGTTTGAATTCGTTGTGGCGGGCCGCGAGCTTTGTCCGGGCTACACCGAGCAGAACGATCCGCTTGAACAGCGCAAGGCGCTTGAACACCAGGCGGGCGAAGACACCGAGAAGATCGATGAAGACTTCATCAGCGCGCTCGAAGTCGGCATGCCGCCGACGGGCGGTCTCGGATTCGGCGTGGACCGCCTCGTGATGTTCCTGACGGGAACGGACTCCATCCGCGATGTCGTTCTCTTCCCGCAGTTGAAGAAAGCGTGAGGACGTTTTCAGGTTTGCAAGTCGTACAATGTTTGAATGAATCAAGGAGAAAAGACCATGGCTAAATCGACCGTACATTTCACCGATTTCCGTTGCTCGGACGCGGAGAATCTGCAGCAGAAGTTCACGCGCCTCCTGAAGGTCGCAGGCTTGGGCAAGATCGACCTCAAGGACAAGTTCGTCGCCATCAAGATGCACTTCGGCGAGCCCGGGTGCCTGGCGTATCTGCGTCCGAACTGGGCAAAGACGCTCGTCGACTTCATCAAGGCGCAGGGCGGGCATCCGTTCCTCACCGACGCGAACACGCTCTATGTGGGTCGGCGGAAAAATGCGCTCGAGCACCTGACGGCCGCGTATGAAAACGGCTTCTCGCCGTTCTCGACGGGTTGCCATGTGATCATCGCGGACGGCTTGCGCGGCACGGACGACGTGGCGGTTCCGCTGCCGGACGGCGAGTATGTGAAGGAGGCGTTCATCGGCCGTGCGCTCGTGGATGCGGATGTGGTCATCTCTCTTAGCCACTTCAAGTGCCATGAAATGACGGGCATCGGCGGCGCGCTCAAGAACCTCGGCATGGGCGGCGGATCCCGTGCGGGCAAGAAGGCGATGCACTCGACCGTGCATCCGGAATTGAACAAGGATCTCTGCGTGGGGTGCGGCAAGTGCACGCGCGAATGCGCGCACGGCGCCTGCACGCTCGGGAAGGACCACAAGGCAAAGATCGATCCGAAGAAGTGCGTGGGCTGCGGCCGCTGCATCGGCGCCTGCAACCGCGACGCGATCTGGAGCGACTATGGTACGCCGTGCACGGTGATGCAGGGC
Source organism: Kiritimatiellia bacterium (assembly GCA_024405255.1). The sequence continues at coordinate 6,406 of JAKSOY010000226.1, forward strand.
AAGATCGCCGAGTACGCAGCTGCGGTTGTGCGCGGCAAGCCGAGCTTCCACATCTCCTTCATCTGCGACGTGTCGCCGCATTGCGATTGCCACACGATGAACGACGTGCCGTTGATCGGCGACATCGGCATGCTCGCGTCGGCAGACCCCGTGGCGCTCGACCAGGCGTGTGCGGATCTCTGCAATGCCGCGCCGATCAATCCGGCGAGCTGCCTCGCGGGCGTCGATACGAAGGGCGATCTCTTCACGACGATGCATCCGACCACGCGCTGGCAGGAGGCGGTGCAGGAAGGCGAGCGCATGAAGCTCGGTTCGCGCCAATATACGCTCAAGCGCATCTAACATCTTTAAAACAAAATCTACATTCAAAGGATTCAAAAATCATGGCCCTGAATATCGTTAAAGACATTGACTCCCGCATTGCGGTCAAGCACGTTCTGATGAGCGTTTCCGACAAGACCGGTCTCGAGACCTTCGTGCCGGCGCTCGTGCAGGCGTGCCCTGGCGTGAAGATCTATTCGACGGGTGGCACATACACAAAGGTGAAGGAAATCCTCGGCGACAAGGCGGAAGGCACGCTCGTGGCGGTCAGCGACTATACGGGACAGCCCGAAATGCAGGGCGGCCTTGTGAAGACGCTCGACTTCAAGATCTATCTGGGACTCCTTTCCGAGACCTATAACGATGCGCATCAGGCCGATCTCAAGCGTCTCTCGGCGCAGCCGATCGACATGGTGGTGGTGAACCTCTATCCGTTCCAGCAGACGGTGGCGAAGGAAGGCGTGACGCCCGA
>JAKSOY010000227.1 GCA_024405255.1 Kiritimatiellia bacterium
CTGCGGCTCTGTTACACGAAGTGGATTGCTCTTCCCGGTCGGTGTAGAGTGCCTCGGCGGACGCGGGCGTGCCGCACGAGCCTCCTCCTACACGGACACACGGCACGCGGGGCACGGATTCCGGCAGCACCGGCACCCGCTCACTGACCGATTACCTCCAGTTTCCGTTTTACATTGACCCAAGGGCGGGATTTGTGGTAAGATACTGACAATGATTTCAAACTGAAAACCAAAGGAAAACAAAATGAACCAGAGCAGAAGAGATTTTCTCAAGGGTACGGCTTGGATGGGCGCGGCGGCGCTGGCGGCGGGCGCCATGGCGCAGGACGCGAAGCGGGGGCTTCCGGGCCAGGAAGGCTCGATGACGGCGTATGCCGACAAGCCGCTTGCGAATCTGCGCGTGGGCGTGGTGGGCCTCGGTCGCGGCATGGCGGGCGTGACGGGCTTCACGCTTGTGCCGGGCGGATATGTCTCGGCGATCTGCGACATCAACGCGGCGCGTCGCGGCCGTACGCTCAACTGGCTCAAGGGCAAGAAGGCCCCGGTGCCGAAGGTGTATGGCGACAAGGGTCCGGAAGACTGGAAGCGCATGTGCGAAGATCCCAATGTGGATCTCATCTACAACGCGACGCCGTGGGAGCTGCACGTGCCGATCGCGCTCTATGCGATGAAGTGCGGCAAGCACGTGGTGACGGAAGTGCCGAGTGCGTTCACCGTGGATGAATGCTGGGAACTCGTCGAGACCTCCGAGAAGCTCAAGCGCCACTGCATGCAGCTCGAGAACTGCTGCTACGGCGAAAGCGAGATGCTCGCGTACAACCTCGTGCATCAGGGCCTGCTCGGCGAGATCACGCACGGCGAAGGCGCGTACATCCACGATCTGCGTACCTACAACTATGGCAAGTGGAACGAGGCGACGGCGGGTGGCGGCTATTGGAACTACTGGCGCCTGCGCCACAATGTCCAGCACGGCGGTAACCAGTATCCGACGCACGGCCTGGGACCGATCTGCATGGACATGGACATCAACCGTGGCGATCGTTTCGACTTCCTCGTTTCCGTCGATTCGAAGCAGGCGGGCTTCGAGGAACTCGGCCGCACCTACAAGGGCGACTCGGCGGACGACAAGTGGCGCCGCGGCCTCAAGGTGAAGATGGGCGACATGAACACGACGATCATCCGGACGATGAAGGGCCGCACGATCATGGTGCAGCACGATGTCGGCACGGCGCGTCCGTACAGCCGCCTCAACCTCATCCAGGGTACGCGCGGCGTGCTGCAGGACTACCCGCTGCGCATTGCGATCGAAGGCAAGCTCGGCGCCGGCGCGCACAACTACAACGATAAGCAGACGGACGAGATCCGCAAGCAGTACATGCACCCCCTGTGGAAGCAGGCCGGCGAAATCGCCAAGAAGATCGGCGGTCACGGCGGCATGGACTTCCTGATGGTGCTGCGTTTGAGCTACTGCCTGCAGAATGGTCTGCCGCTGGATATGAACGTCTACGATCTCGCGAGCTGGTGCTGTCTGTGCGAGCTCACCGAGAAGAGCGCGGACAATCGCGGTCGCTCGATGGACATTCCCGACTTCACCCGCGGTGGTTGGAAGACCGCGAAGCCGCTCGGTCTCGTCGACGTCGATCTCGGCAAACTCAAGTTCAACGCCTAAGTCGCGTGAACGGGTGGATTCGTCCGCCACGGCCCCGCCCGCGTCCGTACGCGCGGCGGGGTTCGGTTTACGGCGAAGGAGTGCAGTGGATTAATCTGTTCGTTTCTGTGGATTTTGGACGTTTCTCGCGTACTTGAGGGTGATGCCTTTCTTTTCCTTCTGTTTTTTAGTAGACAGATGCGAGAAAAAGGCGTATCATTTAAGAAAACCTTTATGGGGCGATTGGAGAAAAAATAGATGATCATCGTAATTCGCAAGAATGCAGGCGCAGAGAAGCTTGAAAAGTTGGAAGCTTGGCTGCGGGAACGTGGTGTTACGCCGCATGTTTCCGTGGGCGAGCGCCAGACGATTGTGGGCTGCATTGGCGATGTCTCGCGGATTGACGAGGGCATGCTCTCGGCGATGACGGATACCGTCGCCTCCGTCAAGCGCATCCAGGAACCCTACAAGGCGGTGAATCGCCAGTTCCATCCGGCTGATACGATTGTCGAGGTGCCGGTGAAGGGCGGCGAGCCGCTCAAGTTCGGCGGCGGCAATTTCCAGGTGATTGCGGGACCGTGCAGCGTGGAGAGCGAAGAGCAGGTCGTGGCGATCGCGAAGGCCGTGAAGGCCGCTGGCGCGACGTTGCTGCGGGGTGGCGCATTCAAGCCGCGGACCTCGCCTTATGCGTTCCAGGGCCTCGGCAAGGACGGTCTGAAGATTCTGTCGGTTGCGAAGAAGGAGACGGGGCTTCCGATCGTGTCGGAGATCATGGACCCGCGTGAACTCGAGCTGTTCGAGGATGTCGACATCCTGCAGATCGGTGCGCGCAACATGCAGAACTACGAATTGCTGAAAGAGGTCGGTTCGCACTCGAAGAAGCCGGTGCTGCTCAAGCGGGCGTTTTCGGGTACGATCAAGGAACTGCTCATGAGCGCCGAGTATGTGCTTGCGAGCGGCAATCCGAATGTGATTCTCTGCGAGCGCGGCATCCGTACGTATGAGACGGCGACGCGCAATACCATCGATCTGACCGTGGTGCCGTTGCTGCACCGCAAGAGCCATCTGCCGATCGTGGTGGATCCGTCGCATGCGACAGGTGTCGCGTCGCTCGTGCAGCCGCTGTCGATGGCGGCGACGGTGATCGGCGCCGACGGTCTCATCATCGAAGTCCACAACGACCCGCCGCACGCGCTTTGCGACGGCGCGCAGAGCCTCACGCCGGAAATGTTCGGCGAGACGATGAAGGGCATCCGCAATGTGCGGCCGTTCGCCTGCCGATGAAAGAGTCAAAGGTTAAAGATTAAAAGTTAAAGATTGAAGGTTGAAGATTTGAAGGAAACGCTCATCTTCAACCTTTCGCTTTTTGGGCGATTGCTTCCGTTAATCTCTAATCTCTGACTTCCAATCTCTAACCTCTAACCTCTAACCTTTAACTTTTAATCTTTAATCTTTAATCTTTAATCTGTTGTTTGTGGTATAATCGTGCCTATGAAAATCAGAGTTTTAGCATGGTTGGCGGTGTTGGGGTTGTTTGGGAGCGCAGTCGGCGGTACCGACATTCGGGGCACTGTGCTCTGGCTGGACGCCGCCGATTCGGCGACGTTTGGATATGATGTCGGCGGCGCGGTGGCGACATGGACGTCGAAGGACGCCACGCGGCGCGTGGCCCATGCCGTCGGCAACCTGCCTCAGCTCGCGAAGACGCCGGCGGGATTGCCCGCTGTGGACTTCGGCCGCATGGGGTCGGGGTGCGATCTGCGTTTCCCGCGCCTGACGGGCGTACGGACCGCCGTCCTGGTGGGGCGCTTCACTGCCTCTCGTTTCTGCCATTTCCTCTGCGACGCCACTCCCGGGGGTGAATATGCGTTCCATCGTGGTGACGACGGAGCCTACTGCGACAGCACGTTTGCGAAGGTCGCCCGAGTCTGGAACGGTACCAGCCTCGTCGAGGACCCGGACGAGGAAATTCTGCCCGGTGATTCGTTCCAGGTCGTTTGCATCGAATTGCGCCAGGGAGCCTCGGTCGATTCGCTCACGAACGACCGGCAGTTTCACGGACGCAACGGCGGACGCGCCCTCTGCGAGGTGCTCGTCTACGATCGGGTGCTGTCCGAGGCTGAACGTCTGGATGTGATCCGCCAGCTGCAGGCCAAGTGGAAGATCAAGGACTCGCCGACATCGTGTACGACGCGGAACCGCGACTGGAATCTCATTGCGCGCGACATCGCGAACTGGGACAAGAAGATTCCCAAGTGCGCGCGCGAACAGGCCGCGAACGTGGCGGCGTGCATCCTCCCGGGTGACCGCGATCCGCTTGACGTGGCGCTGCGCCGCGCCCGCGCGCTGGTCGACGATCTCGCGGGCGAAGTGGACCTCGCCGCCGAAAAGGCCGAGCTTTCAGCTTTGGCCGCGAAGGCCGGCGATCCCCGTGATGTCCCGGCGCGGTTGGCGGTATTCAGGCAGGTACAGGCGCTCGTCCGTCGCACGGCGCTCAAGAACCCGCGGTTGAAGGGCATCCATGCGCTGCTCTTTGTCGCTCACGAACCGCCGGGATTCAACGAGTGGAACGACGGTTCGCACATGTGCGACCAGTACTACGGTTTCCACGGCACCCAGAACGGTTTCTCGCGCGGCGACGGACTGTACGTGCTCGAAAATCCATTCTCCGACCGGCCCACGGTGCGTAATCTGCTGACGGGCAAGACCATCGAGGCGGGTCCGTGGAAGGGACAGACCCTCGACGGTTGCGCGATCATCTCGCCCGACATCGACTGGGACGGCAAGCGCATCGCCTTCGCGGCCGTGCGCAACAACGCCAAGCGCGATGTCTGGAGCGATGAAACCTGCTACCACGTCTTCACCTGCGACATTGACGGCAACCACATCCGCCAGCTCACCACGGGCGGCTTCAACGAGTTCGACCCCTGCTGGCTGCCGAATGGACGCATCCTCTTCACCTCCGAGCGCCGTGGCGGTTTCGTGCGCTGCTCGGGGAACCGTCCCGTGCCCTCGTACACGCTCCATTCGATGTTCGACGACGGCACCGATCTCGTGCGTCTCTCGCACCACGAGACGAACGAATGGCATCCCAGCGTCAACAACGACGGCATGGTGGTGTACACGCGCTGGGACTATGTGGACCGCGGTGCGGGACAGGCGCACCACGCCTGGACCTGCTTCCCGGACGGACGCGATCCGCGCGAACTCAACGGCAACACGCGCATCCATTTGAACACGTCCCCGAAGATGGAGATGAACGTGCGCCAGATTCCTGGCAGCCGCAAGTATGTGGCCACCTCGACGCCGCATCACGGCTGGGCCGCAGGTTCGCTGCTGATCATCGACCCCGCCGTGCCTGACGACGGCGAGATGAGCGCCATTCGCCGCCTGACGCCCGAGCAGCCGTTCCCCGAAGCGGAGTTCTTCTCCTGGCAGAACCGCATGAGCGGCGCGTATGCGACCGCGTGGCCGCTCGGCGAGAAGTACTTCCTCTGCGCGTACGACGGCAACGCCAACGGACTCTACGCCGTGAAGATGCGCAAGCGGCGCTACGCGATCACCCTGCTCGACGCCTTTGGCAACAAAGTGCGGCTGTGGGAGCATCCGACGATCAGCTGCCTCGATCCGATGCCCATGGGCGCGCGGAAGCGTCCGCCGATAATCCCCCATCAGACCCTGGAGGGGCGTCCGGCCGATGCGGACGGACATCGTCCCGAACCCTTCCCGCCGGGCGATCTGCCGCGTGTCGCCGAAATCGGGCTGATCAACGTCTACGACACGCGCATCCCGTTCCCGTCCAACGAAACCATCACCGCGCTGCGCGTGTGGCAGCTCTATCCGAAGAGCAATCCGCTGCAGCAGCGTCCCTGGCTCGGCGCGGAGCCGCGCCAGACCGGCCGCCAGTGCCTCGGCACGGTGCCGGTGGAGTCCGACGGCAGCGCCTACTTCAAGGCGCCGGCGAATGTGCCGCTCTTCTTCCAGGCGCTGCGTGCCGACGGGTGTGCCGTGCAGAACATGCGCAGCGACACCTATGTGCATCCGGGCGAGCGCCTCGTGTGCAGCGGTTGCCACGAACCGAAGGAGAATGTGCGCCGGACGGCGCTCAAGAATCCGCCCAAGGCGATGCGTCGCGCGCCGAGCGTGATCAAGCCCGCCCCGGACGGGTCCGCACCGTTCAACTATCCGCGCCTGGTGCAGCCGGTCCTTAACGCGAAATGCGTCACGTGCCATGGCGAGAAGCGCGCGCCCAAGGCGCCCGACCTTCGCGCGGGCGATTGGCGGAAGGACAAATACGGCTTCTCCACCAGCTGGAAGAACCTGGTCGACCGCACCTGCTACTTCCTCTGGGAGATGAAGACCGGGAAGAAGCCCGCCAACTGGGAATTCGTGGAGCCCGCCTACACGCGTCCCGGCGAATGCCTCGCGATCGCCGCGCCGTTGCGCAAGATGCTCGATGCGGGCCATCATGGCGTGAAGCTCACGCCCGAGGAGCGCGAGCGGCTCATCACCTGGATGGATTCCAACGGACAGTACATTTCGCACGACCGGAACCCCGAGGACCAGCGCGACGGCAAAGTGGTGCCGCCCGCGTTCGAGTGAGTTCCGTCAAAACGGTTTTAAATTCCAACTTTAATAAACACGACAGGAAAGACAGACAATGGGAGCAACCCTCATCGATGGCAAGAAACTGGCCGCGGATACGCGGGCCGAAATCGCGGCGGGAGTCGCCGCACTGAAGGCGGAGAAGGGCGTGACGCCCGGTCTCGCCGTGATTCTCGTGGGCGAGAATCCGGCGTCCATCAGCTATGTGACGGCGAAGGAGAAGGCCTGCCAGGAGGCGGGCATGTATTCGCGTGAAATCCGTCTGCCGGCCGAGACGCCCGAGGAGAAGCTCATTGAAACGGTGAAGGCGCTCAATGCCGACCCGGCGATTCACGGCATCCTCGTGCAGCTGCCGCTGCCGAAGGGATTCAGCGAAAAGAAAATCATCGATGCGATCGCGCCGGAGAAGGATGTGGACGGTTTTACGCCCATCAACGTGGGCAAGATGCTCATCGGCGACGACTGCTTCCTGCCGTGCACGCCGCATGGCATCATCAAGCTCATCGAAGTGACGGGTATGGACATTTCGGGCAAGCACGCGGTGGTGATCGGACGTTCCAACATCGTCGGCAAGCCGGTGGCGGTGCTGCTGGCGCGCAAGGGCGCGCATGCGAATGCGACGGTTACGCTCTGCCACACGGGAACACCGGATGTCTCCGTGTATACGAAGACGGCCGACATCGTGGTGGTCGCGGCGGGTCGTCCGAACACGCTCACGGGCGACATGCTCAAGCCGGGCGCGGTGGTGATCGACGTGGGCGTCAACCGCGTACCCGACGCGACGAAGCCGAAAGGGTATCGCCTCTGCGGCGATGCCGACTTCGAGAGCTGCGCCCAGGTGGCGTCGGCAATCACGCCCGTTCCCGGCGGCGTGGGCCCCATGACCATCACGATGCTCCTCTGGAACACGCTCGAAAGTGCGAAGAAGGTCTGTTGA
>JAKSOY010000228.1 GCA_024405255.1 Kiritimatiellia bacterium
CTTCAGGCCGAAGCAGGTCGCGCGTCATGCTGCGAGGCCCTTCAGGCCGAAGCAGGTCGCGCGTCATGCTGCGAGGCCCTTCAGGCCGAAGCAGGTCGCGCGTCATGCTGCGAGGCCCTTCAGGCCGAAGCAGGTCGCGCGTCATGCTGCGAGGCCCTTCAGGCCGAAGCAGGTCGCGCGTCATGCTGCGAGGCCCTTCAGGCCGAAGCAGGTCGCGCGTCATGCTGCGAGGCCCTTCAGGCCGAAGCAGCCGACCGAAGCAGCCTCTTGCCGAGGGCTGATATTTTATGGTACAATATTTCTCCATGGGCGCGTGCCCACTTTCACCGATAAACTCTAAACTGAAAGAAAACAATGAACTATAAATATAATTGCCTCAATCCCATCGCGGAAGTGGGGCTGAAGAACCTCGATGAGCGCTATCAGCGCACCGAGAACTTCGCCGAAGCAGATGCGGTTTTCGTGCGCTCGGCGAAGATGGATGAACTCGTACCCGGTGACAATCTGCTGGCCGTTGCGCGGGCAGGTGCGGGTGTGAACAACATTCCCCATGCCGAATATGCCAAGAAGGGCATCGTGGTGTTCAACACGCCCGGCGCCAATGCAAACGGCGTGAAGGAGCTTGTGCTGGCGGCCATGCTGCTCGCGAGCCGCGACATTGTGGGCGGTGTCGAATGGGTCAAGGCGAATGCCGCCGACCCGGCGATCGGCAAGTCGGCCGAAAAGGCGAAAAAATCCTTTGCCGGAACCGAGATCATGGGCCGGAAGCTCGGCGTGATCGGGTTGGGCGCGATTGGCCAGAAGGTCGCGAATGCGGCGGATGCGCTGGGAATGAAAGTCTACGGCTACGACCCCTACCTCTCGGTCGAAGCGGCGCTGCGCCTGTCGTCGGATATTACAATTTGCCGCAATGTCGAAGCGATTTACAAAGAATGCGATTTCATCACCATCCACGTGCCCGCGCTGGAGGCGACGAAGGGCATGATCAATGCCGAGGCGATCGCCATGATGAAGACGGGCGTGATCGTGGTGAACGCGGCACGCGACGCCCTCGTCAACGAAAAGGACATGCTGGACGCGCTGGCGAGCGGCAAGGTGCGCAAGTATGTGAGCGATTTCCCGAATCCGACGACGGCGGGCCAGAAGGGCTGCCTGGTGATTCCGCATCTCGGCGCTTCCACGGAGGAGGCCGAAGACAACTGTGCCGTGATGGCCGCGAAACAAATGCGCGACTACCTCGAAAACGGCAACATCACGAATTCTGTGAACTATCCGGCTTGTTCGCTCGGACTCTGCACGAAGGCGGGACGCCTGGCGATCTGCCATAAGAACGAGGCGAACATGATCGGCACGTTCACGTCGCTGCTCGGTCAGGCCAAGGTCAACATCGACGCCATTGCCAACAAGAGCCGCGGCAATTTCGCCTACACGCTCATCGACGTCGATTCGCCCGTGCCGGACGAAGTGGTCTCCGCGCTCAAGGCGAGCGAAGCGGTCATCCGCGTGCGGGTCATCAAGTAAGGTGTTAAGTCAAAGATTGGAACAGAGAGTATGGCGGCATTCAGCTACAAGGCAATGACCAAAGACGGTCGACGCGTGGACGGAACGGTCCAGGCGGACGACCGGCGTGGGGCGCTTGCCGCCGTGCGCAAACTCGGGCATACGCCGCTTTCCGTCTCGGAGGCGGGAGGCGGTGGTGCCGTTGCCCGGAAGACGGCGACGACGAAGAAGAAGAGCGGCGGCGGCATCCTCGACATGAAATTCGGCGGCAAGTCGGATGCTATGACCGAGATGGAAGTGCTGCTGTTCACGAGCGAGCTGGCGGACCTCCTTGAAGCCGGCATGACGCTTGGCCAGGCGTTGGGATGCCTGGCGAACCAAGGTGAAGAAGGCAGCGCGCAGCGGACGGTGGCGCAGGACCTTTGCGCCCGCATCGTCAACGGCGAAGCGTTCTCCGACGCCGTGGCGCATCATCCCAAGACATTCCGTCCGCTCTACGCGAATATGATCCGCGCCGGCGAAGCTTCGGGTGCGATGGTGGGCGTGCTGCATCGTCTCGTCGAGCATTATGAGCGTTTCGACTCGATGAAGGCGAAGATCAAGGGTGCGATGATGTACCCGGCGTTCGTGCTGGTCTTCGGCGTGGGCGCGGTGATTCTCGCGATGGGCTTCATCATCCCGCGGTTCAAGAAAGTGTTCGATTCGCTGGGCGGTTCGTTGCCGACGCCAACGGCCGTGTTGCTCAGCATGAGCGATTTCATGCTTGAATACGGCTGGTTGATGGCGCTCATCATTGCGGCCGCAGTCGTGTGGTTCAGCAAGTGGAAGCAGACGCCGGCAGGGCGGGCCAAGGTCGACGGCTGGAAGCTGAAGATGCCGCTTGTGAAGGGCATTGTCGCGGCAGGTGCCTATTCGTCCCTGGCCTTTACGTTGCAGACGCTGCTCACGAATGGCGTGAACGTGCTGCAGGCGCTCAAGATCGCCGAAGACACGTGCGACAATGCCGTGATCGGGCAGGCCCTTTCGGTTGCGCGCAAGCGCGTGACGGACGGTACAACGATTTCGGGACCGTTGGCGGCCTCCGGCGCGTTCCCGCGGATGATGACGGACATGCTGGCGGTCGGCGAGCAGGCCGGCAATATGGCATCGTCGCTGGGGCACATCGGCATGCGCTACCAGAAGGACATGGACCGCAACATCGCCAAGTTCACGAATGCGCTGGGACCGCTTTTGATCGGCGTCATTTCCGTCGGCGTCGGCTTCATCGCCTACGCCATCGTGAGCGCCGTCTTCGCGGTGTCGAACTCGTTGGGGTGAGGAAGGTTTAAGGTTAAAAGTTAAAAGTTAAAGGTTGAAAGTTAAAGGGTTAGTGGTTAGAGGGACTAAATTTAGAAAAGGAGAAAATAATGAATCAGGAACAGAAGATTGCTGAGCAGGCTAGCAAGGCCGGCTTCACGCTCATCGAAATCATCATCGCCATCGCGATCGTCGGTATCATGGCCGCCGTCGCCGTGCCGAACATCAACAAGCACATCAAGCGTGCGCGTATCAATGCGTGCCAGCAGCTGATTCAGACGGCTGCGCAGGCTACGACGACCTACTCGCTCGACCACAGCGGCAAGGTGCCGGATTCCCAGGACGCCTGGGTCGAGGCGCTGACGGGCGGTGACGATCCGGAGATCGAAGGCGGCGCGGATGCGCTGAACGATCCCTGGGGCAATCCGCTCCACTTCGAGCGCGTGGGCAAGGGCGGTCGTTTCAAAATCACGTCGGATGGCCCGGACATGGAATCGGGTACGGACGACGACTTGACGAACATCGCCGACAAGAAGTAATCGGTGAAGCGCGGTTTCACACTTGTTGAAATCGTCATCGTTCTTGCGATCATGGCCATCATCATGGGAACGGCTGTGATGAGCGTGGGAACGGGGATGAAATCAGCACGCCTTCGCGATGCGGCGCGTACGGTTCAGTTGTACACGCGGCATGCGAAGGCCGTGGCGCTGCTCAAGCAGCGCCCGGTGGTGTTGCGTTTCGAAGAAGTGTGCGAGGGCGGCCAGTTCGTGAAAAGCCGTGTGACCTTGACCTTCTCCGGCGATGCGACGAGTGCAAGCGGTGAAACGGGAATCGGCGTCGGCCATAACGGCAGCGGTTCGTCCGACGGCCTCACGCGGACGTTGACGGGGCTTGTCGTCGGGGCCGATGTGACGGCGGACGGTCTTCTGGCGCCTTCGGACGACACGGACGAAGCCCCGGATCCGCTGATGGCCGAACCGCGCGAATTCGAAGGCATCCGCATCCAGGCGAAGCTGAAGGAAGAAGAGGTGGCGCGTTCGCGCATCTCGGTGTTCAGTACGGCGGATCTGCTCATCAAGAAGCGCGCGGATGCCGATGCCGCCAAACGCGAGGCGGAGGCGGCGAAGGCCGAGCGCCTCGGCAAGACGACGGCGAAGGACGACGAGAAGGACGATGACGTGTTCAAGGAGGAGGAAGAAAAGGAATCTTCCTTCTCGGTCGTCTACGAAGCGAACGGCCGTTGCGATCCGTTTCTGGTGACCGTCTTCAAGGACGGTACCGACGAACGCGACGGTCTGACCGTGAGCATCGGCCGATTCGGCCGTACGGTGACGGGGGACTGACACGATGAGACGTCGCGGCTTTACTCTGATCGAAGTCCTTGTTTCCAGCGTGGTGCTGACGCTGGGGCTGCTTTCCGCGCTTGCGCTCTTTACGCAGAGCCAGCGCATGATGATGGCGTCGGTGCGGTTTGAAACTGCCCAGCGCGTCCTGAACTATTTTGAAATGGTGCACCCGATTCCGAATCCGGACCAGGTCACGGGCGATCCGCTGGAAGACGATCTGCTGAACATCGACGAAGAGCGGGCGGAAGACCTGTGCGACAATCTGGAGATCGACCTCGGGCCGAAGGACCGCGAATTGATTTCCGGCTATACGGTGTCGCGTGAAGTGGACGACATCGACGACGAAGAGATCGAGCGCAACGGCGGCATCTATACGGTTCGCACCACGGTGAAGTGGGGCGGCAATCTGCGCGGCGTCGAGCCGGAAGAAGAGACGGTTGTGAAACTCTGGTGGAAGGGGTCGAAGGGCGAATGAAACGCGCGGGCTTCACGATGATCGAGATGGTTCTCGCGATCACGATCCTTGCGATCATGACCGTGGTGACCTCCATCGTGTTCACCAGCGTGACGAATTCGTGGAAGAAGTCCACGACGGTTGCCGAACGCATGCAGACGGCGGACTACGCGCTCAACCAGATCGTCGCGGGCCTGCGCAGCGCCTACTATCCGGCGGACGGCAACCAGAAGGATGAATGGGGACTGTCCCTCATCGACCAGGGCGAAGGCGAGGATGCGTCGTCCAGCGACATCATCGAATGGACCAAGCTGGGTAACTCCATCGTTGGCAACAAGTCCACACTGACGGAGACATCGCATCGCGTGCGCCTGTGGGTGGAAGAGGCGCCGCGCCAGCGCGTCGGTACGAACATCGAGGAACCGGGCGGCCTTTGGGCGCGCGTGTGGAACCCCGATTTGTTCTCCGAGGAAGGAAACGACAATTTCGACGAAGACCAGTACGGTGAAGAGTTCCTGCTGGTGGAAGACGTCATCGGATTCGACTGCGTGGTGCAGAAGGACGCGAAAGAAGTTGAGGAAGACGGGCAGCCCAAGTGGTCCGAAACATGGGACACTTCGAACTGCGTGCCGTGGCGCGTGAAGATCACCTTCCGGATGAAGCCGCCGGAATCGGGCGATGAACCGCTGCCGATTCTGCGCGTGGTGGAAATCCCCGTGTGGAAACTGTCGCAGAACCCGTTCTCGCTCGACTCGAACGGTAAGGGCGGGAAAAACGACAAGAACAACAATAAGAACGGCGGCAAAAACGGCGGTAACAGCGGCAACTCGGGCAACAACAAGGGTGGCGGCAGCACGCCGGGCGGCGGTGCCCGCGGTGGCAGCACACCGGGCGGCGGCGCTCGTGGCGGCGGTATGCCGGGCGGTAGCGGAATGATGCCGGGCGGCGGGATGATGCCGGGAGGACCGATGCGATGAAAAACAGACGTAAAGGTTCGGCGCTCGTGATGGTGCTTTGGACGGTGGCGGTGATTTCCGTCCTCGTGATCAGTTTCGCCGGCGAGGCGAAGCTGCAGAGTGCGGCCAATGTGTACATGCGCGAACGCGTGCACATGGACCACCTGATCGACGCGGGTCGCGTATTGGCGGAGATGGTCATCGCCACGCATCAGAAGGTGACGGACTATTCGGAAGACGAAGACATCGACGAGCTGCTGGAGGACGACCGGTGGATCCGCGAGAAGCGCCAGCTCAAGACCACGGGCTCGTCGGCGACGATCGGTCCGATCATCGTGGATGAAAAGATCAAAGGGCGCGAGGGGTACCATGCGGGTCCGGTGGACGATTCGACGGACGAGCTTGTGGGACGTGGCACGGTGACGGTGGAGATTGAAAGCGTTGGCGGCGGCGAAGGCGGCGGACCGAAGTTCAATATCAACAACCTCTATCCGAAGGGCAATCCCCACTACGCGGAAATCTGGCAGAACATCCTCTACTGGGCCGGTGTGCCGGAAGACGACCACGAATATTTCATGAACGCGTGGATCGACTGGCGCGACGACGACGACGTGAAGATGGGCGACTACGGCGACAACCAGAAGGATGGCGGCGAGATCGAATACTATGAGGATCTCATCAAGGACTCCAACTCGCGTAAGGAGGACGGCAAGATCGACGAAGAGGTCTACAAGCCGCGGAATGGTCCGATTCACGATCTGAAAGAGCTGGCGAAGATCGGTCCGTTCCGTCAGCATCCGGGTTTGCTGACCGGGGGCGTGTACAATCCCGAGGCGCGTGAAGAGGACCAGATCGTCGTTTCGAACATCACGGAAGTGCTGACCGTGTTCGGCGGCGACAAGATCAACATCAACCTTGCCTCGAAGAATGTGCTCATGTGCATTCCCGGCATCCGTTCGACGGACGATCCGGAGGATAATGAAGACGCCGAACTGATTTCGCAGGCGATCATCGACTGGCGGGGCGGCATCGACATGGAAGGAAACGCCGTCGACCTCGAGGAAGAGGAGACCGGTACGTTGATCAAGGACTGGAGCAAGCTGCAGGAGATCACCGAAGATGAAATCGGCAAAGAGGCCCAGGAATACATCGGCTTTACCGGCGGACAGGGCGATGGCGCCCTGTATCGGATCACCATCACCGCGCGTTCGGTGGGCATGACCCACGTGGTGAAAGCCAAAATGACGATCAAGGAGTCGAAACCTGTTTATCTGGAATGGGCCGAAGACCCATAATAGCGAATAGGTTAGAGTGAATAGTGAATAGGTTAGAGAGAAGAGTGAAGAGTGAATAGGTTTGAGTTGAGAGAGAGGAGCGGCGAGAGATGAAACTTTCTGGAACGACAGGTACGGTATTGATGCTGCTGGCGTTGGCGTCGGTCGGTGCGGGTACGTATTTCTTCAAGACGGTTCAAGTGAACCGCAAGCTGGAGTTGCAGGCCCGCACGAAGGAAGCGCAGCAGAAGGCGAAAGAGGCCGAGCAGAAGACGCGCGAAGCCGAGGCGCGGACGGCCGAACAGCTTGAACGCCTCGCAGTCGTGATAATCCGGCTGGGGCAGCATG
>JAKSOY010000229.1 GCA_024405255.1 Kiritimatiellia bacterium
CGCCCGAAATGCTCGCCCGCCGGATCCCGCGCGCCCCGTGGCGAGTCTACGAATGTAAAATGTAAAATGAGATACGGCAAAGGAGATCACTGATGAAAACGTTGAAAAGTACGATTCTGGCGCTGGCGATGATTTTCTTCGCCGGTGGTCTGGGTGCGGTGATGACCGATGAACTCGGGCTTGCCCCGCTCTATTGGTATAAGAACGTGTCAGGTCTGCGGTCCTACGGCACTTCGACATTGACTTGGGACAAGCAGTTCACGAACTTTCTGGATACGGACGAAGGCTCGCTCTGCGCGGCGAGCGTGAAGGGCGGGTGTTACGGCTCGGGGGTCGACTACGGTAAAGGGGATTGGACGCTCGTTGGGCGCTTCCGCTCGATTGACCTTGACAACGTGCCGGTTAGCTGCCGGGGTAGCCCCTGCAATACGAAGTCGAGTGCCACCATCGCCTTGGCCTCGGGGGGCGCCGGCATCATCACCTTGAGCGGGTGCAGTGGCAACTCGAAACATGCGGACTTCGTCACGGTGACGATTCCCGATGCCTCGACAACTTTCCATTCCTATGCTATCCAACGCCTGGGACAGAAAGTTTCGCTGTGGGTGGATGGCGAAAAGCGCGGGGAACTCGACCGTCCGAACAATCCGAATCAAAGTTATTTCCAATTCGGCGCGCCGTATGGCGGCGTGGGGAATACCGGTTATGTCGCCTCCCCGTCGGAGTCCAGTCTCGCCGTGGCCGATTTCCGTTTCTATCAGGTGGCGCTCACGGCGGACGATTTGAAGACGCTTGCGTATCCGCCGCGCGATGAGATCGGTGAACGTCCGTACGTCTGGTTCCCGTTTGCGGGATCGCTGGTGCAGGCGGGTGCGTCGACGGCGGCCATCGACATGACGGGCGAGTCGGTCATTTTCGGAACGGGCCGTTGTGGTGTGAAGCGAACCGCCATCCAGGCGGGTGGGGGCATTCCTTCGGGACTTGGCACGCCGTGGGGAACTGCCGGAACGCCGTGGACGGTGCTCATCTCGGCGAAGAGCGAGAATGCGGACCACGCGGTCATCTATAGTACGGGAGACGGTTCGGCAAACAGCCGTTTCGCACTCGTGTCGGGCGGAACGGATAAGGTCATCCTCGCCGGTTTCAGTGGTGCGGGAGGGACGCATGCCGACCTCGTGACGGCAACCGTACCGGATGCGACGACAGCCTTCCATCTCTATGCCATCCAGCGCAATGGCAATATGGTGTCGCTGTGGGTGGACGGCGTGAAGATCGGCGAGGTGTCGCGTCCGGATAACCCGACGCACAACGCCTCTTCGTTCTTTTCACCGCTTGGGCAGATGGGCGGTTTGCGCGTCGCCGCCTCGGCGGTGGTGGACGACTTCCGCGTCTATCGCAAGAGTCTTACGGCAGAGCAGATGACGGCGATTCTCAATGCCCAACGCGATGAACTCGGCGAGACGCCGGTACATTGGCTGCCCTTGAATGGCGACCTGACCTCTCTCGGCAAGTGCGAGCCGCTGTGGACGGGCGGTACGGCGAACGTGGCGTTCGGTCCGGGCGAGGCCACGGACAAGACTTATTTCGTTTCGTCGGGCGAGAAACCCACAGGAACGAATGTCGCCTGGCGCAGCCGAAACTGGACCGTCGTCGTCAAGGCGCGGTCGACGGATGTCGACAATGCCGTCATTGCGAGCTTTGGTGCATCGAGGTCCACGGCGTCTTCGTCGATGGCGCTCACGTCATGCGGCCCCGGCAAAATCGCGTTAAGCGGATTCAGCGGCACCTCGGCGCATGGTGACTTGATTCTTGCTGACGTGCCGGATGCGTCGACGGCGTTTCACAGCTATGCCATCCGGCGGAGCGACCTTACGGTTTCGCTCTGGATCGATGGTGTCGAGATAGGGACTATTTCGCGTCCGTCGAATCCGACCTTCAACGGGTTTGGCCTGGGGACGATTTTCGACGGCTTGGGCAAGACAGGACTGGTGGAGGCGAATGATGTTGCGATCGACGACGTGCGCGTTTACGAACAGGCGCTCTCGCCACTGGAGCTGATCGTACTCTCGGGTCAGGAACTGGTGGCAACGGCCAGCTGGACTGGTGCGGGCGGTGACGGCTCTCCGTTCAATCCGGCGAACTGGGCCTGCACGAACCAGCAGGGACAGGCGATTGCCAATGCCGTACCGAATGCCTTTACCGATGTGACGCTGCCGGGCGTTGTCAATTTGCAGGTGCCGGAAACGACGCCGGTTGCCTACGACAGCCTCACCTTTGCGTGCTCGCTTGGGGACGATGTGGATTGGTCGGGGCTCGGGCCCTCGACGAAGATCGGTACGGTCGATCTTGCCACGCATGCACTCGCTGTTCGCCAGCTCGAGGGGAACCTGACGGTGACTGATACGGTTGGCAACGGACAGTTCCGTATCGATGTTCCGGCCGGCACGACGTACGAGAACAAGACCGTTGCGCTGGCGGGCGGCGTCAAGCTGGTCAAGCTGGGGGCGGGTGAGTTCATCGCCAAGCGCGAAGGGCAATCCTATGCGGGCGGCACCGAAGTGGCCGCCGGTACGCTCAAGTTCGGCATGAACGGTGACCTGCAACCTCTGGGAGGGGCAGGTGGGACGATTGACGTCAAGGCGCAGGGCGTTCTCGATCTCAACGGTTTTGTCAATCAATACCTCAATCCGCTTGTGCTCGAAGGGGGCGTTTGGGCGAATACCGGCGCGGCGCAGTCGATCACGTCGTCGTCGATCGCATCGCTCACGTTGACGGACGATTCGCAGATCAATGTGGTGGGGTCCATTAGTTTGGCGGCCGAGGGACTTGGTCCGTCGTCTCTTGACCTCGGGGGACATGTCCTTACGGTCAACGTCGCGAATAACCTCGTGTTTCGCTTGATGAACTGCACGGCGACGAATGGTACGGTGCGCGTGGTCGGCGCCAATGCCAATTCCTGCCTCTCGTTCAATGCGACGGCGTGCCGGGCGGAGACGGTCGATTTTGATCTCTCCTGTTCGCTTGCGCCGTATGTGGCAACGACCGTCCGCAATCTGACGCTGCGTTCCGCGAGTGTCTATCAGGATGTGACGCCGGGTGTGACCAGCGTTTTGGGAACCTTCAAGACCTATACGAAGAAGTTCCAGAACATCGAGCTTCGTCATGGGTCCACGCTTGATCTCACGGAATGGGAGGGACCGTTCAACACGGCGAGTGAACTCCAGGACCGTGCAGTGACGTTTGCACCGGGAGCCACGGTCACGGTGGATGTGCACGGACACGAGCTCGTGCCGGGACAGCAGCTCGTCTCCTGGGCGGCGCGTCCGGAGAGGACGACCTTCCGCCTCGATTCAGAATCTGCGCTCAAGCATGGCGTTGTGGTTCAGCGTGACGGTTTGTACGTCGCCGTGGGGCTTTTGATCCTCGTCCGCTGATGCGCGCCGGATTCTCGAGCGTGGTAGCTTTGTCGGTCGTTCTCGCCGTACGATGTGCGGCGGGGGCGCTTGCGCTGAATGGCGGCTACGACGTAACGCGCGCGCTTCCCCTCGATGCGGTTGGGGAAGGCCCGATCACGCAGATCGACATTTCGGCATGTCCCGCGCAGCTTCTCGACAATCTGCCGCCCCGCGTGGAAGGCGTGGCTGCGTTGATGCCGGGACGCGATCGGTACGGACGCCCCGTCTTCTACGGCTGGGGCGATGCGCGATGGAATGCGCTTTCAACCCCGGGTGCCGCACCAGCCGAAGGCGCGTGGTTCGCGGCGCGGATCGAAACGCGGAAGACGGGCGGGGAGACGTTTGTCTCCTATCTCGTCAAGACGAATGCGGCGGATTACGCGCGTCTGTCCGATCGTGACGGACGGTGTTGGTTCCGGGGAGGCGCGTCGGCAGCGACGAATGCCGTCTCAACGCTTGTCGTTGCCGGGAAGGGCGAGGTGGAGGACTGGGCTGGACGAACGCAAAGCGCGCCCGAACCGACGCTGTTCCGCTGGGTGGGCGGTGACGCCGGCGACTGGAATTCGATTTCCAATTGGGTGGCGGAGGCGACGGGAGCCGCCGCTACGCGCGCGCCCGCCCTCGTTGGCGACGTGGCGAGCGTTCCGGGACGTGTGACCCTCACCCGGGAGGGCGTCACGGCGACGGTCAAGGACTTTGCCGTTGCATTTACGGCGGATGGCGCGCAGGTGGTGGGCGGCGAAGTGTGCAGGGGAGGTGTGACGCTCGACGTGGGGTGTCCGCAGCTCGGCGTACCGCTCGCGGTGGAAGTGCCCATGTTTTTCGGCGTTCAGCCCCATCTCGATTTTTCCTGGTGGCGCGAGGGTAGGAATGCGCGGGCGAACGAACTCGTCTCCGTTGCCGCCGCCTACGCGCCGACGGCGGGAGATTGCGAACATTGGCTTCTTTTCACGGCATGTGACGATCGGGGCGAACTCTGCCGACGGCGGTTTTACTTCTCCACATTGCCGGTTCTCTATCTGGATACGTACGATGGCGCTCCGTCGTCCGACAAAGAAGAACACCAGGGACGCGTGTCGATACAGGGCAACGCCGCCTGGCCGGCGCTCGACGCGGGCGAGACCATAGTCAAGGTTCGCGGCAATACGACGGCGGACTATCCGAAGAAACCCTACAAGCTCAAGCTCGCGAAGAAGGCGAACCTCTTCGGGATGGGAAAGAACAAGCATTGGGTGCTCTTGGCCAACTACAACGACATGTCGCACTTGCGCAATAAACTTGCGGCCGACTTTGCGAATGCGATCGGATTTCTCGGGATGGATTCGACGTGGGTCCAATGCATCCTCAACGGCGAATTCATCGGCACCTACCAATTGAGCGAACATGTGCGTCCGGGTGAGAAGCGGGTACCGGTTTTTGACTGGGAGGACGAACTTGAGGATCAAACCGATCTCTCGCACATCAATCCTGCTACGGCGGACATTTCCGGCGGCTACCTTTTCGAGTTCACAGAAGAATATGATGAGCTTACGCGCTTCACGACGACGGCGGGGCTTCTGCAGATGCGGACGATGGTGACGAAGCCCGAATATCTCTACACGAATCCCACGATGCTGGCGTATTGCCAGGAGTTCCTGCAGAACTATTGGGACGCCTGTGTGGCGAAGGATCGTCGGTCGAAGGAAGGGCGGCACTATTCGGACTACTGCGAGGTGGGATCGATGGTGGACTATTTCCTCGTGAACGAACTCTTCTCGAATACGGACTCTTGCAAACATAGTCGCTTCGCCTATCTCGATCGCGGACGACGGCTCGTGTGGGGGCCGGTCTGGGACTTCGATTGCAGTTCAGGGTATTTCAACAGCGGCACCACCACGCCCGAGGTGTGGAGCTGTGCGGGGACGCTGCGCGGCGACCTTTCGAAGAAGTATTCGATGATGAAGGAATGGGCGAGCGATTACTATTTCTGCCAGCTGCTTCAGGCCCGATATTGGGAAATCCGCACGGCCTGGGGCGAACTTTTCCGTGACGGAGGTACGATCGACCAGGCGGCGGCCGAACTTGCCGTTCCATGTGCGGCCAACGATGCGCGGTGGCCGCGTACGCGCACGCACGGGGAGGATGTCGCCATCCTCAAGGCGTTTCTTACGGCGCGTGCGGTGTGGCTCGATCGTCAATTCGCCACGGTGACGGGGCTTGTTGAATCGCTACGCAACTCGATTCAGACGCATCCTTCCGAATGGAATCCGGCGGCGACCTCCCGAGCGGCGGGGGAAGTGCCGGCAGTACCGCTCATGTGGGTGCGCGACCAGATCATCGGGAAGGACACGGCCTATCTTTCGGCAACCGCGTCACAACTGTCCGCCGCCGTCACGGCGGTGCCCACGGTATGGGGAAAGTCGACGCCCCTCTGGCAGGATTTCATCGCGGGTACGAATCCCGATCCCGCGTCGCCCGATTCGGTCTTGCGCATCACGGCGATTGCCGTGACCAACGATTTGCCGCGCCTTGAATGGTCGCCCGACCTTGGCGCCGCGCGCCGTTATATCGTCGAAGGAAGTGAAAAGCTCGCATCCCCCCATTGGCATACGCCTCCAACACCGTCCGACCGCTTCTTCCGTGTCCGCGTCGAACTTCCATGATCGCGTCCGATTCGTCTCCACTTTCTTTTGATCCTTCGCAGTCATTGTCGTCGCGATTGCTCCTATCCTTGTTTTTTAGATTTCATCGTGAATGAACCTGATTATTTGATATAATATTTGGCATGGACAACCTCAAGCAGATCATGTACGGCGTCACGGACTTTGCGCGCATGCGCAGGGAGAACGCCTATTTTGTCGACCGCACCGGGCTCATCCGCGAGCTTGAGAAGACGAGCTACGTGATGTTCCTGCGCCCGCGGCGGTTCGGCAAGTCGCTGCTGTGCTCCATCCTGCAGGCTTACTACGATGTGGATTACGCTGCGCGTTTCGACGAGCTCTTCGGTGGTCTCGACATTGGGCGGAATCCGACGCCCGAACACGGCAAGTACCTGTTCATCGATTTCAACTTCACCGGCGTCGAGAAGCAGTTCGACCGTGTACAGGAAAGCTTCAACTACTACTGTTCGGCGCGCCTTGACAAGTTCGTTCGAGATGCTGCCGCCCGACTGTCTTCTGATGCGGTGAAGGCCGTGCTGTCGGCCCCCAACTGCCATGCCAAGCTGGCGCAGCTCACGCTCCAGCTCAAGGGGTCGGGCCAGAAGCTCTACATCGCCATCGACGAGTACGACAATTTTACGAATACCATCCTTGCCGAGTCGCGCGAACACTACGAGGCGCTCTGCCACGGCGAGGGATTCTTCAAGCAGTTCTTCAACGAGCTGAAGCTCGCGACCACGGGTACGGACGCGCCGGTGTCGCGGTTGTTCGTCACGGGCGTGACGCCGGTGACGATGGACGACGTGACGAGCGGCTTCAACATTGCGACGAATGTTTCGTTGGATCCGGCCTTCGCTGCCCTGACGGGCTTCACGCGCGACGATCTGCGCGAGATGCTCGCCTACTACCGTGCGAATGCGGGTTTCGCCTTCGACGAGGCGGCGGTCTACGAGACGATGCGCCGCTGGTACGACAACTACCGGTTCGCGCCTGAGACGGGTTCAGACGGGGCCGAGCCGCCGCACGTCGCGAACCCGACGCTCGTCCTCTACTACATGC
>JAKSOY010000023.1 GCA_024405255.1 Kiritimatiellia bacterium
AATGCAGGTTAGTCGAGCGCGGGGCGTCAGCCACACACTCGACTAACCTATTACCCGCCCGTTTTTTTTGTTCTTTACAGCCGTGTTTCTTTTTGATAGAATAGCTCTGTTTCTTTTTCAGGAAAGTTTCTCATGAACGACAGAAATGCAGAAAGAGTCGCGGCTCTCTATCGGGAGATTGCTCCACGTCTAGTGAACCATCTGGTCGCTGTCGGTCAGGATTATTCTGCTGCGTGTGATGTCGTACAGGAGACTTTCCTGCGAATTTGGAAGATGCAAGACCAGTTGCGAGATGACGATGCGCAGGTTTCGGGGCTGGCGTTCACCATTGCGAAAAATCTTGTGCGTGAGCACTTCCGAAAGGATTCAAGGGTAACGTTTCTGCCGGAGCTGTCGGATGGCGAGGGCGGCACCGTGTCGCCTGCTGTGGAACAGGGGGAGGGACTGGCGGTTTTGCGTCGTCGGTTGCAAGAGGCGTTTGCCACTCTGCCGCCCCTACTGCGGGAAGCGTACTCGATGTATCAGATCATGGGGCTTTCCATTGCGGAGATTGCGCGGCGTACGAATGTGTCTGAAAGCAATGTGAAGGTGCGGATCTTCCGGGCGAAAGAGAAGCTGCGGCCGCTTCTGGCGGATCTTCTGTAAGTGCGTGTGAGTGAAATGGGATTAACGAAGAAATGAGTGCACTTGACAGATTGACAGAGGCGATTTCCTATCCAGCCGATGAATGTCGGCCTGGGGCGTCGCAGGCTGTCTTCCAGGTGGACGGACTAGGCGTGACCGTGACGGAGGGGGTTGGTCGTCTCCGTATGTCGCATCTGTTGGGGCCGACTTCGGAAACGGATTTCGAGACGCTGGCGGGTTTCGGGGCAGGGCGGCTGCTCAAGGAGGAGGCCGTTCTTGCGTGGGATCCTCGGGAGAAGCAGCTTCTGTTGTGGCAGGAGGTCTCGACGGGGGTCTCGGACGAGGTGCTGGTGCAGTCTTTCGAGTTGTTTCTAGCTTCCTGCGACTGGTGGGGGGCTCGGATGAAAGAGTTGGTGAAGACAGGCGGCAAGCCGCCTGCGGAAATGGTGATTCTTCCTTAAGGGGAAACGGCGGAGCGGAATGAAATGATGAAAAAGCTCTTCATAATGTTGGCGGCAGGATTGTCGGGACTTGTGGCGTGTGCGGTTTCTTGGCGCACGCCGACCTATACGTTGACGGCACGCCTGATGGATGTGCGCGAGGCATTGACGACTTTTGGCGTGGCGCAGGGGTTGCCGGTCATCCTGAGCGAAGGCGTCAGAGGATCGTTTTCGGGGACCTTCAAGGACATTCCGGCGCCGGACTTCCTCGACAAGGTGGCGACGTTGCATAATCTTGTGTGGTATTGTGATGGCGCGACGATCTTCATCTACAGTGCGGCGGAGACGACATCCGAGCTGTTCGACCTCACCAACACGACGCTCGAGGACGTTCGTCGGATGTTGCACGAACTGGGGCTGGACGATGCGCGTTACCCGATCAAGTCGACGAAGGATTCGAATGTCGTTCTCGTGAGCGGTCCGCCCCGCTATGTTCAGCTGGTGGGGCAGACCATAGCGCGGGCGGAGCAGTCGAAGTCGACGCGTGCGCGTACGGAAGTGGTGACGCGCGTGTTTCGTCTGCGAAATGCCTGGGCGGACAACATTTCGTTCAGCACGACGAGTTCCGAAACGTCGCTTTCGCTGAAAGGTGTGGCGACTTTGCTCGAAGAGATCGTCTCCAGCATGGATGGGATGCGTTTCTCGTCGACTTCGGTGACGAATGCCCCGGGGACGGATGGCGGCCCGGCGGTACAGGCGAAGAAAGAGTCGGAAGATGGGTTCGTGCAGCAGCCGGTCATCCGCGCCGAGAACCGTTTGAACGCCGTCGTCATCCGCGATGTCGCGTCGCGCATGCCAATGTACGAAAGCCTCATCAAGGAGCTCGACGTGGCGCAACCGCTGGTGGAGATCGGCGTGACGGTGATCGAGCTGTCGAAAGACGATGCGCTCGACTGGGGACTCTCGGTGCGTGCGGGCGGCAGTAGCCGCCATCTGAACGGGGCTGCGGGCCAGAACGTGGACAGTCTGATGAACCCGAACGGACTTGAAGGCAAGGGCATTTCGGGTGCGCTCACGTTCTTGCGCCAGGATTGGGACCTCGAGGCGTCGCTGGCGGCGCTGCGGACGAAGGGGAAGGCCCGTAACATCACGCGGACTTCGCTGTTGACGGCGAACAACCTGGCGGCTGAAATGAGCGATAAGCAGACCTACCACGTGCGTGTGGTGGGAGAGCGTACGGCGACGCTTCAGGATGTTTCCGCCGGCATGGATCTGCGCTTGAAGCCGCGCATCGTGGACTCGACGCGTGCCGACCAGAAGGACCAGATCTGGCTCTCGATCGACCTGACGGACGGCGGCATCGTGGACGAACAGGATGTTGATGCCATGCCGCTGACGCGCAGTTCGAAAGTCGTCACGCAGGCGGGTATCTACGAAGGGGAAAGTCTGCTGTTGGCCGGCAATTTGCGCGATGTGAAATCGAAGGCGGGTTGGGGCGTGCCCTGGTTGCGCGATCTGCCGTGGGTCGGCTGGCTGTTCGGCGGGCTGTCGGTGACGAAGGAAACGGTGCAGCGCATGTTCGTGATTACGCCGCGCAAGATTTCGATGGACCAGGACAACATCGCGCGCATTCAGGCGACGCGCCAGCGTGACATTTCCGATGCCGAAGCCTTCGAGAAGGACGCCGAGGACTCGGACAATGCGCGTGAGATCCGCGAACAGGAGAACAAGGCGCAGAGCGAACGCCGGCGCGAGGAGACGGAGGATCGGTTGCGTCGACGCAAAGCCGAGATTCAGCGCGATGTGGACCAGCGCCATCTCGACCGCGTGCGTGAACGGCGCCGTTTGGACGAGGATTGCGCCGAGTGGAAAGCGGATCTCGAGGCGGCCAAAAAGCAGCTGAAGGAAGAAGACGAAGCGCGCGAGGCGGCGAAGAATCCGCCGGTGAAGATGTCCGACAAGGTTTTGCCGGCACCCGAACCCGTGCCGGGGGAAAAGAAGGCTGTTCCGGAAAAGAAATGACCGAAGTGACGTTCCAGAGCGGTTTTGCAGAAGTCGCGGCGGGCGAGTGGCTCGCAGGGCGGGCGCAGCCAACGGCGGCGTACGGGATCTTTCGTGTAAAAGGGCTCAGTGGCTTTCTCGTGCCGGATCGTGCGTTTGTACAGGTGGTGACGTCGCAAGAACGGTTGTTGTGCTCGGCGGCGGATGCACCGTTCCTGACGCGTCTTGATGCGCTGCCGGATCAAAAGCTCGCGCTTGTTTCCTCCAAGCTGCTCATTGCACCGCAGGCTGCGCGTTCGGGTGCCCGTCGGGTGAAGCTCGTGCCGTTCAGTCAGCGTCATGCGGTGGTGGTGACCGAGTTTACGATGGGCTGGGCTGTGGCGGCCACGCGGAGTCGTACGCATCGTGTCGTGTTGGCGGAAGGCGAGGTGCTGACGGTTCGTCGGGAGAGTGCCGTCGCGTGGACGGGTCTTGATCCGGTGGGGTTCTGTCCGAAGCTGGGGCTGTGGGACATCCTGCTGCCGCGTGGCCCGCGTAACCTTTCATTGACCTTCCGTGGTCCGACCGTGGTCTGGATAGAAGGGTCCGCTGACGAGGTTCGTCGGCCGAAGTTTCGTCAAGCCGTGTAACTTTTCAGATTTTCAGGCATAGACAGAGCATGGTGAATTCAGCACAGATTATGCGCCAGACGATGCAAACGGGTCTTTACGATCCGTTGCAGGGTGGTGTCTATTCTGCGCAAAAGGCCGCTGCGGCGCCGGTTGAACGGAGCCAGGCGATGGGCTATGCGGTGGAGGTCATGTCCGATCCGATGCAGGAACTGGAAGATGCGATGGAGGAGCTGTCGTTCCAGTTCGAAGAGAAGGCGATGAAGAAGCTCGGGGACCGCAAGTTGGGCGAGCAGGCCACGCGGTCGTTGCGGATGATCGAGGCCATCCAGAAGTGGCAGCAGGTGATGCCGGATATGCCCGGGCGGGAATTCCTGGAGAGGCTGCTGAACCAGTTGCGTGCGCAGGCAAAGGGCGGACAGGCGCCGACGGCGCAGAATCTGCTGAACCAGTTGAAGGAAGGGTCGGGCGATCCGTCCCATCTCTTTGCGATGCTCGAGGTGCTGGAGAGTGCGCTCGGGTCGAACGAGACGGAACTGAAAGAGCTGCTGGCGCAGGCGAAGCAGGTGCTCCAGGAACAGGACGGGGCGAGTCTGCGCGCGGGTATCAACATTGCCGACGAGGTCAAGGCATGGGCTGAAAGCGCGGAGCAGATGCAGGAGCTGCGCGATCTCTATCGTGGCGAAGTGCTGGGCTTCAAGAATCCGCAGGCGTGCTTCCGTTCGCTTCTCTCCGCGCGTGGTGCCGAGAAGCTGTCGGAGTCGATCGACTTCTTGGTGAAGAGCTGCGGGGTGGATCTTCATAGTCCGTCGCCTTCGCAGAGTTCGGAGGCCCTGGCGCGCGTTTTAGGCGATTTACAGTGTGTGAACGTGCTCACGGCGGTTCTTGACAAATTCAACAATCTGGCGATGCACCTGACGCGCGCGTTCGGTTCGGCGTGTGCGCTCAATGCCGAGGCGCTGACGGGCAAACTGCTTGATTTGACCGAGATGCCGTTTGTGACGGCGAGTAACATCCGTTCGTTCGTGGGGTCTTGCGATCTGATGTCGCTGTTGGCGCAGGTCTATTTCTGCACAGATCTTGCAACGATCGTGCGGTCGCTTTCCTCGCGGCTCTTTGAGACGGAGGATCAGCGACTCAAGCTGGTGGATGCGGTGCAGGAGCATCTGGACGAACTCGTCGTGCAGCAGGCGGACGTGGATGAGGCCGAGGCGAAGAAGCATGCGCGCGAACAGGATGAAGAGGAGGGCTGGTCATGAGAGCGCCTGACTGGATGTGCGAGGCCGTAAAGGCTTTTGGACGGCAGTTGAACCTGTCCACCTTCACGCTGAACGATCAGGGTGTTGCGGGACTGTCCTTTGAGAACGGGGCCTCCTTGCGACTCGAGTATGTCGGGGAGGCGCTTGTGATGGTCGTGGGCTTGAAGGCGGAGCCGACGCCCGATGCGTTGGCGCGTCTTTACATGGATGTCAATCCCGAGGCGGCGCATGGCGAGTTTGTCGTGCGGGCTGCGCACTTGGCGCGTGTGGGCGAACTCGTGTATGTGACGAAGCTGGCGGAGCATGACGTCAACGTGAGCACGCTTCAGGCGGCGTTCACGGAACTGTGGGAGCGGATCGAACGGTTGAGGAGGGCCCTCTAATGCAGGTCAATCGTACGACATACGGCGTCACGTTCAATACGGGCATTTCGACGGCCGAATACAACGAAGCGCCGGCGGGTCAGACGAAGGGGCAGACGCAAGGGTCGATCCTGCCGGGGTCGACGACGGTGACGGAGGCCATGGACGCGTTGTTCCCCAAGGAACCCACGGTTTCCGCCCAGATTCTCAGTCAGCTGGCGGCGGCGGGCAGTTCCCTCAGTCTTCGTACGGCGCACGGGTTCCAGGCGGCCGCGCGCAAGGCCATCGGCAGTCTGCGCGCCTCGGGCGGAAAGGCGGCAGGACGTGCGGTGGTCGAATTGGAAACCTTGCTTGCCGACACCGACCTGCTCGATCAGTACAAGGCCTCTCTCTTGGAGACATAAATGTTCAGTAAACTTTCATCGATTACATCTGGTTTCGCGAAATTCGGCGACCTTGTGCTCGCCGTTTTGCTCGTCTGCATCATCGGTCTGTTGATCATCCCGTTGCCGTCGCCGATCGTGGACTTGCTCATTTCCACGAACATCATGATTTCGACGGTGTTGTTGATGTTGTCGCTCTATCTGCCTCGGGCGCTGGCATTCTCCACGTTCCCGTCGATGCTGCTGTTCACGACGCTGTTCCGACTGGCGTTGAACGTGACGACGACGCGCTGCATCCTGCTGCACGGCGCCCAGGATCCCAATGCGGCCGGTACCATCATCAATACGTTCGGCAACTTCGTGGTCGGCGGCAACTTCGTCGTCGGCGCGGTCATCTTCTTGATCATCACGATTGTGCAGTTCATCGTGATTGCCAAGGGCGCTGAACGTGTGTCGGAAGTCGGCGCCCGCTTCACCCTCGATGCCATGCCGGGCAAGCAGATGTCCATTGACGCCGATATGCGTGCCGGTGCAATCGACCTTGAGACGGCGCGCGCGCGGCGTGCGGAACTCGGCCAGGAATCGCAGTTGTACGGCGCGATGGACGGTGCGATGAAATTCGTCAAGGGCGATGCCGTAGCCGGTCTTATCATCACTTCGATCAATATCTTGGGCGGCATCCTCATCGGCATGTTGATGTTCAACAAGGAAGTCGGCTGGAGTGTGAAGCGTTTTGGCGTGTTGACGATTGGCGACGGACTCGTCTCGCAGATACCGGCGCTGCTGATCTCCATCACGGCCGGCGTGATTGTGACGCGCGTGGGTTCTGAAAAGGCGAAGCCGCTCGGTGTCGACATCATTTCGCAGGTGTTCGCCCAGCCGAAGGCGGTTTTGCTTGGCGCGGGAATGATTGCGCTCATTGGTCTCATTCCGGGCTTCCCGAAGTTCCAGCTGTGGGGGCTTGCGGTGGCGACGGTGCTGGTGGGCTATTCGCTCTATGCGAAGCAGAAGGCCGCAGCCGAGGCTGAGAAGCAGGCTGAAGATCCGCTGGCGGCAGCTGCGCCCAGTACGGAGCCGGGTGCCAAGCCGAAGAAGAAGAAGGACGGCGATGACTTCTCGATGGTGACGCCGCTCATGGTCGACATCGACGCCGAGATTCGTACGGCGCTGACATACGAGCAGTTGAACGAGAAGATCATGGATATCCGGCGGGCGCTCTACCATGATTTGGGCGTACCGTTCCCCGGTATCAACCTCTCGCTCAATTCGAGCTTGCACGACGGTCGCTACCGCCTGTTGGTGAATGAAGTGCCGGTTTCGGAAGGCGCCTTGCGTGCGGGATACGTCTTCCCGCTGGAAAGCGCCGACAACCTTGAGGCGACCGGCATTTCGATCGAACGCGGGAAGTCCTTCATTTCCGGCTACGAGACGAGCTGGGTGAAGGAGGAAGACAAGGCCAAGCTCGACGAAAGCGGCATCCGCTGGCTCGACCTGAACGGCGTACTTTCGTACCATCTTTCGGGTGTGCTGCGCCACTATGCCAACGAATTCCTCTCGATTCAGGAGACGCGTCTGCTGCTTGACCACATGGAAAAGGAAGCGCCGGAACTGGTGCGCGAAGTGCAGCGTGTGCTGCCGATTCAGAAGATCACGGACGTGTTGCAGCGTCTCGTGCAGGAAGGCATCTGCATCCGCGATCTCAAGCGGATTACGCAGTGCCTGATCGAATGGGGACAGAAGGAAAAGGATACGGTTCTGCTCGTCGAATATGTGCGTAGTTCGTTGAGCCGCTACATCTCCTACAAGTTCTCGGGCGGACAGAACATGATTGCGGCATATCTTCTCGATCCCGAGTTGGAAGAGAAGATCCGCAAGAGCGTGCGTCAGACCTCCGGCGGCAGCTATCTCTCGATGGATCCGCAGGCCGTGCGGGCCATCCTGGCGACGGTCAAGCGCACGTTCGGCGATCTGACGAAGATTCAGCAGAAGCCGGTGATCGTCGTTTCCGTCGACATCCGCCGCTACTTCCGCAAGATGATCGAGAAAGACTACTATGAGCTGCCGGTTCTTTCGTTCCAAGAGCTGTCTCCTGAAATCAACATCCAGCCGCTGGGCCGGCTGAAAATCTAACTGATCGATAACCCAACGGGCAAAAGATGTAACAATGAATTTTCTTCTGAAAATAGTCGAAGGTCCGATGAAGGGCGCGGAAATCGCGCTCGTGTTGGGCACGCGCCTGAAAGTCGGTCGCAGCGATGAATGCGACATCGTGCTGGCTGACGCGACTTTGCCTGAAGTCGCATTCGAACTGGATGTCGCCGAAACGGAGGTGACGCTAGTTCGCGCGGAGGGCAAGCGTGTTGAGATGCGTCCGTTCGAAGTCCAGGATTTCGGCACCACGGCGATCGCGATTGGCCCGGCTGAAGGCGAGTGGGAGCCGCTGACACGGCCCGAACCGCCGCCACCGGAAAAGGATGAATCTGCTGAAGCTTCGTCTGAAGAAGCCGCTGCGTCCGAAGAGCCGTCCGAGCCGAGCAAGCCGTCCGAACCGGAGAAGCCAGCCGAACCGGAAAAGTCCGAAGAGCCGCCGAAGAAGCGTCGGAGCATTCTCGTGGTGTTGCTGTTGTTGATGCTTGTCCTTCTCGGCGTACTGGCGGCGCTCTGGTTCCTCTGGGGACGGGATGTCGACTGGAAGAATTTTGACTTCGAGCGGGAAAAGGCGCGTGTCTTCGGTGATACGGGGCGTGACGACCAGGCGAAAAGTGCCGAGAAGGCGCCGCCGTTTGATCTGGCTGTTCTGGTGAAGCAGTATGGACTCGTTCTGGTCGAGACGAACGGCGTGAAGACGCTGACGGGCAATCTGTCGCACCGCGCGGAGCGACTGGCGTTGCGGGCCCTTGTGCTGGCGAACGATCCGCACGTGCGCCTCAATCTGACGGATGACGAAACGATGAACGCCGCGGCGAATGAAACGCTTTTCGCGTGTGCGGATGGTGCGATCAAGGCCGTTGCGACCTCGAACCATGTGGTGAAGCTGTCGGGATTCGCGCCAACGCCGGAAGCCCTTGAGAAGGTTCTGAGGGCATTGGACGCCGATGTGAAGGGAATTAAGAAAATCGATACCGCCCAGGTTCTCGTGGGCGGTCCGGCACCCGCACCTGTGGCGGATACGCCGTTCGTACGGGAAGAAGTAGGCCCGACGAAGTCGGACGTAACGGCATTGCCTGCGCGTGCGCCACGCGCGAAACGCGGTGCCCGCAAGCAAGACTATCCGATTGCCGGCATCCTCACGGTGCCGTTCCCCTGCGTCATCATGCGTGATGGTTCACGCCTGATGGAAGGGGCGCAAATCGGCGGTGCGACGCTTGAGAAGATTGCGGTGGATCATCTGAAGCTGCGCGAAGGCGGGCGCGAAATCGAATGGCGGCCTTGAGGACGTGCGATGGAACTGTTGGAGATCGAAAAGGAACTCGCGGGGGCTGACCGGCTGTCGGCCTTGGCAAAGTACGATGAGCAGCTCATCGCGCTGAATGCCCGTTTGCGCACGGCGATGGACGCGGGACTCACCCCCGGCGAATTCGCCAAGTGCGAACCGCTCGCGGAGGTGGTGACGATCGCCCGCAAATTGCTGAGACTTCAGGTTAAAGAATGAATTTCAAACGCCGGCCATCAGGTCGGACATCTAAACAAAAAAACACAGAACAAAACAGGAGAAATAAAATGGCAGTTACCGGTGGTGGAATTTCGATTTCAAACCAGGCGGCGAAGATCGAGCGTCTTGAATGGATCGGTACCGATCTGGCGCGTAATGCGGATGGCGCCCCTGAGCAGATCCACGTCGATGCGGTCTATACGGCATTGCTCAATGCGGCCCAGACGATGGAAAACCGTCTGAAAGACTCGCTCAAGACGTATCAGGAACACCCGGACGTTCAGGCGAACCTTCAGCAGCTGCAGTATGACCTGCAGAGCTGGAACCTCGCGCTCACGACGATGACGAACATTCAGAAGAACATGGGCGACGCGCTCAATTCGATTGCGTCGAACTTCCGTTAATCGTCGCTTCTGAAAGATGTTCGACCTGACGACAGAAGAAGCACGGCTTCTCCTGAATATCGCCCTCATGGCGATTGGACGGAATCGGTTCAAGTCCGCAGCGAAAATTCTTGCGGCACTGGATCGGTTCCGTCCCGACCAGGTGTCGCTTGTGGTTGCGAAGGCGATTGCGCTTATCAGTGCACTCGACTTTGCCGCTGCGGTGGCTTACATCGACGAGGTTGGACTAGTCCGATTTCCGGACTCCGCCATGCTTCAGGCATTCAAAGGTATGGCGTTGTTGCGCATGGGGCGCATGGAGAATGCACGCGAATCGCTCGAAGCGGCTGTTCGCGGAACAGATCCTGCGGCTGCCAGACTGGCGGTCGATCTTCTCGGTGATGAGACTTGAGGGGGATAATTGATGACAGAACAGATGATTATAGAAGCGGTCAAGGCGGCCGGTACGAATGTCACGCAGACGGCTCAGATGCAACAGGCCGCACAGGCGACGGCTGATCCGAACGCGGTGGCGGCCTTTCAGGCGGCGATGGCGCCTCAGGGTGTGACGGCGACTCAGGCCGTTACGGAGATCCCGTTTGCCGCTCAGGTGGCGGGAACATGGAAGGTGGCGCAGGAGAACTACCAGGGACTGGTGCATCGCATCAAAGCGCTCACCGAGTTGCGTGAGATGCACGGGCCCTCGTCGGCCGAGCTCTCCGAGCTTCAGTACGAGATCCAGAATTTGAGCTTCCAGCAGGAAGTCGTCACCAGTATCGCCAAGAAGGCGAGCGATGCCGTCTCGACGCTGATCAAGAACGGTTAAAGGAGGGAGCGTATGAAATTCCTCATGGGAATATCCTTGGCCACATTGCTGCTGGCCGGGTGTGAGAAGCAGACGACACTCTTTTCGGGGCTGGTCGAGCGTCAGGCGAATATCGTGATGGCGGCGTTGCTGGATAATGGCATTACCTGCACGAAGACCCCGGGCGACGAAGGCACGTGGAATGTGATGATCGGCGAAAGCGGCTTTGCAAAGGCCGTGAACCTGTGCGAGCAGCGCGGTTTGCCTCAGCGGACCTTCCAGGGCGTGGGCGATGTGTTCAAGAAGTCGGGCATGGTGTCGTCGCCGTCTGAAGAGCGCATTCGTTTCATGGATGCCGTGGCGCAGGACCTGTCGCGGACGATTTCAATGATCGATGGCGTCGTGGATGCGCGTGTGCACGTGGTGCTGCCGGAGAACGACCCGTTCGCGAAGAACACGTTGCCGTCCAGTGCGTCTGTGGCGATCCGGTCCCGCTGGGATGTGGATATGACCGATGCGATTCCGCAGATCAAAGGACTCGTCAAGAACTCGATCGAAGGGTTGGCCTTCGAGAAGATCACGGTGACGGTCTTCCAGGACAATCCCCCGAAGAAATAACGATGGAAAGCGACGACCGACAGCTTCTTCTGACGACAGTCTGGCTCTTTGCCCGACACGGACAGCGTGCGCGTGCGCGTACGCTCTGCGAGGCGTTGGTTGAAGATGATCCGCAGGACGGGGTTTCCGCCGCTGTCCTGGCGGAGTTGCTGTTGGACGATCATGAGCCGGAGCAGGCGTTGGAAATTCTTTCGGCGGCGAAAATTCCCCCGTCGCTCCGTCGGGCCGAGGCGATTCTGGAGACGCGGGCCCTTCAGATGCTGGGGCGCAAGGACGAGGCGACCAAGCGTTGGACGCGGTACGTGGCGAGTTCAAAGGGACGTGGTCGAACATGGGTGGCCTCGTAAATGGATTGAAGAATGAACATCGAAGAAGCGAGAGAGTTGATACAGAGTCCGATCTGGACGTACGTGAGGGATCGTTTCCTTGCGTCGGGGAAGTTTGACGTTTTCCCCAAGGGGGATCTGCGCCGTCTCACCTATTTGGATGAAGAGACGCGGAATGCGATTTCGGCCTGGCGTACGGCGCTCGAGCACGCAGATGAATGGCGTAAGGTCGTGGACGGACCGACGGTGCGGAATCTGAAGGCCACCTATCCTGACACCTATCCAGAGGTTTTCCGATATCAGATGTATTTCGCCAAGTTCCGTGGGCAGATCGGAGATGAGGCGATGAAGCTTCTTCTTAAACTCAAATTTCCGGAGGCGTATCAGTTATGCTTCTCTTGAAACGTAAAACATTCGAAGTCGAATCCGATTCGGCGCTCGTGACGGCTGCGGATGCGTCCGTGGTGGCGCAGGCCGAAAGCATCGTGGCGGCGGCAGAGGCCGAGGCGGCGCGTATCGCCGAGGAGGCGAAGGCTGCTTACGAGGCAGAGAAACAGCGCGGCTACGAAGATGGTCTGGCGGCAGGCCGCGAGGCGATTATGGAGCAGAAGCTTGATCAGGTTCAGGCTTCCATTGACTTCATGGAATCCGTCGAGCACAAGATGGCAGAACTGGTGATCACGGCGTTGCGAAAGTTCGTTGCCGAAGTCGATGACCGCGAAATGGTGTGTCAGATCGTCCGCAAGTCGATGCAGGCGATCGTCCGCGCGCAGCGCCAGATTACTATCAAAGTGGCGCCGTCGATGGTGTCGGTCGTGAAGGGACGGATCGAGTCGATTCTTTCACAGTTCCCGTCCGTGACGTTTGCCGAGGTGGTGGAAGAACCGCATCTCAAGGGGGCAGCCTGTATCGTCGAGACGGAATCCGGTTCGGTGGAAGCGTCCGTTGACAACCAGCTTTCAGCGATCGAAAAATCCATTCGCAAGGCATTCGACAAAGGCGAGGCGTAAGCGTGAAGAGCGATTTCGATTATATCCCGCAGGTCTTGGGCCGGGCGATCGAAGATGCGCAGCCGATTGAAGTCAAGGGCCGCGTCGTGCAGGTCGTGGGGACGATCATCAAGGCTGTCGTTCCGGGCGTAAAGGTCGGTGAAATCTGCTTGTTGCGTAACGGCTGGGAGAATTTCGAGGTCCAGGCGGAGGTCGTCGGATTTACGAAAGAGGCGGCCTTGCTGACCGCGCTAGGCCAGATGACGGGCATTTCGGCGCAGACGGAGGTCATCCCCACGCGGCGCGTGCATATGGTGCCGGTGGGCGATACGCTGCTCGGACGTGTGGTGGACGGGTTGGGTCGTCCGATTGATTCCGACAAGAAGGGCCCGCTGAGGCCTGAAACCTATTACCCGGTATTTGCCGATCCGCCGTCGCCCCTTGAGCGAAAGATCATTTCAAAACCGATTTCGCTCGGGGTACGCTGCATTGACGGCATGCTGACGTGCGGCGAGGGACAGCGTATGGGAATTTTCGCGGCGGCGGGCGGCGGTAAGTCGACGCTGCTGGCGTCCATCATCCGCAATACGGAGGCCGAAGTCTCGGTGTTGGCGCTCATCGGTGAACGTGGCCGCGAAGTGCGCGAGTTCATTGAGAAGGACTTGGGCGAAGAGGGGTTGAAGCGCGCGGTCGTCGTGTGTGCCACGTCGGACCGCAGTTCGATGGAGCGCTTGAAAGCCGCGTACGTGGCGACCTCGATTGCCGAGTTCTTTCGCGACAAGGGCAAGAAGGTGCTCTTGATGATGGACAGCGTGACGCGCTTCGGGCGTGCCCAGCGTGAAATCGGTCTTGCGGCCGGTGAACCTCCTACGCGGCGAGGTTTCCCGCCGAGCGTGTTCTCCGAGTTGCCGAAGCTGATGGAACGTGCCGGTAATTCGTCGAAGGGTTCGATCACGGCGCTTTATACGGTGTTGGTGGAAGGCGACGACATGACGGAGCCGATCGCGGATGAAACGCGGTCCATTCTGGACGGTCATATCATCCTTTCGCGTAAGCTCGCGGCGATCAACCACTACCCCGCGATTGATGTGCTGGCCTCCATTTCGCGTTGCCAGTCGGCGATCGTGCCGAAGGACCACAAGCAGGCGGCATCGAAATTGCGCGAATTGCTGGCGAAGTACCAGGAAGTCGAACTGCTGCTGAAAATCGGCGAATACCAGAAGGGGGCCGACAAGGCGACGGACGAGGCGATTGCCAAGAACGATGCGGTGAACGCCTTCCTCTGCCAGGGATTGTCGGAACGTCCCCAATACGCCGAGACGATTGAAGCGCTTAAACGTGCGGTTTCGTAATCAAGGAACGATGCAATGGCCTATCAGCTGCAGCCCATGCTCAAGATTCGCGACATGCGCGAGGACCGTGCCCAAACGGCCCTCGCGAGTGCTCGGCGTGCGCGGGTGAAAGCGGAACAGGTGTTGGAAGAAAAGATCGAAAAGCGGAAGAAGTACGAGGAAACAAAAGAAGAACGGCGCGACAAGATCTTTGACACGATCATTGGCAAGGCCGTTTCAATGGACAAGATCAACGACGTGCGTTGTGCCGTGACGCGCATTGATGAAGAAGGCGTGCTTTTGGAGCAGGATGAGCGGAAGGCTGCAGATGTCGTCGAAGAGAAGACGAAGGCAGCCGAAGCGGCCCATGGCCAGTACGTGGCGGCAGCCAAGGATCTGGCGAAAATCCAGGAACACCGCAAGGCTTGGGAAGAAGAGGACCGCAAGATGCAGGAGATGCTTGCAGATGCGGAAATGGAAGAGTTTTCAGGAAGAAAGTTGGTGAGTGAAGATGATGACACCTTCGATTGACATTTCTTTGACGATTGAATCGCCAACCGTCGGTACCGAACCTGTTCTGGTGGCGACCGATGTGGCGCAGGCGGGCTTTCGGCCGCAGCCGTCGCCCGAGGCTGTGGTGCGCTTTCAGGCGGCAATGGCAGAGCCATTGTCCGAAAACGCACGCATGGGTCGTCAGTTGGCTGATGCGGTGTCATTGACGCAGACTTCGTTTGGTACTGCGCGGGCGATTCTGCCGTCAGAAGTTCCCGTTGTGAGGCCATCCGCCGCAGAACCGCTGGCGGTTGTGGCTGAAACCGCGCTTCCTTCCGTCGAAGGAGCGAACAAGTCGGCGGTTCCCGTGATTCAGGTGGCCGAACAGACGGTTGTGGCGCAGCCGAAGACCAATGACGTCGTGATGTCGGTCGCGGAACTGCCGCGAACGGTTGTTGAACCACCGCCGGCCGTCGCTTGCAAGCCAATGCAGGAGGTCCCGTCCGCAGCCGTTGAGTTGCAGGTTCCGACTGCGACCGTGCCCGAGGTTCGGGAGAAAACCGTTGTCGATGTTTCGCTGCCGCCGACGATCGCGCGAATTTCCGTTGTCGTATCCGGCGAAATCGTGCGCGACGTCG
Source organism: Kiritimatiellia bacterium (assembly GCA_024405255.1). Next base: position 14,912 of record JAKSOY010000023.1, read on the forward strand.
TCGCGGTGGATCAACCCCTGGAAACGCCCCAGGGTGTCGAGGTCGGACGGGTGCAAGATGCAGGGGTGCGGGGAGCCGCGATTCGGGAAGCTCTCGCGTCGGTTGCGGAGAATCCTTCGACGAAGCCGGGTTCGGTCGAGACGGTGGAGGTGCCGGTCAGGACGGGAACGACGAGTAGGACCGGCACGACGGTGGAATCGGTTCAAGTTGACGCGGCGCGTACGACGGCCGATTTGCCGGATGCCGAACGCCTTGTGGCGGCGGGGGTGAGTCCAATGGTCGTTGGGGTGCAGGGGGAACCTGAAATCGTACCGGTCAGGGAGACCGAGGCGGTGGCGCCGATCGCCGCGTTGTCGGCCAAGGATCGCGTGGTTCGTACAGATGTGCTTGTAGAGGCTGCAACGGCGGTTGCCGATACGTTGCTTGTGACGCCGGGATTGATGCGCGGCGAAGGCGAGATTCTCGTGCAGCTCAAGCCCGATGTGCTTGAAGGATCGCAGATCCGCATTTCCGTTCAGGGAAAGACATTGGATGTGGCGTTCCAGACGCCGACAGAACAGTTGACGCAGATGCTCACGACGCGTCTGCCGGAATTGCAGCAGCACCTTGTGGCGGCTTTGCCGGCATTCAGCTTCAAAGTCAATGTCGCCTGGTCGGCCGGGTTGGGACGTGGAATTGGCCGGAAGGGAACCGTCTAAGACGGGGAAGGATTTCAGCGGATGGATGCCCGAGAACTTTTGAAAGACTGGCCGTGTGAACAATTGGCGAGCGCTGCGGGGATTTTCCAATCTTCGGCTTGGCGTTTGTCCGTCGTCTACGACGGGGCTCCGAGCCTGTTGCAGAAAGATGCGGAGGGGCCGACAGACGTTCTTCCGCTGATGCTCACGTTTGATGGTGAAGCGAGCGTGCTGGGAATCGCCGATTCGTCGAGCTACCCCGATCTCCATCTGCTGTGGGCGCGCCGAAATGAACTTCCTCCCGAGGTCTTGCTGGCGCTTGTCGAGAAAGAGTGCGGCGCCTTGTTTCAGATGCTTGAAGACGCGACGAAAAAGCTCGTAGCGGTCAAAGGATTGAGTGGGGCTGAGGTTCACCCGGATGACCGCGCTTTCCTGTTGACGTGTCCGGACGGTTCCTCGCTGGGTTTCACATTGTCCATATCGCCGAGCATCCTGGAGCGTTTCGGACGGCTGGACAATCTGGATGAGACAAACGAGGAGATCCGCTCGTTGATGCGTCCGGTTTGGGCGCAGTATGCGCAGCTCGAATTTTCGGAGGCCGAGTGTGAACGGTTGTCGGCGGGAGACTGCCTGGTGTTGCCGGACGACCAGCCGGCGACATGGCTGACGGAACTTCCTCAAGATGAGGGCCTTCGCGTTTGCACGCGTGAGCAGGGGACGGTTACGTTTGCGCAGATGGCGGATGATGACCTTCCGCCGATTCCGCCTCCGTGCGAAGTGACGGTGTATCGCGGCGCGCGCGAGGTGGCAACGGGGCGGTTTGAGACTTTGGGGCTTCAGCAGGTGGTTCGATTGATCCAAGTCGCAGGCCCCATGTTCTAAGCATCACAAGAGAGGGAACGGAATCCATGTTCAACACAGACCCTTTTGCATTGATTGTCGTTTTGATCGGCATGTCGCTCTTGCCGTTTGTGGCGATGATTGCGACAAGCTATCTGAAAATCGTTGTCGTGATGTCTTTGATCCGCAATGCGTTGGGCGTACAGTCTATTCCGCCAAACATGGTGATCAATGCGTTGGCGATGATCCTCACGTTTTACATCATGGCGCCGACGGTTGGGGAAAGTTGGAAGATCCTCGATCAGGGACTGAAGGACAACAAGCCGGAAGTGCAGACGCGCCTTGAGGTCGCTGAAAAGGCGGCTGAACCGTTTCGGGTGTTCTTGGAGCGCCATACGGAAGAAAAGCAGGTGGCCTATTTTGTAACGACGGCTGAAAAACTGTGGGCGACGAAGGACGAGAATGGGGAGGAAAAGCCGGCGGTCGTGGACAAGCGGAGCTTTTTCGTTCTGTTGCCGGCGTTCTGTGTGTCGGAACTCACGAAGGCCTTTCAGATCGGCTTTCTCGTCTATTTGCCGTTCATCGCGATCGATATCATCATTTCGAACATTCTGCTGGCGATGGGCATGATGATGGTCTCGCCGGTCACCATCTCGCTCCCGTTCAAGTTGTTGCTCTTTGTGATGGTTAATGGCTGGACGCTTCTCGTCCAGGGTCTTGTTCAGTCGTATTTCCTGTGAGGCAACTAAAATGGATCAAGCTCAGATTCTCAACTATGCACAGAAGTGCCTCATCATCGTCCTGCAGCTGTCGCTCGTGCCAATCATCGTGGCGACGGTGATCGGCGTGCTCGTGTCGTTGCTGCAGGCGTTGACGCAGATTCAGGAGCAGACGCTTGGTTTCGCGGTGAAGCTCATCGCTATTTCGATTACGCTGCTGGCGTGTGCGTCGTGGATGGGCGGTACGATCTTCACCTACACGCAAGAGATCTTTACGCGGTTCGCGTTCCTCCACTAGACTAAGTCATGAGCTACCTCGAGTACCATCGAATTATCATAGCTTTCGCGTTGGTGGCGGCGCGAATCGGGGCGGCTTTTATGATTTGCCCGGCATTGTCGGATAGCATGATCATGGGTACGGCACGTCGGGTGGCGATTATTGCGTTTTCGGCTTTGGCGGTGCCCATGGCGCTGAATGGTCTGCCGCCGGGCGAACTGAATTTGTGGCCGTTGATGATCGTGGCGATCAAGGAGGTGTTCGTCGGCCTCATTGTTGGCTTTTTCGCCTCCATCCCGTTCTGGGTGGCTGAGAATGTCGGTAATTTCATCGATAACCAACGAGGGGCGACGATGGGCGAAGTCTATTCGCCCCTGTCGGGTACACAGGTGTCGACGACGGGCATTTTCTTCACGCAGCTTGTTTCGACCGTGTTCTTCGTGTCTGGGGCGTTCTTCCTCTTTCTCGGCGCGCTCTATAAGAGCTATGAGGTGTGGCCGTTGTTCGGTTCGTTTGTGGCGTTGTCCTCGAATGCGCCGATACAGATTCTCAGTACGTTGGACGGCATGCTGAAGACGACGGTGGTGATTTCTGCGCCCCCGGTGATATTGATGTTCCTTGCGACGCTGGGACTTGGTTTCGTCAATCGTACGGCGCCGCAGCTTAACGTGTTCTTTCTGTCGATGCCGGTGAAGAGCGCGTTGGGCATCGGTATCCTCATCGTCTATCTGCCGTTCATTATGGACATGTTGATGTATACGAAAGAAGGAGCCGTTTTGGGACCGGCAATGAAGCTCTTGCAGGCGAATTGATTTGTTCAACAGAATCAAGAGGAGGTGTAAAAAATGGAATTCAATGAATTGATCAAGGGTTTGAGTGAAAAGCTTGGACTCGGCTTGTCACCCCAGGACGACGTGTACGTACTGGGAATTGATGATATGCAGGTTACCTTGCAGGCCCTGAACGAAGTCGACTTGTTGAGTACTTACGGGGAAATCGGTGAACCGCCGCCGCAGGGACTCGAGCAGTTGCTGACGGCGATGCTCAATGCGAATCATCTGTTCCAAGGAACAGCGGGGGCTACGATCTCGCGCGATCCTGAGACCGGCAAGTTCTACCTCTGCCGTTGCGAGGCGTTGTCGATCCTGACGGTCGAACGCCTGATGGAAAGCCTCGAGACGTTTGTGAACGTGCTTGAGACCTGGCGTAAGCTGGTGGCGGACTATCGTCCGAGCGATCCTGCGGCGGGTGCGGCGTACACGGAGGAACCGCCTCCGTTTGGCTGTGACGGCTTTATGGCGGTTTAATCGGCCATGGCAGACGAGGGTGGCGAGAAAACCGAGATGCCGACCCCCAAGAAGCTGCGCGACGCGCGGCAGAAGGGACAGGTCTGCACGAGCAAGGACGTGGTTTCCACGGCCATCCTCGTTGTACTGTTGACGCTTTTGGGTTTGACGGGTGCCTGGCTCACCGATGATTTCAGCCAGTTGCTGAAATTTATCGGCTCGCGCCTCGGAGAGAGCGATCCGCCGCAAATGATCGAGGCCGCCAAGCTGGCCGTCCTCCTGATGATCAAGCACTCGCTCCTCTTTTGCTGTGCGGCGGCGTTTACAGGCGTTGTGGGGAATCTCGTGCAGGTGGGATTCCTCTTCACGCTGGAACCGCTGAAGCCGGATCTGAAGAAGCTCAATCCCGCTGAAGGCGCGAAGAAGATATTCTGCCTTAAGAATGTCTTCGAGTTCGGCAAGAATTTCCTCAAGGTGACATTTCTCGGTTACCTGATCTATAAGATCATTCTCGCGTCCTACCCCGCGCTCATCAAGCTCTGCTATGGAACGATCGACGACATCTTCCCAGTCACGAAGGTGATTCTCAAGAACCTGGCCGGCTATACGATCTTCGGCTATGTGGTGATTGCCGTCGTGGACCGTCTCTTCCAGCAGCGCAACTTCACCAAGCAGATGATGATGACGAAGGACGAGGTGAAGCGCGAGTACAAGGAAATGGAAGGGTCGCAGGAAGTGAAGCAGGCCCAGCGCCAGTTCCGCGACGAGATTCTGAACGGTCCGCCTCCGCAGCAGGCGACGAAGCAGGCGGATGTCGTCGTCACGAACCCGACGCATTATGCCGTGGGCATTCGGTTCCGTCCCGACGAGGCGCCGCTGCCGAAAGTCGTGGTGTCGGGGGCCGATTTGGTTGCGAAGATCATCCGCGATACGGCGCTTGCCGAGGGAATCCCGATTATGGAGAATGTGCCGCTCGCTCGGGCGCTCTATGCGAAGGTCAAGGCCGAGGAGTTCGTCCCCGTCGACCTCGCAGAACCGGTCGCCGAGGTGCTGAAATGGGTCAAGGCCCTCAACGACGCCCGCAAGGAAGAAGAAGAACTCGATTCGGTTTCGCTGTAGGGGCAGGTTCGACGCCGAGAGAACTAGACGGGCGTTCTTTGATACTGCACACGTGCGTCGAACCTGAATCTCCAGTTTTCAATCTTCAATCTTCAATCTTCAATCTTCAATTTTCAATCTTCAATTTTCAGTCTTCAGTTGGGTAAACTCCAGGGAACTGTGTTGACAGTCTGAATGGTGATTGTGTATAATACTCGCATCGTTGTTTGTTTATGCAAAAGAGGAGGTTGATGTCATGTTGCGAATTTCGGTTGCTCGGCAAATCGTTCTTGCCGTTTTTGCATTGTCGTTTCTCCCTTTGTTGGGCGTGACGAATTCGTACATTCGCGTCAGTGTCGTTGAATTCGACCGTTCGAGTACGCAGCAGACGGCCTCTGCCGGAGACGCACGAAAATCCCTGCTGGCGCAATTTAAGGCGGGCAAGACCAGAACGAGATGGTCGGGTGTTGTGTCGGGGACCAAGGCCAAGTTCATGGATGCCGAGGAGATTCTCGTGCCCACGGGGTTTCAATATGACGGAAACGTCTCGCCGAATGTGATGAATTATTCAAGACGGCTGTTTGGAACGCAAATCGAAATCACGGGGTGTCGTGACAGGTCCGTGTCACTCTGTCTGAAACGCGAGTATGTCATCGGGTTGAAAGAGGCGCTTGCCGCGAAACCGAAGAACTTTGTTCCCCCCGCTGTCAAGCGTGTACAGTTCGAATTTGACGTGGCGCGCGATCGGAAGACGGTGATCGCCGGCGGCGAATGGCGTGAGGACGGCGGGGTCGTATGCTCGGTCGTCGTCGAACAATTGCTTGAAGATGTCGAGGAGCGCCGATGAATAGTCGCGAAGGAAGGCGGCCAATCGTTTCCCGTCTTGCCGAAGGTAAATAAGTAATTCCCGATTTCCCCCTCTTTCTAGTTGACAGTCGCCCCAAAAAACGATATTATACACACCAATCAACGGTGGTTCAGCGAATCACCGCGGTGGTTTGTTGTTTTTTGACAAGAGAGGAACGAGCATTATGGCCATGAATACTGATTTGCTGACGATTGTGAGCTATATTGAGCGCGAGCGCGGTGTCGACCGTGAAATCGTGCTGGTCGCAATCGAACAGGCGATCCAACAGGCGGCACGCCGGAACCCTGGCGTGACGAATGATTTGCGCGTGGTCATTGATCGCAAGAACCTCAACATCCACGTCTACGACACCATGGTGGTGTCGAACGAAGAGACGGGTACGGGCTTCATCTCGCTCAAGCGGGCCCAGCGTCTTCAGCCGGACATCCAGGAAGGCGACACGATCGAAGTCGAGATGCCGGCGGCGAATCTCGGGCGTATCGCCGCGCAGACCTCCCGCCAGATGATCATGCAGAAGATCCGCGAGGCGGAGCGGTCCAATACCTTCAATGATTTCCGCGGACGCAAGGGCGAAATCGTGAGCGGTACGGTGACGGCTGTTGTTCGTCGTGATCTCTACGTGCAGGTGGGCAAGACGGAAATGTTCCTCCCGGGCAAGGAGCGCATCCCGACGGAAGAGTACAACGTGGGCGATTCGGTCCGTGCGGTCGTAAAGGACGTCAAGGACGAGGCGACGGGTCCGTCGGTGATCCTGAGCCGTTCGTCGCCGGAATTCGTGCGGACGCTGTTCCGTTTGGAAGTTTCTGAAATCGCCGATGGCGTCGTGGAAATCATGGGGCTTTCGCGTGACGCGGGCTACCGTTCGAAACTCGCCGTGCGGACGCTCGACGAGAAGGTCGATCCGGTGGGTGCGTGCGTGGGTCTGAAGGGCGCGCGCGTGCGCAACATCGTGCGTGAACTCAATGGCGAGAAGATCGACATTGTGCGCTGGAGCGACGACCCGAAGGTCTATGTGACACAGGCGTTGGCACCGGCCAAGTTGGAGACCATCGAGGTGGATCCCAACGAGAACACGGTGAATGTCACGGTGGCGCCGGACCAGTATTCGCTGGCGATCGGCAAGCGTGGTCAGAATGTGCGTTTGACGACGAAGCTGACGGGCTGGCGCGTGAACGTGACGAAGGCGATGGCGCTCGCGAGCTTCGAAGACCAGAAGAACGAGGCGATCAAGAACCTTGCCGAGACGTTCAGCATCTCGACGGCGATTGCGACGCAGCTGGCCGATTCGGGCTTCCTGACGGTGGAAGGCATCGTGGAGAGCGACGAAGACGGCTTCATCGCCGCCACGGGCCTCGACGAGGTGACGGCGAAAGGTATCTATGCCGCGGCTCAGGCGGTGGCCGAGCTGACGGCGCAGGGTGAGGAAGTCTAAGTCCGGTCGTCGACACGCGGGTCGAGTAAACTAGTTGATAGGTCACGAGAATATGAGAGTTTATCAGTTTGCGAAAAAGGTCGGCGCTACGAGCGCGATGGTGATGCAGTGGGCAGAAGAGTCGGAACTCGATGTCTACTCGCCGTTGTCCGAAATCGGGAGCGAGGATGAGGCCGTACTCCTTGAATGCTTCCGCAAGGTGGGACCGAAGGAAGTGAAGGCTGCCGCCGAGAAGATGGCGACCAAGCGCAAGAACAAGGCGGCGAAGGCCGTGGCGGCCTGCGTGGAAAAGAACAAGACGCAAGCGGACGAACTTGAGGCGGCGCGTCAGCGCGCCATTGCGTATTCGAAGGGTGACAAGGTCGAACTGCCGAAGCTGGGTCCTGTACCTGTTGCGGCAAGGCCGGCGGAAGCCCCTGCGCCTGTTCCGAGCGAAGAGCCCGTCTCCGCGCCAGAACCAGAAGTCGTTGAAAAGCCGGCGCCGAAGGCCGAGGAGCCGAAGGTGGAAATCGGCGTGTCGCTGCCTGAATTGCCGAAGGTGAGCATCCAGGTTTCGGAAGAAGAGGACGACCTGCGGGGCGATGACTTCGAGGACGACGAAGATGTCGATGCACGCGACTATCTGCACGGAAAAGATCTCGGCAAGTCCTCCGCCAAGAAGGATGCGAAGAAAGAGAAGGACAAGGACAAAGAGAAGGAACCGACCGCGAAGCGCGAGAAGGAGACGCCCGCGAAGAAGGAACGCGAGGCGGGGCGGCGCGTGGTGGTCGAACCCGTGGACAAGAAGGCGGCGGCCCCGGTCAAGCCGGCGGCTCCTGCGGCGAAAAAGCCGGCCGTTGCGGCGGCTCCTGCGGCTCCGGCCAAGCCGGCCTCTACGCGCGTGGGTGGATTGCGTGCGGGCTTCTCGTCGGTGTCGATGAAGGTTTCGCGTCCGACGGTCCAGATCGGGGCGACGGTGGGCAAGCCCACGATCGTGACGACGAAGGTCGCGGCCCCCACGGTGACAGTGGCGCCGCCGAAGCCGACCATTTCGCTGTCCGTTTCGACGCGCGAGATCTCGATCCGCGGTGCGACCGTCGTCAAGGAACTGGCGCTGAAGCTCGGTATCCGTCCGAATCGCCTCATCGCCGACTTGATGGGCCTCAAGATTCTGGCGTCCATCAACCAGCGCGTAGAGCCCGAGGTCGCGATCAAGGTCGCGCAGAAGTATGGTTTCAAGGTCAATATCGAACATGCCCGTGACGCGGCGAACAAGAAGCCGGTGTTGAAGGCGATCGATGCGGACGACGAGATTCCGGAGGATAAGCCCGAGGACATGTCGCCGCGTGCGCCGGTCGTGACCTTCCTTGGCCACGTCGACCACGGTAAGACGACGCTGATGGACTACATCCGCCATGCGCATGTGGCCGCCGGCGAAGCGGGTGGCATCACCCAGCAGATTTCCGCCTACCAGGTGGATGTGCAGGGACGCAAGATCACGTTCCTCGATACGCCGGGACACTCCGCGTTCAATGCGATGCGTCAGCGTGGTGCGCAGTTGACCGATATCGCGGTGATCATCATCGCGGCGGATGACGGCATCATGCCGCAGACCGAAGAGGCGATCAAGTTCGCCCGTCAGGCCGGTGTGCAGATCATGGTCGCCATCACCAAGTGCGACAAGCCCACGGCCAATACGCAGCGTGTCAAGCAGCAGCTCCAGAAGGCGGGTCTGACGCCGGAAGAGTGGGGCGGCGACATCGTGTGCTGCGAAGTGTCGGGTGCGACGGGACAGGGCGTGGAAAACCTGCTCGAAATGATGTTGCTGCAGGCCGATGTGTTGGAACTCACGGCCAATCCGAAGCGCCGTGCGAACGGTATCGTGATCGAAGCCGAGCTCGAACAGGGATTCGGTCCGTCGGCGACGCTGCTCGTGACGGGCGGTACGCTCAAGGTGGGCGATGCGATTCTCATCGGCGAGCATTTCGGCAAGGTGCGTTCGTTGATCGACGACCGCGGGCGCCGGATCAAGGAGGCGGCGCCTTCGACGCCGGTCAAGTGCACGGGCCTTTCGGGCGTGCCGGAAGCGGGTGCGGAATTCCGCGTGATGCTCGACGAAAAGCGTGCGCGGACGCTGGCTGAGGAGACGGCGCGTCTCCGCAAGGAGCAGGAGCTCTCCCAGACGAAGGCTCTTTCACTCGATGATTTGATGAGCCAGATGAGCGAGAGCGACAAGCGCGAGCTGAGCGTGGTCGTGAAGAGCGATACGCAGGGTTCGCTTGAGGCCATCTGCGAAGCGCTGCGTGGCATCAAGAGCACGAAGGTCGGTCTCAAGATCATCGGCACGGGGACTGGCAATGTCTCGTTGACGGACGTCAAGAGCGCGGCGGCGGGCAAGGCCGTCATCGTCGGTTTCGACATCGGTTGCGATTCGGGCGTTCAGCAGCAGGCCCGTCATGACGGCGTGCGCATCAATTCGTTCCGCATCATCTATGAATTGATCGACCACATCAAGAAGTCCATGCTGGATCTCCTGCCGCCGGAATACACCGAGAAGGTCAAAGGCCATGCGACGATCAAGGCCATTTACGACATCGGCAAGCTTGGCAAGATCGCCGGTTCGCAGATGCTCGACGGTACGCTCGTCGCCTCGGCTCGCTACCGCATTCTCCGCGGTGCGCAAAAGGTGTGGGAAGGCAAGGTGCAGACGCTGCGTCACTTCAAGGACGAGGTCAAGGAAGTCACCGGCCAGCAGGAATGCGGTATTTGTTTCGCCAACTTCGAGAACTTCTCGGAGGGCGACACGGTGGAATGCTACATTCTGGAAGAACTCCCCAAGTCGCTCTGAGGTTGTTAGTCTATGGCAGTCGACCGTCTCGACAGAATCAACAGTCTTCTGAAGCGCGTGATTGGCGAATCCGTCTTTCGCGTGCTCCAAGGGGATGATGTCAATCCGGGAATGATCACCGTCACGGAAGTCGCCTGTGCGAAGGATCTGCACAATGCGACGGTGAAGGTGAGCGTGTTCGGCGAAAGCGCGGAGCAGAATCGGGTGCTGGGCCACTTGATTCGTCGGACCCATGAATTCGAGCGGATCGTCAATTCGCAGGTGCGTCTGAAATTCACGCCGCGGCTGCGGTTTGTCATCGACCATTCGCTGGAGAAGGGCGACCGTGTGCTCGCGCTGTTGAACAGCCTGGAGCAGGAAGCTGCGGCTGGGGACGAGACGCCGCCGCCGCCACCGGAGGTCTGATCATGGCAAATCTCGATTCGAGGGCTTTGCTGGCGGCGGTGGACGGGATTCTGCTCGTCGACAAGCCCGCGCAGATTTCGTCTCACGACGTGCTCAAGGCCGTCAAGACGCGTTTCAATCTCACGAAGATCGGTCATGGCGGCACCTTGGAGCCGAACGCGACGGGACTGCTTGTCCTTTTGGTCGGCGATGCAACGTGCCTCGCCAACGATGTGATGGGCGGTGATCGTGCGTATCAGGCGACAATCCAGTTGGGCCGTACGACGAACACCCAGGATGCGGAAGGCGAGACGTTGGCTGAAAAGCCGTTCGACGCCGTGACGCGCGAGAGTCTCGAGGCGGCGTTGCCCGAATTCCGCGGGGATATTTTCCAGACGCCTCCGCCCTTTAGCGTGATGAAGCGTCCGGACCAGCCGAGCTACGGCATCGTGCCGACGGATCCGGCCGAGGCCAAGGCGCGTCTCGTGCATGTGTACCGTCTGGCGGTGACGGAATTTGCTCCGCCCCGTGTGAGCTTCGATCTGCTCTGCACGAAGGGCGTGTGCGTGCGGGCTTTGGCTCACGATCTGGGACAGATGCTGGGCTGCGGGGCCTCGCTCGCCTCGCTCCGCCGGACGAAGTGCGCGGGATTCGACGTGGCACAGGCGATGAGCTTTATGGATGTGCTGAAACTCGATGCCGTGTCGTTCAAGTACGCGCTGCGCCCTGTGGCAGGAGCGCTTGGCTGATGAATCTCGCCGTCGGTTTCTTCGACGGTGTGCATCGGGGTCACCGTCGGATTCTCGCGGGTGCCGATGCGGCGCTCACATTCCGTACGCATCCGGCGACGGTCTTTGCGCCTCAACGGGCGCCGAAGCTGTTGATGACGGTCGACAGGCGCGTCGAGGCAATCGGTTCGGCGTTGCGTTCGCACGATGCCGCGTGTGTGCGTCTGTTGGACTTTACGCCGGCGTTTGCCAGCATTCCGGCGGCCGATTTCGCGGAGGGACTTCGACGCGACTATCCGGAACTGGAGACGATTTTCTGCGGCCCCGATTGGACCTTTGGCGCCGGTGGAAAGGGGAATGCGGCGTTTTTGCAGGCACGCGGTTTTCAGGTGAGCGTGGTGCCGTTTGTCGATGTCGATGGCGCACCGGTCTCTTCGACGCGCGTGCGAAAGGCTCTTGCAGGCGGCGACCTGGCCGATGTGACCGCCTGTCTGGGAAGCCCGTGGCGCGTGGAAGGCGTCGTCGCGTCGGGCAAGGGACTGGGACGCACGTTGGGTGTGCCGACCTTGAATGTGCGCGTCCCGCCGGAACTTGTCCAGCCGCCGTATGGCGCATACGCCGTTCAGACGGTCTGGGGGCGTGCCGTGGCGAATTGGGGTCTGGCCCCCACCCTCGGCGAGAGGGCCTGGCGTGAACCGACGCTCGAGGTCCATCTCCTTGAACAGGTTCCGCAGGAAACGCCTGCAAGCCTCTCGGTCGAGTTCCTCGCGTTTCTCCGTCCTGAACGCGCGTTTCCCACCCTTGCCGCACTTCAGCATCAGATCGCCGAAGATGTCCGTCGTGCGCGGGAGATTCCATTTTGATGCTTGCGCAAACTCCCTGATGTTGGTAAAATAGCAAAAACTTCAATTGAGAAACGGGATTGATATGCTGATTCGTACTCGTTCATTCGCTCGTGCCGGGTTGCTGGGCAATCCGTCTGACGGCTATTTTGGTAAGACCGTGTCGTTTGCGTTCCGCAACTTCGCGGCCGATCTCGTGATGTACGAAACGCCCGAACTCGGATTCATCCCCAGCGATGTGGACGATGCGACGTTTGCCTCGCCGGACGAACTTCTGCGCGACATCCAGCTGTTTGGCTACTATGGCGGCATTCGCTTGATGAAGGCCGTGGCGAAGCTGTTCTTCCTTTATTGCCGTGAACGCGGCATTGCGTTGTCGAACAAGAATTTCACCGTGCGCTACACGTCGAACATCCCGCGGCTCGTGGGTCTTTCTGGATCTTCCGCCATTTGCACGGCGATGCTGAAGGCCCTGCAGCAATTCTACGCGGTGACGATCCCCTTGGAAGAGGCGCCCACGCTTTGTCTGGAGGCCGAACGGGACGAACTGGGTATCCAGTGCGGCTTGCAGGACCGCGTCATCCAGATGTACGAAGGGTGCGTGTTCATGGACTTCGACCAGAAGCTGGTGGAGTCGACAGGCCATGGTCGCTACGAACGGATCGACCCGGCCTTGCTGCCCCGTCTCTATGTCGCCTACGATCCGCGCCGCGCCGAGGTCTCGGGGACCTATCACAAGAAGCTGCGCGTGCTCTTCGAAGAGAAGAAGCCGGACATCCTTGCGGCGATGAGCGAGTTCGCCGACATTGCGCAGAAGGGCCGTGACGCCCTCTTGGCCGGACGGCGCGACGAACTTCCGGCGCTGGTCAATGCGAACTTCGATTTGCGCGACCGCATCTTCAATGTCGCCCCCGCCAATCGCACGATGGTAATGACGGCGCGTTCGACCGGCGTCTCGGCGAAGTTCGCCGGCTCGGGCGGTGCGATTGTCGGAACCTACGAAGACGACGCCCAGTTCTCCCGCCTCTCGGCGGTCCTCGCCACAATCGGCTGCCAGACAATCCGTCCCGAAATCGCGTAATGGGTTTTCGGTTCTCGGTTCGTTCCTCGCCGAGAACCGAATGACCCAATAACTTCAGGCGCGAACAGGTTGGCGTTCAGGATGCGACAGATGTTCAGATCGTCGGAAGCGTACGACCCGAGCCCCGCGCTGCGCGTACCGCAGCTTGTCCATCCCGAATGGGAGGACTATCCGACGAACACCTGGGCGTCGTGCTGGCATTCGTTATTTGACGGTTCACCGAACGATGACCGCAGGCTGCTCGGCTGGCCGGGCCGTTTCGCTGATGTCGCTCAATATGCCGTGAACTTCTATTCCACTGGCGACGAGGCGTTGGAGCTTTCCGCGAACAACAACCTGTGGCTCACTACGGGACTGATCGAAACCGATTGGACTCGTCCTGACTTTGCCCACCACTGCTGGCACAAGCAGGAACTGTTCAAAGGTCGCGCACAACTGTCGGAGGGTTTGGGCGGAACCACCTGGGCGGGGTGGGGATTCAATTCGATCTCCTATTCGACTTCGGTGTCCTTCGTACCCGTAACGGCCGTCAAGTACGGCGCATTGGAAGCGGCAGACCTGACGCCCGAACAGTTGAGGAACGACCCCGTTTTCAATCCTGCCCCGTCAAACATGACGAACAGCGTCATCCCGTTACTCGTCCGCGGCGCGATCCTCGCCCAAGGCATCCCCGCCCTAGCCCCGCCGACTGGGGGGACTAAATTACTTCCGCCTGTTATGTCTTTGGGAAGTAATTTTAATTTACAGCTAAATGACCAAACGACTGGGATTGAGAAACCAAATGGGTGGCCAACGCGATTTCGTTATCAAGGGTGCTGGCTTCATTCAGACATGAAGGATATGGCGTTCTATTACACATACAAATTCTACGAGAAGGTTGTAGAGAAAGGAAGTTTGAAATGAGATCAATATTGGCGATCATAGTGTTTATGTTTTCATTGACTGTATCGGCACGAAAGGATTTGTCTTATTGGCGGATGGTGAGAAAGGGCGTAGAGGCAAGGATCCTTCTTGCTGTGAGAGATGATTTACAGAATCCTGTGGTTGGTGCGGTTGTTCGAGTTGCTTTTTCAAACACAACGGGGGAAGTGTCCGTTGTAGGTATGACTGACGTTCATGGAATGGTGACGATAAGAGAAAAGACCGATGGAAACTCTATTGAAATATCGGCCAAGAAGGATGGTTATTACGATTCCTGTGTCAAATTCAGTCTAATCAAGATGGGGAAAGAACACGATATTAAAAAAGGTTTCTGGATGCCTTCCCCCTTGGAAAAGAAACTGGAATTGCGAAAAAAACGTTCCCCCATACAACCATTTTCACAAGGAGGATTGTTTCGTATACCAATGACTAATGACTGGTGTTCGTTTGATCTTCAATCGAAAGACTGGGTGCGCCCTTATGGAAAAGGACAGACTCCTGATGTTGCATTCAAGTATACTTGGCAAGGCGAAAAGCCCATGGAATGGAGGCGTCAGACGTTGGGGGTTAGATTCCTGGGAAATGCTCGGAATGGAGGATTCCTGTCGTCTACTGTGGAAGAAAGCAGTTTCCCTTACCTCTATCAAAGCAGTTTGCAAATGCCATATTCCCGTGAATTCGAGGATGTTTTGACACCGTTGGAACGTAAAGCGGGTATGTTGGATGGAAGTCGAGATTTTGTGTTTCGTATTCACAGTGTTACTAATGCTGCTGGCGAGATAATATCATGTCATTATGGTCGTTTCCGTCTTTTGGACTATGGACTTGAGCGTGATGGACTGGGGGCTCTTATGTTGCGGTACGATTACAATTTGAAATCATGTGATTTGAATCTTGAATTTAAGGTACGCTGAATTCCTTTATGGTTATAGAGCGAGTAATTGTTGAGATATTGGAAGTTG
>JAKSOY010000230.1 GCA_024405255.1 Kiritimatiellia bacterium
TTGATGGCCAAGTACCATCGTCTTGCGCCGATCATCGGGCAGTATATGAACCTTGCCCTTGGACCGGACGCGCTTTCGCCGTTGGAGATGGGTTATGTGTACGAGGAACTTCTGCGGCGCTTTTCAGAACAGAGCGGCGAGGAGGCCGGAGAGCACTTCACCCCTCGCGAGGTGATCCGCCTGATGGTTGAATTGCTGGGCATTGATGTTCCGACGAAGCACGTCTCAATTTATGATCCGGCTTGTGGTACGGGGGGGATGTTGTCCGTCGCCAAGGAGCATCTGCGGAACAAGGCGAAGACGGATGCGGAGCGCTCGTCCGTGGAGAAGTTTGTGACGGTACATGGACAGGAACTCGATCCGTCCAACTTCGCCATCTGCCTTTCCGATTTGCTGATCAAGAATGACCCACTGGCCAAGATTACATTCGGAAATTCGCTCGTTCCGTTTGAGCAGGAGAAGGGCGACGAGAATGACGATCTTGGTGATCGCTGGCAGGAGCCGAAATGGAAGTTCGACTATATGCTGTCAAATCCGCCGTTCGGTGTGACATGGGGCGGCAAGGACGGCTACGAGGCCGATGTCCGCAAGCTGGCAAAGACGCGCTATCAGGCCGGTATCCCACGTGTGAACGACGGGGCGCTTTTGTTCCTTGAAACGATGCTGGCCAAGATGAAGCCGGTCAAGGACGGAGGCAGCCGCATCGCCGTAATCTTCAACGGATCGCCGCTTTCAAATGGAGACTGCGGGTCGGGTGAGAACGAAATCCGCCGCTGGGTGTTGGAGCATGACTGGCTCGATGCAATCGTGATGCTGCCGGATCAGCTTTTCTACAACACCGGCATTTACACCTACATTTGGATTCTGACAAACAACAAGCCGAAGTCGCACCAGGGCAAGGTGATGGTGATCGACGCGCGCGAAGTGTACGAAAAGGAGCCCAAAAGCTTCGGCAACAAACGGAACCGGATTACCGAGGCGCATCGAGCGTGGACAATCGAGCGCTATCGCGATGGTTGGCGAGCGGGATATGACGATCCGAAGGTCAAGATATTTCCAATATCGGACTTTGCCTATCACAAGGTTGAGGTTGTTTTCTGGCAGACGGATGCCGAAGAGCGTCCGCTTTGGAAAGAAGAACCGTTCACGCGCAAGTTCACGGCCACGGAGCTGAAAAAGGATCAGACGTTCTATGCGCCGGAAACGTTGACTTACACAGTCAAGTTTGACGATGGCACGGAAGATGAATTCAAGGTTTCGCCGAAGACCGAGATCGCCAGGGAGCTGAAAAAGTTTCTGCACGAACATGCTGCGGTGGCGTCCGTCGTTGTCGAGCATCCCGAGTATGTCGAGGATTCCGAGTACATCCCGTTTGAGGAGGACATTGAGACCTTCTTGAAACGCGAGATCACTACGCCGCTCATTCGGTGGGCGGAGTTGCCGCAACTCGGTTACGAGATCCTTCCGAACAAGTATTTCTACGAATACAAGCCGCCGGAATCGACCAAGACGCTTCTGAAGAGCTTCCGTGAGTTGGAGTCCGAAGCGGACAAGTTGCTGGAAGGATTGGACACGTGAAACTGTTCGTGTCCAGCGTACAGTCTGAGTTCGCCCGCGAGCGCCGAGCCCTTGCCAGGTACATTCGCGAGGATCCGGTGCTGGGCGAGTTTTTTGAAGTCTTTCTTTTCGAGGAGCAGCCCGCCCGAAGCCGTTCGCCGCAAGACGTCTATCTTTCCGAGGTCGAAGCCTGTGACGTTTATCTTGGATTGTTCGGCGCACGATACGGCAGTCGCGATGAGGAAGGATGCTCCCCGACGGAGCGCGAGTACGATTGCGCACGCCGTCTTGGCAAGACCTGCTTTGGATTTGTGAAAAGCGGGGTCAGGCGCGAGAAGGACGAGGAACGCTTTGTCCGGCAAAAGATCGACCGCGAATTGAGTCGCAATCCGTTCAGGGATTTTGCAGGGCTCAAGGCGTCCGTCTACAAGACGCTTGTTAATTTCCTGAAGGAAGATGACTTGATTGCGAACAAACCCTTTGACGAGTCGTTTTCGCGCAAGGTGAAGATGTCTGACCTGTCGCCGGAGAAGATTCGCGATTATGTCCGTTTGGTCCGTACGGCGGGCAAGGTCTCGTTTCCGGCGGACATCTCGGACGCAGACGTCTTGGTCAGGATCGGTGCAATGGAACCGGAGAGTGGGCGGATTGCGAATGCGGCATTGCCGCTTTTCACAGCGCATCCCGAGATGTCCAAGCCCTCATGGGAGATTCGCTGCCTTCATTTCTTCGGCTACGAGGTCGAAAAGCCGATCCCGTCGCTCCACACCTATACGGGTACGGTATTTGAGCTTGTGGACCAGGCGTTGGAATTCGTGATGAGCAGGGTGGACTTCATGATCGGCAAACGCGGCGGACCGACGGCGGCTGCGCCGACGAAAGCCGAGTTTCCGAGGGATGCCGTGCAGGAGGCGATCGTCAATGCGGTCTGCCATCGCGACTATCGTTCCAACGGCTGCGTGCAGGTGATGCTGTTCCGGAACCGGCTGGAGATTATCAACCCCGGGACGCTGCCCAAGGGATGGTCGGTCGAGAAGCTTTACGAGTCGCATGATTCGAAGCCGCGTAACGAGATCATCGCTCGGGCGATGAGTTGGACAAGTTATGTCGAGAAGTCGGGCAGCGGTACGGGTGACATTTTGAACTTGTGCCGCGCCTGGGGGCTGTCGGAACCGAAGTACCTGCCGGACAACGCGGATTTCAAGACCATCATCTGGCGTGCTGGGTATGCGCCTGACGGTGTGAATCCGCCGGACGCAAAAATATCTGGACGAGGGGCTAGTCGAGGGGCTAGTCGAGGGGCTAGTCAGACGACAGGGCAAGGTGTCCGCGAGGTGCTGCAGGCTCTTGCGCGGTCATCAACGGCGCTTTCCAGCGAGGAGGTCGCCCGTCTGTGCGGACGAGAACGCGCCAATGGATATCTCAAGAGGATTCTGACGGTTTTGGCGGACGACGGCTTGATCGAGACGACATCCGTGCGGCGCCGCGGTGCCCGTCAGCAGAAGTATCTGATCACGGTCAAGGGGCGCGGTGTCGCCAAGAAGGTCACTACACCAAAGACTACACTAAAGACTACACCAAAGACTACACTAAAGACTACACCAAAGACTGCACTAAAGACTACACCAAAGAATGCCCTTAGCGCAGCAGCCAAGGTGATGATGGCGGCCATTCGACGGAATCCGTCCATTACTGTCGATGAGCTGATGTCCGTTTCGGGGCTGTCGCGAGACGGTGTCAATTATCAGATTCGCCAGCTCAAGTCATGCGCTGGACTTTACCGCGTGGGCGGTCGCAAGATTGGATCCTGGGCCTTTGAAAAGAAAGGCGGCGGTCGGTGAGTCGTCTGGCAGAGAACGGCGGTCAAGGTTCCGCCCCGTTGCCCAAGGGGTGGAGGATGACGCGGGTCAAGCGCATTTGCTGTATGCACTCCGGTGACCATATTGCCGGAGACGAGATTTGCGAGGAAGGAGAGTTCCCCGTATATGGAGGCAATGATCTGCGGGGCTATTACCCAAAGTACAATTGCGAAGGGCCGATGCTCATTGTTGGTCGACAGGGTGCTTTGTGCGGCAATGTCCATCGGATCGATGGGAAATTCTGGGCGACGGAGCATGCCCTGATTACTACGATCACGCATTTTGATAATTTGGATTATCTGTATTATCTGTTTACGGATCTGAACTTCAACCAATATGTTTCGCAATCGGCGGCCCAACCAGGATTGGCGGCCTCGAAAATTCTTCAGGTAGAAACCGTCCTTCCTCCTCGTCCCGAGCAGGAGCGGATCGCGGCGTTTCTTGACGAGAGGTGCGCGGTGGTTGACAAGGCGATTGAAGTCAAGCGAAAGCAGCTGGAGTCGATTGAAGCGATTTGGAAGAATTTGCTCTATCGTGCGACGACGCAAGGGATTGAAGGTAGGGACGCGCGTCCCGCGCGTCCGCCGAACCACACCAGCGACGGCGGTCACGCGGGACGCGTGACCCTACCGGTGCGGAAGCGGCTTGACCATCGCGGGCCGCTGACGATTGACGTTGCGGGAGCGTGGTATTTCATTACGATTTGTGCGGAGGGACATCGTCTGTGGGTAGGGTCACGCGTCCCGCGGGACCGCAACGACACCACTACTGCGCTGGATTTTGAATCGGTTGCCAACGTGATATTGTCGGCTGCGCGATGGTATCATGAACACGGCAAATGGCGGTTGGCATTGTTTTTGGTGATGCCCGATCATTTGCATTTGATTGTACGCTTCCCGGGGGTGTGCGAGGGCGGTCACGCCGGATGCGTGACCCTGCCGATGGTGTCTGTCATTCAACAATTCAAATCTTATTTGGTGCGGACGCATGGCTTGTCTTTTCAACGGGATTTCTTCGATACCCGTCTGCGGGATGATGCGCATTATGCCGAGAAGTTCCGCTACATTTGCAACAATCCTGTGCGTAAGGGATTTTGCGCGATTGCTCGCGATTGGCCGTATGTGATGGCGTTTGATCGTGAAACAGGTGAGGAACGGTTGCATCGTGGCGTGGCTGGCGGTCACGCGGGACGCGTGACCCTACCGAGTGGAGGTGCGCATGAAGCATGAACTTCCCGAAATTAAATTTCAGAACCATCTCTCCGGCGTATTGCTGTTCGGTTCTTCCAAGCTCCAGCGCAGAGTCATCCCGATGGCAAGGGTGGACTATATCCGGGTGCCTGGCACGGAATGGGTAGCTGATCCAGACGAGTCGTTCAATTCCATCGACATGCGCGGTCCGCTGCTGACGCTGGTTTTTCGAGTGGTGGACGCCGTCGCCAACGATCTGCCACGTGGATTCCTGCTCAAGGGCGACAGCATCCAGGCGGATTCTGTCGGTCTGCCGCTGAAAGTGTTGCGAGAGGCGGTCGTAAACGCGCTGATGCACTGTTCGTACAAGGTGGGATGCCCAACGCAAGTGATTCGCTACGACAACCGCATCGAAATCAGGAACGCCGGTTATTCGCTCAAGCCGGAGGATCGGCTGGGGACGCCTGGCAGCGTCCCGCGCAACAAGACGATTGCGCCTGTATTTCATGACACGAACTTGGCCGAGACCAAGGGCAGCGGCATCAAACGCATGAAAAAGCTGATGCGCGAGGCGCATCTCGCGCAACCGACATTCGAATCGGACAGGGAAGGAAACGAATTCACCATCCGATTGCTGTTGCACCATTTCCTTGGATCGGATGATCTGGCATGGCTGGGACGATTCGCCGAATTCGGGCTGTCGGATAACCAAAAGACCGCACTGGTCTTCATGCGCGAGGCCGGGGCCATAAACAATCCGACTTATCGTCAAATCTGCGGTTGCGATACACTTAAGGCAAGTACGGAACTGCGTAAGCTTCGTGATTGCGGAATAATTCGCCCAAAGGGTCGTGGAACTGCGACATATTATATCCCATCGTGGCGGGTAGAAGAGTGCGCGCGTACGAATCAAAGCATGGATGATTCTGCTCCGGGCATGGATGATTCTGCCCCGAGCATGGATGATTCTGCCCTGAGCATGGATGATTCCAAGCCAAAGACTACAGATGGAGATGCTAAAATCTGTGCAATCGCCCAAGCTGCCGGTAAACACAAAAACAGAGTGGAACTTGAGACGATTATTTGGAAAATGTGTTCAGTCAGGGCGTTGGAACGTGGAGAAATTGCAACTTTCCTGAAAAGAACCGATCGGCATGTACGATGCATCCTGAAAAGCATGGTTCAAAAGAAAATTCTGGAATACAAATATCCAGAGATGATCAAGCATCCCCATCAGGCGTATCTGGCCGTCAAAACAACGATGGATAGCGAGGTCTAACGACATGCCGAATATCCCACCCGAAATCAAATTCCAAAACCACATCCGCGATGAGCTTCTGCGGCGGTTCAAGAATGACACGCTGAAGTATTCGGCGCTGGAGCAGGGCGACATCACCGATACGGTCAATTTTATCGCCGAGGATGTGCTATGGGCGTTTGTGACGGCTTCGCAGCCGGAGGATGTGGCGAAACTGGAACGTAACTACGGGACAGATACGCGGGATGAGTTCTTCAAGGCGTTGCGATCGGAGTTGTGCCGCAAGCCGATGTGGATGGTGATGCGGGATGGCTTTCGGGCGCGTGGCGTGGAGTTCAGGCTGTATTTTGCAAGGCCGCGTTCGGAGCAGAGTGCAACCTGGGAGGCCTATCGGCAGAATCGTTTCTCGTTCCGTCATCATTTCTATTACGGGGAAACAAACAAGGAGATCGACTTTGTTTTCTTCCTGAACGGGCTGCCGATCATCGCGCTGGAACTGAAGCATGAGAAGAATCAGACCGTGGATGCGGCTGTGCAGCAGTTCGTCGAGCGCGATCACACGAAGAAGATTTTCCAGCATCCGTTCGCCTACATTGCCGCCGATACGAGCGAAGTGAAGCTGGCGACGGATCCGCGGCATCCGGATAATTTCAGATGGCACAACCAGGGGTTGGTCAACGAGGCGCACAGCGAGGGCGAATATCCGGTGGAGTTCCTCTACGGCGAGGTGCTGGCACCGGAGAATCTGCTGGAAGACATTGCCTTTTTCCTTGTGCGTGTTCCGGAAAAGCCCGAGACGGAGAAGGATCCTGCGCGTCCGGCATTCACGATCTATCCGCGCTTTCATCAGTCGCGTTGTGTGAAGAAGATCGCGGCGGACATTTCGGCGCATTTTGCCGAGAAGGGCGACGTCGGCAAGAAGTATCTGGCCCAGCACGCTCCCGGCAGCGGCAAGACGTTGACCATTTGTTGGCTGGCCGCGAAGCTGGATGCGCTGTTCAGGCCGGGAACGAACGAGAAGTTGGTCGAGACCGTGTTCATTGTCACGGCGGCGAAGTCGCTGGACAAAAACATTAAGGATGACATTGCGAAGTTCGTTCATCTGGAAGACAAGGTCGGACTGTCGGCGAAGTCGGAAGACGTGGACAGTTTCATTCATGGGAATCTCAAGAAGAAGATTCCACCAAAGTCCATCATCGTGACGACGCA
>JAKSOY010000231.1 GCA_024405255.1 Kiritimatiellia bacterium
ACAATCGAACAATCAAACAATCCGAACAATCCGAACAATCGAACAATCGAACAATTGAACAATCGAACAATCAAACAATCCCCACTCCGTCTTTCGTTCGAGTCCTACACGCCGAAGAGCGCGGCGGAGAGCGTACGCGTGAGGGAAACGGCTGCGGCGTGTGCAGAACCTTCTTGTACGGACGGGACGATTTCCGTGCCGACGCGAATATGCCAGACCGGCGTATGATCCGACAAGTCAGACCACGGCTGCCCCTTAGCGAGTACGGGCGGATCGCACGTGATCGTCACCGGCAGAATCGGCACCTGTGCGCGCAACGCGATCTGCGCCGCCCCGCGCCGGAGCGGATGCACCTTGCCGTCAACCGGTGTCCGCGTACCTTCAGGAAAGATCACCAGATTCACGCCCCGCGCGAGCAGGTCGGCGGCCCCTGTCAAAACGTGTTCCGGATCGTCGTTCACCAGGAACATGCCCTTCACGATGAGCGAATAGAAGAAGTTCCGCTTGGCCGCAGCCTTTGCGATGCCAGTGGCTTCGGGCAGAAGGATGGTCAGCAGTACGATGTCGATGAGCGTCGGATGATTCGCCACGACCACCCTCCCCCGCGTCGCCGCCAGACGCGCACGGTCTTCGGACGAAATCTCGAGTCGGATCATCCGTGTCAACTGTGCCGCACCGATCAGAATCTGCCAGCTGAAACGCACAAGCGCGCGTTGCGTCTGCGCCGCACCCGCCAACGTCAGAAGCGGAAAGAGCAGCACGCCGATCAACAGACTGCCGAGTCCGTAGGCAGCAAAGAAAATCCCCGCGAGCAGACTTCGAAACGTACGCATGCTCATCCCCGAGTCAGGGTGAACGAAGAAGACAGCACCTGTTCCTGACGCCCCGTCAGGAAAGATTCGAACGCCTCGAATCGGAGCGGCGCCACGGCATCGTCCGCACGCAACGCCACACGCCATGTTGTACCGACATCCGCCTCGCCCGCCGGCACAAGACGCAACGCCACGGCATGTGCCGTCTCCTCCTCGCCGAACGACCCCTGGTAGAGCGACGGCGTCGCCTCTTCGGCGTACACGAAAAGAACGGATCGACGCAAGGCGAAACTCTCGAGCAGGCCCGCCTCAAGCGACCGCGCCCGCGCCGCGATCGCCGTGTAGGGCGCGTGGTTTTTCGTGAGCAGGGAAAAGGCGCCCGGTGTCGCATTATGCACGGACGCCGAAAAGCCCGCCGGCGACATCTCGCCGTCGGCGTGGAACTGCTGCATCAATTTGGCCGTCACGCCGATCTCGCCCCAACGGGACGCAAACACGACGGGGATCTCCTCCCCGTCCTGTGGACGCACCTGCCACGCCACCGACAACGCCGCACGTTCAACACCCGTCAGGCGACGGCGTTCCATCGGCGGGACAAACGAGACATCCGGCTTGGGCTGTTCGTTCGTCACCCGCCAGATAGCCGTGGCGGCACAGGTGAAAGTCAATTCGGGCGTCATCGGCGGCATCCTCACATCTTATCCACGCAACGCTCGAGAATGCGGAAGTCGGACTTCAGCGTCACGCGCCACCGTCCCAGAACCGTCCGCTTACGCCGGTCGACAAGCGTAATCGTCAACGACATGTCGTCGCGGGCACCCGGCCCCCAAAATCCCTTGTCGTTGTATTCGTGCGAAGTGATCGTGGTCACCACGCGCACATCGCTTTCCACCGCACGTTCCACCACCGTGAAACCGCGCGCGCGCAAGGCGTCCTCTAGCGTCTTTTGGACGCGCTTCTCGGTCTTCTCGACGAAGAACGCCAGATCCGCGTGGCACTTCTCCGTGTGCTGCGGCAGACATTCCACCACGTCGCCGGCGACCCAAGGCGTCTGGCATCCCGTCAACAGCACCAGTGCAGCGAAAATCAAACCGAGGACAAACTTCCGCATCACGTACATTCCTCCTCAGCCTTCTGTCGGCGCACGATAGGCACGACACACCTCGCGGTCGTCGAACGGAATGACGTCCTTGCCGATCGTCTGCGTCGTTTCGTGTCCCTTCCCGCACACCACCACCGTATCGCCGGCCTGTGCCTGCGAAAGCGCAAAGGCGATGGCCTTCGCCCGATCGGGCTCGACGGTGTATGTCGTTCCCGACGGGATGCCCGCCTCGATCATCCGAATGATCGAAAGCGGATCCTCACTGCGCGGATTGTCGCTCGTCACCACAAGACGATCCGCGTGTTTCGCCGCCGCCGCACCCATCAGCGGACGCTTCCGCGTGTCGCGATCGCCGCCGGCGCCAAAGACCGCCCACACATTTCCACGCGTGAATTCACGCACGGTCGACAGCACATTCGCGAGCGCATCGTCCGTATGCGCGAAGTCCACGAACACATCCGCCGCACTTGCAGTCGGGACACGCTCGAGGCGGCCCCACCGCGGCGTCAGCAGCGGAATCTTCGCACGAATCGTCTCCGGCGACACGCCCGCACCCTCCGCCAGCGCCGCCGCCAAAAGGACGTTCTGCACATTGTAGCGTCCGACGAGCGGACAGGTCTTGCGAATATGCGCAATCAATTCGGGATCCGACACGGAGAAACCGCAGGTCAAGACCTTGAGCGGAAGTTCGCGGCAGAGGGCGGCCAGGCGTTGTCCATATTCGCCATCCACGCAGATCGCCACCGGTGCGCCCGGATTCGCAACGGCAAGGCGGCGGAAGAGATCCGCCTTCGTCTGGAAATACGCCTCCATCGTCTTGTGGTAGTCGAGGTGATCCTCCGTCAGGTTCGTGAACGCGCAACCGGCGAAGACCGTATCGCCCGTGCGATGCTGGTGGATTGCATGGCTTGAGACTTCCATCACGCAATCCGCGAGCCCGTTCGCCTCCATCTCGGCGAAGATTTCCTTCAGCACCTTCAAGGGCGGTGTCGTATAGCCCGAATAGAACTGACGCGTGCCGGTATCGACCTGGACCGTCGTCACCAAGCCTCCCCCGCCGAGGAATTCGCGCAGAATCCATGTCGTCGTGGTTTTACCATTCGTTCCCGTGATGCCGAAAATCCGCATTTCACTCTCCCCGATTCGACTTCTCACAACATGAAGGCGTCCTCGTCCTCATCCGGCATTTCGTCCGGAATGTCGGGACCGATCTGCAAGTAGCGCAACGTGATTTCCGCGATTCGCTTAAAGGTCGGTGCCGCGCAGAGTCCGCCCTGATGGTTGAAGATCGGCACGCCCATTGCCTCAGACGTCTCGCGGCTGCGGCAGTAATACGGCTTCTGATAGGTCACCAGCACCACGATTTCGGGGTTTGTCGCCGGCAGGATGCCGATGAACGACGCATGGTAGTTCGTACTTGAATAGCCGCGTCCTTCCTTCATCTGGGCCGTCCCGGTCTTGCCCGCCACCGAGTAGCCCGCAATCGCCGCGCGCTTGGCAGTACCGCCCTTCTTCGCGACGCCCGTCATCATCGACAGCACCTGGCGCGTCACCTGCGGTCGCACGGGATTTCCCACGACTTCTTTCTTGTGGGAATAGACGACTTCGCCATCGGCCTGCACGATCTTCTCAACGAGGTAGGGACGCAGCAGTTCGCCCCCGTTGCCGATGCAGGCGTAGGCGGTCGCAAGCTGCAACGCCGTCACGGCCACGCCCTGGCCAATCGGGGCGCGCGACCACTTGACCTTGTCCCACTTCTGCGGGGCGGGGATGAGACCGATTTCTTCGCCCGGCAATTCAATGCCCGTCTTGCGGCCGAGTCCGAAACTCTGCATGTAGTTGTAGAGACGCGTGGGGCCCAAATCGTATCCGAGCTTGCCGAAGACGATGTTCGACGAATGGACAAGCGCCTCGCGCACGCTCATCGTCTCTTCCCATTTGTGTCCTGCGTCACCCGGCAGACGATAGTAGTTCGGATCGTTCTTCGCCGTGTTGATCATCGTATCGGGGCCAACCCGTCCCTCGTTCAAGACGGCGCAGGCGGTAATCGTCTTCATCACGCTGCCCGGTTCGTAGACTTCCGAGATCGCGCGATTGATCCGCACGTCGTCGGAGGACTTGTTGAACGTCTCGGGCTGGTAGCCGGGCACCGTCACCATCGCCAGCACGGCACCGGTCTTGACGGACATGACAATCGCCCAGGCCCGTTCGGCCCGATGTTCGGCAAGTCCCTCCATCAAGATCCGTTCGGTCTCGAACTGGATGTTGCTGTTGATGGTCAAATACACGTCGCAGCCGTTCTTGGCGTCGATATCGAGGTCGCGGCGACTCCGGTCCTCGCGTCCCATGGCATCCTTCGTACCGTGAACCTGTCCCGGCGTGCCCTTGAGATACTTTTCGTACTTAAGTTCCAGTCCCGCGCCGCCGACGGAATTTGTCGGGTCCCTGCTCACAAAACCCAGCACCTGCGAAAGCAGATGCTTCTGCGGGTAGATGCGGCGCGGCTTGTCCACAACGATAAGTTCCGTGATGCCGCGTTTCGGATCGACCAGTTCGCGATGGGCGTCGGAATCATCCGATTCCGTCAAATAGACATAGCGCGACTTCGGCTCCGCATAGGCGTCCATCACCTTGCGTTCATCAAGATGGAGCTGCTCGGCGACGAAACGGATTTTCGCCATTCGCTTGTCGGAAGAGAGCGGCCGATTGGGATGGCGGGGATCGAAAGTGGCCCGTTGAGGGTCCAGACGATATTCCCAGCGCGAGGTCGTACGTGCCAGTGTCTGGCCGTCGGTCGAATAGATGCTTCCGCGCTGGCCTTGCGTTACGCGATTGAAACCATAGTTCGGTGACGGCAGTTTGGTTGTCACGAGGTCCAGATGAAGATACACCAGACGCACGACGACAACGAGGGCAAACGAACCGATGCCAAAGGGCGCGAGCGCGAATCGAAGCTTGTCATTAAGCCCCGTGAATTTCACACGGCACCTCCCTCATCGTCAGCGCTGAACCGTACGTCCCTTCGCCGCGGACTTGGTCCCGCGCAAGGGCAGCATGGTACGCATCGACTGACTGACATCATCCTTGCTAAACGCGACATTCGAGATGTTGCGCATGCGATTCCGGGCACGTGCCACCGACAGCTGATTGGGCTTCGGCCGACCGTCGCGATTCATATTGACGATCTGCTCGACCTTCTGCACCTGCATCTCGAGTCCATGCCGGTTCAGACGCTCGTCGAGTTTGCCGAGGCTCGTCATCATCGACCATGTCGCGGTCTCGCGCTGGAGATCCTTGTTGAGCTCCCGCGTCACCTTTTCGGCCTTGCCGATCTCATGCTGGATCGCCACGCAACGCGCGTCGAACGTCCAATAGGCGATGCCCACGAGGAAAACGCAGATGATCAATGCGATGACCCCCATCCGGTTCGTCGTAAAGGCAACGTTCTTCTTGACTCTTCTATTTCTCTTTCTCATCTCACACCCTTTCTACCGTTCGCAGCTTCGCGCTACGCGAACGTGGATTCAAAGCCATTTCCTGTTCACCCGCCGTGACAGCATGCCGTGTCACAAGGCGGACACGTGGAAGGTCGCCCTCCCACCGCTCCCCGCCCTGCTGGAGCGAAATCATCCGACCGGCATGCGCCGCGAAGAATTTCTTCACGATGCGGTCCGTAATGCTCTCGAAGGTGATCACCGCAAACCGGCCACCGACCCTCAACAGGTCGAGTCCGCCTTCGAGCGCGCGTTCCAATTCGCCGACTTCGTCATTCACCGCCATCCGCAACGCCTGGAACACCCGCGTAGCCGGATGGTGCGCCCCATGGCGCCCGATCGTCTTTTCCACCAGATCCGCCAGCTGCGCGGTGGTGGTGAGCGGATGTTCGGCGCGTGTGCGCACAAGAACGCGGGCGATTCGGCGCGCGTTCGGCTCCTCGCCAAGCGTGCGGAACAGATCCGTCAACGCCGCCTCGTCCATTGTCGCCACGAGATCAGCCGCCGTCAACCCGCGCGACCGATCCATCCGCATGTCAAGGGGTCCATCGCCCCGGAAGCTGAACCCCCGCTCGGGCTGATCCAGCTGAGGGCTCGAAACGCCCAAATCAAGCAAAATCCCATCAACCTCTCCAATTCCTTTTTCCCGCGCAAGACGCGCAAGATCACCATGGCACCCGTGTACCATCTCAATCCGGGCCGAGCCGGAAAATTCCTTCAAGCGCTCGGCGCTCTCGGTCAGCGCCTGCGTATCGCGATCAATCCCCACCAGCGTCGCCCCCGCACCCGCCCGTGCCAGAATGGCCGACGAATGCCCTGCACGCCCCAGGGTTCCATCCACATACACGCCTCCGGACTTGACCGCAAGCGACTCCACCGTTTCGGCGAGAAGAACTGGAATATGCATTTCCCGACCTTCCCTCCTTAGAAACCAAAACCAAGCAGATCCATGGCCTCGCCCAACTTGTCCACATCGCCAAGCTGCTCCGCCACCGGCTTCTTCGCCTCTTCACGCGGCCAGATCGTCGCCACGTCGAACGACCCCCTCAATTCCACGGGACCGCT
The DNA here is from genome assembly GCA_024405255.1 of Kiritimatiellia bacterium. The sequence continues at coordinate 6,474 of JAKSOY010000231.1, forward strand.
CAATTTCGCAAATGCCAGCAAGGGGTCCTTGATGCGGATACGGCCCTGAACGTCGAACTCGACCGGTTCGCCTGCCGCAGCGACCCGTTCGAGCGCCTCACGCCATCGCGGATCCTTCGCGGCCCTTGCTGTAAGTTCAGCGAGGCGTGCCTCCATCGTATCCCGAGGGATCAGACGAAGACAGCCTCGCTTTGTATCTGGCAGCACATAGGCAAATTCAGGCCCCAGAGCAGCCCGCCAAACGCTAGGAATCGTCAGGCGCTTTTTAGGGTCGAGTGTGCGCGGAAACGTACCCATCAACGCGATGGGACGCCGGTTTACCTCGACGGTACTCTGTGTGCCTAGTTCTGACATTTCGTGACACCATTAAACACTTTTTGACACAACAAGTCAAGGCGATTTACAAAAAAAATAATTTTTCGGAAAGCCCCAAGGAAATATCTCAAAATCCCAATTGATTTTTATAAATTATCATCATTTTTCTATATGCCAAGAAAATCAACGCGCCATAGGCGCGCAACGGCGCGAAGCATGACACCCCCGAGAGGCCGTGGGAAA
>JAKSOY010000232.1 GCA_024405255.1 Kiritimatiellia bacterium
GATTGGGGAACGGACGCGCTGGTCGTGTCCGCGAACCGAAACAAGGTGATACGCGAAACTGTGTATCAGGCTTCGAACGAAAACGACCAATTTTTGCGATTTTTGAAAATGCCCCCTTGTTGGGTTAAAAAGAATATGCGATAATACTCTTGATCTCAACCGAAAGGATGGGGTCGCCTTGATGCGAGGGAAAGTCCTCGCGGGAGCGGCGGGAAGCGATTCCCGCCTCTTTCTTTCTGATAATGAAAAAGACGTTGAGTATATTTGTGGATGAATCCGGAAATTTCTAACGAAAAAAGCGGGATACGGGGACGCGTCGCGTGTAATCACGTGGCGCACTTTCTATTCGTGTTTTATGGTGGGTTCTTTCCGGTGCCTCTCTCAAGACATTGATAGCAGGGTGCGCGGCCTAACGGCTGCCTGCGGCTGTCCGCCTATTTCTGCGCGAGCATTTGCGCGAAGATTCAAGCGGCACATTCCAATATGAGCGACAAAGTTGGGAATTTATCGTTATATTCAATCTCTCCGAGTTGGCGGCTAATTTTGATGAAGTGCAACGAAAAGAGGAAATGATATGAAAAGAGTGCTTGTGATGTTGTTGGTTCTGAAGATATTCGACGTCTGCGCGATGAGTGAAGTCGTCAATGGCGTGACATGGTATTATTCACTAGTTTCTCTTCGTGATGCTGTTGGTAAGTATGGTGCAGAAATTTCGAGAAGCAGGGCGTATGCAGGCGACTTGATAATCCCATCGTCGTTGGATGGTTATCCTGTGTGTAGCATTGGAGATCAAGCGTTTTACTCTTGCAACGGGATAGGGTCCATAACGATTCCGCAGGGCGTGGATGCCGCGAAGGTCACGGTCAAGGAGGAGATTGTCAAGGAGGCGATGGATCCGGCGAAGGGGGCGGTCATTAAGTTGGACGCGGCGAATCCGTCGCTGACAACGCCGAACACGCGCAAGGGATTGTTCTACCAGATCCGCGAAGGGGCGACGCTTGGCGAAATGCAAAATGGCGACAGTACCATTGGCGATGGGAATCCGTGGACGCCGGAGATCAAGGTCAAGGGCGGCAATTCGGCGTTTTATTCCATTGGCGTCGGGAAGAGCGAATAAAGAGCTTCGCGCGAGTTGAGCTCTAACTTTTTCTCTGCGGGGGCGAGACGCCCCCGCCCCTGTCAATTGAGCAATCGCGTAGTAGTTATTTTTTGAGCGACGACTAAGCGCCGCATTTAGAGTGAATGTGCGGCATGAATGTATGGTATAATTCTCACTCAGAAATGACTGAGGCTGATAGACACGCGCTGACGCGGCTGTTGGGCGGAGAGAAATCTGCTCGGGCGACGACGGACGACCTGCAGGGGCTTTTGCTGCAGGTCGTGTTCGCGCTGCTGATGATCTTCATGATCGCCTACTTCATCTTCGTCGCCAACCAGAAGAAGGAACGCGTCGAGGAGGTGATGGCCCTCAACCGCCAGAAGCTGACGCTCGCGCTCGACAAGGTCGCCGAGGACCACCGCGTCCGCTACGGACTCAACGCCCTGATGACGCAGGGGACGGACGGCAAGCGTACGTTCGAGCCGGACGAGTTCGTGAAGGGCGGACGGCTTGTCCTCGCCCCGGCCGCGAAAGCCGCGTTCTCCGCCGGCGGCAAGGCCGCCTTCGCCGACTATGCTGACGCGGCGAAACTCACCGAGACCTGGCGCGAATCCGTCCTGACGGAGGCGGCGCTCTCCGCCGACAAGCTCTCATCCGAAGAGACGGCGTGGCTCGACAAGGCGCTTGCGACTGAAATCGAGAACATGCGTCTCGACGCGCGCGGCGTCCAGCGGTCGCTTGCCGCGCGGCTGCAGAAGCAGTGGATCGAGAATCCGGAGATCTTCAAAGACGTGACGGATGCGGGCGAGATCGCCGACCTCCTGAAGTCGAAGTCGCTTAAGCTCGTGTCGGAAGAGACGGGTGCGGAGGTGTTGCCATGAGCGCGATGGTTTTGCTTCTTGCCGCGACGCTGTCCGCCGGCAACGCGGAATTCGACCGGACGGCCCGGGACGGCGCGGCGGAAATCGCGATTGCGCGCGTTGGCGCGGAGCTGATGGAGAAGGGGCCGCCCTCGGGCACGCTTGAGCGTGCGATGCTCGAAGGCGGTGCGAAGTTCGCTTCGTGCAAGGAGGCGAAGGAACTCTGCCGCGGCGTTTACGGGGCCGCGCTGGAGGCGGAGTTTGAGACGCGTGCGAAGGCCGTTGCCGAACGGCTGGGGCTGCCTCAGAACGCAAATGTACACGAATCGGACGAATCTGCGCGAAGCGGTCTGAAAGGATTCGCGGCGATTCGCAATATTCGTGAAGATTCGCGTTTTGACGTCTTGTTCGAAAGGACGTTTGAAACCGAACGCAAGTCGGCGTGCGAGAAGCAGGCGAAGACAATCGCCGGTGCGGTGAAGCCGTCCGAGGACGAGGTCGAGTCGAAGGACGACGAGACGCTGCGGCGCGAGATGACGTCGAAAGTCGCCGCGCAGCAGAAGGGCGCGGTCTTCGAGGAGAATCTCAAGTACATCTCGGACACGATCGTCGATCCGGTGATCGTCGCGGCGCGAAAGGAGATGAAGCGTCAGCGCGACTACCTGACGCGCACGCGGTGCGAGGGCTATGCGCCGTCCGTCCTTGCTGGGGAGATCGAGGCGAACCTGCGGAAGAACGTGAAGGAGCGCGCCGAGAAGGAATCCGATCCGTCGAAGAGCTGGGGCGTTTTCCCGAAGACGCTGCGCGAGGGCCTGGCGGCGGCGGTCGAGCGGCGGACGCTTGATCGCGTGACGAAGAACGTGGACGACGTGGAGGCCGTGGTCGACGCGGAGGCGATCCGGAAGACGATGGCCGCTGATCCGTCGGCGCACCGCAAGGCAGAGGAGTCCGAGAAGGTGTTCCGCGGCGTTTTTGCCGCGCAGCTGTCGGAAGGCGCGCTGGCCCGTGCGGCGCAGGAGGCGCCGGAGAAGGAGCGCCGGGAGTTCTCCGAGTACGTGCGTGCGCATCTGGCGGCGCCGGAACTCGTCCGTGCCGTCGAGTCTCGCGTTCGCCGCGAGGTCCTTCCGAAATGGCGGGAGGTGCGGCGGGCTGTGGCGAAGGCCGAGGCCGACCGCATCTGGCCGACGCTCGGGGACCGCACATGGTATCCGGACGCGGACCTCGCCGACCGGGTGGCCGCGCGCAGCGACTATGACGAGGTCGTGCGGGACTGGCGCAGGGCCCCGGAGCTGGAACTTCTGGCCAAGGCAGACCACGGCAATCTGCTGATGGAGGAGACGCTGGCAGACGCGGACAAGTCCGTGGCCGCGGCGTTCGGCCTGGCGCGCAATGCCATTGCGGCGCAGAATGCGATCATCGGCGAGGTGGAGCCGTCCGTCCTTGGCGAGGCGAAGGACCGCAAGTCGAGCTTTTGGCGTTCAACGCCCGACCTGAAGGCGATCGTCGGCATGCTGACGGAGGCGGTGGAAAACCGTTGGAGCGAAAAGCGCGTGGCGACCTTGTGGGGTGACGGAGAGCGACCGAAGAACGCGGCAGATCAGCATGTGGCGCTCTTCCCCAGCGTGAAGAAGCGCATCGAACTGGTGGCGCGGTCGATTCTCGAGCAGATGGAGAAGCCCGAACCGGAGCCGGAGAAGAAGCCCGAGCCCGAGGAAAGGCCGGAGGACCCGATCGAATCCGACCAACAAAGCGAGGATCCGCCGATGCTGCTGTATTCGATTGTCGTCGAGCGCGAGGGCGATCAGGTGAAGGTGAAGCTCGAGCAGGGCAAGTCGACCGTAGCCGAGAAGAGCGCGAAGGCGAAGATGTCCGATTACCGCGAGGCGATGAAGTTCGTCTCCGACAAGCTTGGCGCCGACATCCTCAAATTGAAGTAGCCCAGTCCGGATAGGCCGTGCGGATCTCGACCGGGTCGCCGGAGACGGGATGCGCGAAGGCCGCCGCGAGCGCGTGCAGACAGTGTCCGGTCTGATTCTCGACGGCGAAGGCTCCGTAGAGCCGATCGTTGACGATATGCAGTCCGGCCAACGCCAGCTGGGCGCGGATCTGGTGGGTGACGCCGGTGAAGATCGTCACCTCCAGAAGCGTGCGCTCCTCGTTTTCGACGGTCGTGTGTCCGATGGGCCTGAATGACGTCACGGCGTGAAGCAATTTGAGATCTGAGATCTGAAATCTGCCATTCGCGCGAACGCGCGATTTGTCGATCATGCGGCAGAACGGCAGCGTCGGATCGTGGACGAGGTCGTTCTCCAGCGTGCCGCCGACGGCGACCGATCCCTCGACGAGCGCGAGGTAGGTCTTCTTCACCGTCTGGGCGGCGAACTGCGCGCGCAGGTTCTCGAAGGCGGCGGCGGTGCGGGCGACGAGGACAAGCCCCGAGGTGTCGGCGTCGATGCGGTGCAGGGCGCCGGCCATCAGCGGCAGGTCGCCGAGCGGACGGCATTCGGGATAGCGCGCGACGACGGCGTTCATGAGCGTACCGGTCTCACGGCACGTCAGCGGCTGCACGGGCATGCCGGCGGGCTTGTCGAAGGCCAGTATCGCCTCGTCCTCGAAAGCAAGACTCAGCGGACCGGCAATCGGCGTGACGAGGTTGTCAGCCGCTTCAAGCAATTCGTGGATGACGATCTGCTCGCCGCCCTTGAGCTTGAGGCCCTTGGGCGCGCGACGAGGGGAGGAATCAGCTTCGGCGATCAGAATGGCACCGGAGGCGATCGCCTCCTTGACGAAGGCGCGCGTCGTGGTGGGAAAAGCGTGAAGAAGGGCGGCGTCCAACCGAACGCCGCCTTCCGTGATCTCAATTGTCTTGTCCCTGATCACGCTTATTCGTACCGGTCCATCATCGTCGGGGCGATAGGGGCGATGCCCTCCCAGTTCTTGTTGGACGCCCACGGCAAGTCGGAATCTTCGGCAGAGTCGGCAATGCACCCGGAAAGCAACGTACTCCCAATCAGCACAGAGCCGATGAGAAGAATCCTTCCGAGCGTCGCCACTCGTTCCTTAGTCGGCGAAGATGATGTCATTCTTCTGGATCTTGTCCTGTTCCCAGGCACCGAGGATGTCGCAGATCACGAAGTTCTTGCCCCGGACCTCCTGACGGAGACGGAGACGACCGATGAATTCGCCGGCGGCGCCCTTGAACCCGGCGCGCCTCACGCCGAGCTCGATCGCGGGAATCGGCTGCGAGAGGTCTTCGCCCTTGAGCTCCTTCATGGCCTCGTTGGAGAACTCGACGATCACGAACATGTCCTCGTTGTCGACCTCGACGACCTTGCCCTTGTCGCCGGCCGGGAGGGATGCGACGCCCTGGCGGTTGGCCAGACGGTCGCCGCGCGACTGGATGGACGCCTTGAGCGCCTGCTCGAGATGCTCGATGACCTTCTTGGCCTTGGCGACCTCTTCCTTGGCGGCTTCGGTTTCGTCCTTGGCAGCGGCCACCTCGTCCTTCAGCGACGTGATCTCGGTGTTGAGCTCGTCGATCTGCGCTTTCAGCTTGGTGATCGTGTTCTCGAGGTTGGTCTTCTCCTCTTCAAGCTTGGCGATCTTCTCGTTCTTCTCGACGATCGTGACCTTGTCCTGACGGGCTTCGGGCTTCAGCTTGTTCAGTTCGTTGACGACGGACTCGAGCTTGCCGCGGAGCTCGGCGAGCGCCGCGCGCGTGACATTAAGGCGCTCCTGTTGCTTTTTTGCCGCATTGAAGAGATCGTCCAGCATCTTGTCCTCGTCGCTGCCCTGGGTCTGCGGCTCGGCGCCGTCCATCACCGGCTTGCCCTCGCCGTCCAGCACGAAGACGCGGCGGAGACCGTCGCGCTGGTTGTCCCAGTTGAAGGTCTCGAGGTTGGTCTGCTCGAGCGGAGCCTGATAGTCGTCAAGCAGGTTGTCCATGTCGGGGGAGTCGACCAGACGGGCCTCGACGGGGGAGTTGTCCTTCTTGATTTCGAAGCTCGCGTCCTTGGCGGGGTCGACCTTTTCGATGGTCTTCGCGAGCTTGACGAAACAATCTTCTTGCATTCGGTTTCGCTTGGTCAGCTCAGTGCGTTTGTCATTGAGCTGAAGTTCAAAGAACAACGCGGTTCCGGCAAGTAGCAGAAACACGTAAACGAGAACGTGTAAGACTTTATTCATAATATGACGATACCTTTTGACTTACTAGGCGTAATGATACACAATTTTTGCGTTTTCCGCAAGTGGGTATTGTCTTTTTTTGGTAAAATATGCGCCGTGAGTTTTGAGGTTCTAAAAGAGGATAAGCGTACGCAGGCGCGTGTGGGACGGCTTCAGACCGGGCATGGAACGGTGGAAACGCCGGTTTTCATGGATGTCGGGACGCTGGGGACGGTCAAGGCGCTTGAGCCTCGCGACCTCGTTGCGCTGAAGACGCAGGTCGTCCTCGGGAACACCTATCACCTCATGTTGCGCCCGGGCGCCGAGGTGATCGCGGCCGCTGGCGGCCTGCACAGGTTCATGTGTTGGGACGGGCCGATCCTGACGGATTCGGGCGGGTTTCAGGTTTTCTCCCTAGCGAAGATGCGCAAGATCACGGAGGACGGCTGCCGCTTCAACTCGCACCTCGACGGGCATGAGTTCTTTCTCGGTCCCAAGGAGTCGATGGCGATGCAGCGCGTGATCGGCTCCGACATTGCGATGGTCTTCGACGAGTGTCTGCCGTACCCCTGCGACCGCGACCGCGCCGAGAAGTCGGTCGAGCAGACGCTCCGCTGGGCGCGGCGTTCGAAGGACGAGCCGCACGCCGAAGGCCAGCAGGTCTTCGGCATCGTCCAGGGAGGAGTCTACGACGAGCTGCGGCGCCATTGCGCGGAAGAGCTCGTGAAGATCGGCTTCGACGGCTACGCGATCGGCGGCGTGTCGGTCGGCGAGCCCGAGGAGTTCATGTACCAGGCGGTCGATGCGTCGGTGCCCTATCTGCCGAAGGACAAGCCGCGCTACGTGATGGGGCTCGGCGTCATGCACCAGATGGCGGAGTGCGT
>JAKSOY010000233.1 GCA_024405255.1 Kiritimatiellia bacterium
GGCCGGATGTACCGTGAGAGGGCGTCTGCTGACCCACAGTCATGCCTGAAGAGCCAAAATGGATTTTGGACATGGAAGTTTTAGTACTCTTAATTTCACGGGTTGTTTAGGCATCACTGGTTGTGATCGTTTGGGAACCAGGCGATTTGACTTGTCGGTCGAAAATGGGGACTTGATTTTCACTCAGAAGGTGAATTTTGTGCACCCGTTTGCCCATTTCCCTGGGGTGAAAGATGGTAATGCCCGCTTGGATCTCAACGATAACGAGCAGTTCACGGTGTCGAGAAACGTACTTGAACTCAAGATGCGCATCCCGCTGGATCAGGTGGTGGAGCCGGGGAAGATGCCCGAGGTGCATATTATGAGCATTACGCAGAGGATTGAAGACCAAGAGCCGAATGTCTACACGCATCACAAGGGATGAGGACTTTAGTTCGTCCGTTCAATATGGGGTGTATCTGAATTTTTCAGGGCGCATCTGTTTTTTTCACCACCGAACACGCTGAAACCCGCTTCGCGGGACACGGAAGGCAGTTAGAAAAATCCTCCTTCGGATTCGATACTGGCAATCCTCCCAACTCGCAGGGATTTCGGGCGAGGTGCCGATGAATGTGCGAAGCGTAGATTTCAAATCGCCTTCCGCGTCCGGCGGAGCCCCGCCCATTTTTTCACCAACACTGAAACCTTCGGAGTTACATGTTTTTTATACGAAAATGTGGTATAATGGAAGCCGACGGATTGCGGCGGACATTCCCATGAACGTGTAACGGTTCGGTTCGGCACATTTTTTTGTGTGTCCTGTAACCTTTTGGGCCTTCGTGCATAATACATGGTGTCTGACGCAGACAACGAATGCGAATGAGCGCGAAAAGGAGAACGAGAAGTGTACTTCAAGGAATTGATTGACGCCCTTGCCGAGAAGGCGAATGTCATGGGCGGAATCGAACTCGACGACGAGAACCGTTGCTTCATGGAGTTCGACGACGTGGGTGTCATCATCCAGGGTGTTGACGAAACAAGTCAGGTCCTGCTGCTTTCCGCCATCGCCGAACCGCCGCCCGAGCGGCTGGAGGAACTTTACCGGGAGCTGCTGGTGGCCAACCACCTTCTCAAGGAGACTTTTGGCGCAACGCTTTCGATCGATCCCGAAGACGGCTGGGTGTATCTCTGCAAGATCCTGCCCTATGCGGCGCTGGACGGGGATACGTTCGTCGCAGAACTCGGGAACTATGTGAATGCAGTCGCCAGCTGGCGTACTCGCATCAAGGACTTCCGGGCGTCAGACGCCACGAGTGGTCCGAAGATCAAGGAAGAAACAGTAGACGAACTGCAATCTCCCGACTCTTTTCTAAGGGTGTGAGGTCGCAAACCGAAATCAAATTACAAACAAAAGAAAGGACGAAAATAATGGAATACTTCGGTGATTCAGTGGTTATGGATTCTGTTGAGATAAATCTGCAAAACAATGTCCAGCCGGTCTTTGAATCGGTCAGGGAACTGAAAGATAAACTGATTCAAGTTGCGACGGTGGCCTACGGGAGCGGGGTGACCGAAGGTGCCAATGGCGGTGAAGGGCATATTGGCGTCGTGGGGGGGAAAGTCGTCAAGTTCAACACGAAAAAAGCTGAATACAGGAACGAGGCCTATAAACAGGCGGAACATTACGAAGCAATGCTTGAAAGCAGTTCAAAATTCCGTGAACGTGTGCTGGAACTTGCCTCGTCGACTCTTCAAACGCACATGATGGGAGCGTTTGATGAATTGGGGGGACGGCGCGTTGAAGTTAAGAATGGGGAAGTGGACGAGAAAGTTGAAAAGCAACTCGATGATACGCACAAGGCAATTATTAACAAGAAAAATGCCGAGGAGGCGAAGGGGCGGGTGATGTTTACGCGCAAGGACGCGGCGGAATGGGTGACTTTCATCTGCCGGTCGGTCAAAGCGTTCACGGGTATGGATATTGAGAACGAGGTTTGGGGCGCGGCGAAGAAACTGGCCAAGAAGGGTCATGGAGACACGCAGGCGCAGTTCGCCCAGGCGGTTGAGTTCCAGAGAAAAGTGACCAAAATGAAAACCGAGCGGAACATTGCGGGGAGGGTGGTTGCGGCGGCGACTGCGGCGGCAAAGAGCTCGGAGATTGTTGACGGGGTAGAGATGACCCCTCCGCGGGTCACGGGGTCTGCCGAAAGTGGAACACGTTGTTCGTTTGATGACTACAGTTCCGACCAAAAGTTTTTTTATGCAAAAAAAACAGCAAGTGCCGTGGATCACAGCGATGCCTTGCGCTATGACCGTTTGTATCGTATTCACAATGCGATCTCGGCGATGGTCGACACGACGATCGAGAATCTGCCACAGAATTGTGGGGTCGAGGAATTGCTGTCGTACCGGATGCCTGCGGGGGCGCGCCGGAAGGCGAACAAGTTCGCCGCAGACGAATTCCTGCGTCGCATGGGGAAGTATGAGCGTAAGAACGTGTTGATTGAAGCGGGGAGAAAAGGTTTCAAGGGCATGTCGGAAAAGAACTACACGCACATCCTCACGAAGTTGCGCGACCACTTCTACGCCATTGCCAAAAAGACCGGGCCCATCGCCGCCGGAACCGATCCGCACAAGGATGTTCCGCAGGCGATCGCCCGCGAATTGTGCTGGCGGATTGTGCTTTTCCTGGATGAGCAGATCAGCCAGAGCGGCATGCGGATTACGAATCGATATACCTGGGAGAAGAGTGCAAATAATCCAAATCAAGACATAAACCAAATTCCCCGGAACGAGTTGGATGCTTTTTGGAAGAAAAACCTGGCGCTGGACTTCAATCGGCCTTTGGGGGGACAGGATTATGAGGAGTATCATTTCTGGAATAACTCGTATCACAGTGGTGAGATAATTGTGTGAATGGCCAACCGCGAGGCCTCAAAAGTCGAGTGTGAGACATGGACGTCCAAGCGTATCTTGATCGAATCGGCTGGCGCGGCGATGTGGCCCCGAGTGCGGCGAACCTCGCCGCACTCGTGCGGGCGCATCGCGTGTCGATCCCCTATGAGACGCTGGACCTTTGGCACGGGCGGCGCACGACGCTTGATCAGGACGCGCTCTTCGACAAGCTGGTCACGCGGCGGCGGGGGGGCTACTGCTTCGAGCTGAACGGACTCTTCGCCGCGCTTCTGCGGGAACTCGGATACGAGGTGCGGGAGTATGCCGGGCGGTGGCTTCGGAACAATCCGACCCGGCCTGTGCCGCGGCGGTGTCATCGCATCGTGTGTGTGCGGACGGGGAATGAGGGACCGGCGCAGATCGCCGACGCGGGCATCGGGCTGCCGTTCCTGTTCGCGCCGCTCGATGTCGTACTGGATCGGCCCCAGTTCCAGGATGGCCGGTTCTACCGGGTTGTTCGCGATGAACGACTTGGCTTTGCCGTCGAGGTGGCGTGTGCCGACGGCACATGGCAGCGGTTGATGTCGTTCGACGCGGCACCGAGCGAACCGATCGACTTCGAGTATCCGCACTGGTGGTGCCAGACGCATCCCGATAGCGTCTTCCTCCGCGGTTTTCGGGCGTTTCGCCTGACGGACGGTGGCGGTTGGAAGTCGATCGAGGGCGGCGTGCCGCAGAAGGGCGGTCCGTTTTCGGTCGCTCTCATCCGCCACAGCCCTGATGGCGTGGAACAGCGGACGTTGCTCCCGGACGACGTGTCGCTGAGGGGCGCACTCGTCGCCGAGTTCGGCATCGATTTTCCGGATTTTTCGATCGACGGAGAGCGGTTGACGTGAACGAAAGCTTGCGAACTCGGAGAAATTATGCGCCAATAGCGTTTTTCTGCGCATCGCGGACTGTTTATTGGAATTGATGTAAACGAGGAGTTGGCGGAGATGACGATTGCGGTGATGTTGGCTGCGGTGCGCTTGGCGGCGCCGTTTACGGACGGTGCGGTCCTTCAGCGCGAGATGAAGGTGCCTGTTTGGGGCACGGCTGATGCCGGGGAGGAGATTCGCGTCTCCTTCGCGGGGCAGGAACGGAGGGCACATCCGCGATCCGAGGAGGTCCGTTGAATACGGTTTCGAGGTCGCGGGTGCGGACGGTCGGTGGGTGAAGGCCGAAATCGGCAACTTCCAGAAAGTCCCTGACCGTTTTCTCGAATACCGCGGGCAGATCACGAACGAGGTGCTGGAGGTCTTTGCGCCGCAGGTGAAGGACCCGAAGGCGCTCCGCTATCTGCACGCGCATCCGTGGCGCGGCTATTTGGCAAACGAGGCGGGACTTCCCGTCGGGGCATTCCACATCGACGCCCGGTAACCGTCTCGCATTTCTTCCTTGCGGGGTGACGAGATTTGTGCGATAATACAAGAGTTTGCGTTTCGACTGTTTGTTCGAAACGGGTTTTCGAAATCAAAAAGAAGGAATGAGTTCATGGAAATCGTGATCTGCAAGACGAAGGAAGAGGCGAGCCGCAAGGCGGCCGATCTCGTGGCGGCGTGTGTCAAGGCGAATCCGAAGTGCGTGCTCGGTCTCGCGACGGGTTCGACGCCGGTGGGGATGTACAAGTGCCTCATCGAGGACAACAAGGCGAAGAAGATCTCGTTCAAGACGGTGAAGAGCTGGAACCTGGATGAATACTGGGGGCTTCCCGGCACGCATGACCAGAGCTACCGCTACTTCATGAACCAGAACCTCTTTGATTCGATCGACATCGATAAGAAGAACACCCATGTGCTCAACGGTCTTGCGAAGGACTGGAAGAAGGAAGTGAAGGCCTACGAGGCCGCCATCAAGAAGGCCGGCGGCATCGACCTGCAGGTGCTCGGCATCGGGTCCGATGGCCACATCGCGTTCAACGAGCCCGGCAGCTCGCTCACGAGCCGCACGCGCATCGTGTTCCTCACGCCCCAGACGATCAAGGACAACGCGCGCTTCTTCAAGAAGCAGTCCGACGTGCCCACGCAGGCGCTCTCGATGGGCGTCGGCTCGATCATGGAAGCGAAGCGCATCGTGCTGCTCGCGTTCGGCGAGAACAAGGCCGATGCGGTGAAGGGCATGGTCGAAGGCGGCGTTTCCCAGTATTGCACGGCGAGCGCCCTGCAGATGCACGAAGACGCCTGGGTGTTCTGCGACGAAGCCGCCGCGAAGAAGCTCAAGCTGCGCAAGTACTACGCATGGCGCGCGGAAGAGGCGCTCAAGGCGGAACTCGCCTAATGACGGTTTCGGCCGTGTCGACGACGGAGGAAATCCTCGCGACGGTCGATGTCGCGCGACAGACGCTCACGGTGACGTGCAAAGGCACGCCCGTGCGCGTCTATCGTGTTTCTACGGCTCGTGCGGGCGTGGGGGCGGTGGAGGGAAGCGGTCGAACGCCGCCGGGACGCCATCGCATCGCGCGGCTTTTCGGGCACGGTGCCGAACCAGGGCAGGTCTTCGTGTCGCGCCGTGCGGTAAAGGGGATGGTCATTCCGCCTTCCGCCTGGCGTACGGGCGCGTCGAAGGACTACGTGCTGACGCGCATTCTGTGGCTCGCCGGACTCGAACCCGGCGTCAATGCGGGTCCGGGCATCGATAGTCAGGCGCGCTACATCTACATCCACGGTACGAACCAGGAGCAGCTGCTGGGCACGCCGGCTTCGCATGGGTGCATCCGTATGGCGAATGCCGACGTGATTGACTTTTTCAACTATGTTAAACGCCACCGTTCGATCGTGGTGGACATTCGGGCGTGAGGAGGAGACGGATGCGCGTCGAGGTAATCGAGCCCCATGGGTTTTGTTCGGGTGTGACGGTGGCGGTCAGGAAGGCCGAAGCCGCATTGGCGCGCACGGGCGTCGTGTATTGCCTTCACGATCTCGTGCATAACGAGACGGTGGTCGAACGCATGCGGGCTGCGGGCTTGCGTTTTGTCACGTCGCTGGCGGAGGTGCCGTCCGGTGCGACGGTGCTGCTGAGCGCGCACGGAACGGGTCCGGACGTGCGCGCAGAGGCCGTGCGACGCGGCCTCGCGGTGGTGGATGCGACGTGTCCGTTTGTGGCGCGCGTCCATCGGCAGGTCTGTGCGTATGCGGCGCGCAAGCTGCCTGTCGTCGTGGTGGGGCATGCGGCGCATGTGGAGGTGATGGGCGTCGTCGCCGAAGCGCGGGCGGCGGGCGCACAGGTGGCGGTGGTGGCGAAGCCGGAAGAGGTGGCGCAGGTGCCGTTTCCGTCCGGTTGCACGATTGGCGTCGTGTGCCAGACGACGCTCTCGGGCGAGCAGGTACAGGCCGTGCTGGCCGCCTTGCGCGTACGCTATCCGGATTTCGAGACGACGCCGTCCGCCGATGTCTGTACGGCGACACGCGATCGCCAGGACGCGGTTCGCGCATTCGTGGCGCGCGGTGGCGACGGCGTGCTGGTGCTGGGCAGCGCGACAAGTTCCAACACGCGCCGTCTTGCGGAAATCGCCGAACAGTCCGGTGCGCATGTGTGGTGCGTCCTCGATGAGAAACACCTTGAAAACATTGATTTTTCAGGTGTTCGGCGCCTGGGGATCACCTCGGGCGCGTCAACGCCCGAGGAAGTTTTTGAAAAGGTCAGATTGAAAATCGAAACCGAGGATTTTGGACTCTTCAGGCACCCGTGTGGGTTGATCTAGCGGCGGGGGCGTCCCATTCTGTACGCAGATGTGTCTGTCCACGGATTGATGAGGCGCCAAAGGGTTTCGTTCCGACAGTTTTTGCCCCATCATCAAAATCAATCCCATCAATCCCATTTGACCTATACAGTAATCAATCCCATCCAACCTATAAGGCCTATCACAGAAGATCGGTCCCATCCGTCCGATCCGTCCTATCGGTCCCAAAACAAAAAGCAGGCACCCGGCATTGCATGATGAGCGCCTAATTGTTTTCGCTGGGACCGATAGGACCGATGGGACGGATGGGACCGATTCTTTTGTTGATAGGCGTGATAGGAGGGATGGGATTGATCATGATGGGTCTTATAGGCTTGGGATGGGATTGATTTTCATAATGGT
>JAKSOY010000234.1 GCA_024405255.1 Kiritimatiellia bacterium
CAGAACACCGCGAACTCCAGTTCCCGTTCGTTCTCAATTGGCTTTCTTGAACCTTTCACTTCCATCTGTCAACCTCCGTCAAACTTCAGGATCCATGAATTGGCAAGGAACAAGTTCATAGTGCCGCTCCTCCACCACCTTAATCTCGCCCTCATACACGCAAAGCGAAAGAAAAGCAATTCGCGAAGATGTCACAAATTGTGCCAGAATCGGCCAGCAGATCGACTGCGGCATCTTCTTCTTGCACCAGTCTATATCTCGCGCCGCATGAACTTTGCCTTGCCGATTGTCGCCAACCCTCGCCTGTACGGGAACGACAAATTGCCGACCGCTACGATTGACGGCAACATAGACGTCGTCAATCTCAATCAGCTCCTTGCCGACCCTGCCACTCCAGAAGCCAAGAGAATAGGCCGGCATGCCAAGAAAACGATCCACCAGCCGATTGTAACGGATCTGCGCCAGCATCCTCTGCCTTGGCCCGACGACATTCCGCAAGACGACTTGCGGCGTGTCATCATACAGCCGTGTCGCCAAACGCATTGGATAGGGCTTAAGATACATCGCTCTACTTTTACTTTCATTCCCCATAGAGACTCTTCCTTATCGCATTGCCATAGACATTGCCCTCTGGAAGGTTCAACGATGAAAATGCCTCTTGAATTTTATAAACAGTCGTACAATGCTCTTCTATCACATCGATCGGTACCAATTTTCCATCTTGCACACTTGTAAAATCCGTCACATAATCATAAGCAACAAAATGAATCGATGCCGGTTGAACCGGAAACTTCGGAATCATCTCCTTGCCTCCAAGACGTGCAATTACCCGTTGATAAAACGGAGCCGGACACACAAAATACAAACCTGTCTTGCAAAGGTCTTCCCTCTGTAGGACTTGTCCCTTGT
This sequence comes from Kiritimatiellia bacterium, assembly GCA_024405255.1. The sequence goes on from JAKSOY010000234.1 coordinate 910, forward strand.
AAATGATTTGGGTGATGATCCGCTTTAAGGCGTTTTCCCAATTAAGGCCAACGGTGTCAACGACAATTGTACGATCCTTCTTCAAGGCCTTTTGCGCTGTCGAGTATTTATTCGTCGTGTCGACCGTCTGCACCTCAATCGCCGTAAACTCTTTGAGCTCACCCTTGCCATCAAGCCACGCCAGAACCCAATCAACGAAATAGGATCCCTTACCTTGTCGTTTCGGCAATCGCAGTTCACCGCCCCAGCCGTGTCCAAACACTGCAATTGCCCCACCTTCCCTCTTCGCCTTGGCAACTGCGGCACGTCCGGCATAGAGCTTCAAATCCACGCCAAAAGCATTCTTCGCAATCGTCTTGAGCATCTTATACTCTTCAGCGTAGATGCGATTAGGACAACAGATAACAGAGGGAGATCCTGCTGTTTTCAGACGGATTGCACATACGCCGGAGATCGTGCGCTCGCGCCCCAGCATTTTCGTGCAGGCCGAACCAAGAAAAGGACACTTCTTGTCGGCCGCAGTTTTCAACGCAACAGGCGATTTGTCTTCCGCACGATAACCGAAGAATTCAGTGATTGTTCCAGCCATTATCTTTCCTCCTCATCAAGAACTGCTTTAAGCGCGACACCAACCGCTTTCGCCAACATGGGCGGCACGGCGTTCCCAACCTGGGCGAACTGCTCCTGTTGCGAACCGTAGAAAATATAGTGATCGGGGAACGACTGACACCGCGCCGCTTCTCGCACAGTCAACGAACGGTCTTGCCCGTAATGGAAGTACGCGCCCCAATGCGGATCACATTTCGTCAAAATCGTAGATGCCAAACCATCGGGCGATAGTCGTCCGTATCGCTTCGTATGATCAGACTTACGAGCCAACTTCATCCCCTTGGGCAAAAGGTCAAACGGAATGTCTGTCCAATTACCGCCCGGCTTAATGTATTTGAGCCGCTGAAGATTGATGGGTGACAAGTGCGGTGCCTCGTGGTTGTAGATACCAGAACTACCACGGCGAACAGACCGTTGAAAGTCGCATTGTGGAGCGCAAATATACTCCCGACATTCCTCGCCCCGTTCGCCAGCCTTGACCGGTGGCAGATCACCTATCGCTTCTTTGACCGAAACGAAATTACCAGCGATGTCCGCCGCCGGGACTTTCAAAAGCGAATGCCCATCAAACGTCGCTGTAAAGTTCGGACGAATCGGAGCGTGGCAAACTGGTTCTGGAAAAGCATTTCGCGGCAGTTCCTTGCCGCGCAGACCGAGAATCACCGTGCGCCAGCGCATCTGAGGTACGCCGTAATAAGCTGCACCAAGAATCCGCACATCAGCACCATAACCCAATTCGCCAAGCGCGTTCAAAATGGCATGTAGCGTTTCACCGTCCTCAAACGAAACAAGTCCTGGCACATTCTCAATCAAGATGGCGCGAGGCTGAAAAGCATCGACAAAGCGCAAATACTCCTTAAAGAGGTGATTACGTTGATCGAGCGTACTACGAATCGGTGCATTGATCGAAAACCCTTGGCACGGCGGCCCGCCAGCAATGAGCGTCAACTGGCCCTTCTTCATGCCAAGTTGCTTGCGAATATCTTCTGCATCCAATCTACGGATGTCCTGCGTCATCACCGTTGTACCGGGATGATTACGGCGATATGTGTCAGCATATTGCGGCACAATCTCAGATGCAAATATGCCGTGAAAGCCAGCTTCCTCAAGTCCTTCCGAAAGGCCGCCCGCGCCAGCAAAGAGATCAATCATCGAATACTTGACCCCCTCGGCTGGTTTCTTGGTGACAAGATTGAGCTTTGACATATCTTTGTCTATCACACCGAAAAAGTCAAGCTGCACAGGATTGAACGCACACGCCGCTTTCCACTTCTTGAAATAGGGTTTGATCTTTTCAAAGATGTTTGGAACCGACTTGCCGCCGCAAGCGGGTAGGGGTTTCTCATAAAAATCAGCATCTATCCTACCTGTCCATCGCGAAGAGCAAACACAGACCTCGGCTTCAGGATTCGACAGTAGTTTTGCCGCGCTTGTCTTTTCGCCCAGTGTGAAAAGGACATAGCGATTACCATGCGGAACTTTCGCTGCAGAATATCCGTTTTCCTTCAGCCAATCCTTATCGACGACCTGCGAGAATTTCGCCGCGTAAGCAAGCGGCAAAGCGTCTTCAGCATAAAGAACAACTGCTGTGAATTTCTCATAAATTGACGGATCGGCGGTATCGGCCAATGGCAGATTGTAGAATTTCTTCTGTTTGATCCAATCGGCATTTTCAGGTCGATAGGTTCCAACCAACACACACATCTTTATCAATTCCTTGCTGCTCTTCATTTCAAATCCTCAATGAACTTTTGCACGTGCAACATGCTTCGTTTCTGGACACACTTCAACGATGTCGCCAATGTCGCAATTCAATGCCTCGCAAATTCGCGTCAGAATTGAGGTATTCACGTTTTCGCCGCGAGACATCTTTGCGACCGTAAAAGTCGAGAGGCCAGTTGCGTTGCGCAAATCGGTCTTGTTCATGTCTTTGTCAATCAACAACTTCCAAAGTTTCTTGTAGGAAACGCTCATGCGAACTCCAATCTCCGTAGGGTCGCCATGTATTGTATCATATTCATTGGAGATTTACAAATATCATCTTTGTAAATGCAAAGACATTATTTGCATTTCCGTCTCCAGAAGTAAATTTGGATTAAATGGTACCCAAGTTTACTTTCAAACAGCCGTCCCACGACGTTGAGCGGCTTCCAAGACAATGTTTGAATGTGGGAATGTTTGAATGCGGCGGTTTCATCGAAACCGCCCTACCAGAATACGCCCGACATTGGCATCCAAAAACAATTCATCCATACGGTCGGCGCGGGGCGCCGACCCTACCAGCGACGCACTAAAACCTAATCCCTAAAACCTAAAACCTACAAGCACAGCACGACGTCGGCACGGCGGCTGGCGGGGGTGACCACGAGGTCCTTGATCTGGCCGTTTTCGATGCGGCCTTCGAGCGTGGTCTGGTAGGGGGCGTGGAGCTTGAAGGAGCAGTTCCAGTCCTTGGTCCAGGCCGGCGCGAGGAAGATCTTGCGTCCCTCGAACTGAAGGAGCATCGACTGGATGATGTTCTGCACGTTGCCGCCGTGGCACTGATCGGGACGCCAGTCGAAGTTGGGTCCCCAATACGCCGGCCAGCGGAAGCCCCGGGCCGAGTTCGTCTTCACACGGTGGACAAAATGCTTCTTCGCCTCCTCGCCCATGCCGAGATAGCACGCGAACAGTTCTTCCTGCGCCCAACCACAGTAATGACGGGGCTTGTGAACGTCATAGGCGTTGCGTCCGAGCGCGACATTGGGCTTCTCGAACGAGCAGAGCCGGAACGGGAAGACACTGTAGAGTTCCGGGTGTTCGACATTGCGGTTCTGCTCGTAGCGGGCGGCCGGCGCGTAGGCAATGCGTCCATCGTCAAGCTTACGCGTGGGGAGCTCGGGAATGCGCGAGCGGATCTTCGCGAAGAGCGCTCGGTCAGCCTCCCCGACGAGGGACTGCGGCATCGCCAGAAGGAGGTCGGTGATACGCGTGAGACCGGCCACCTCGGGCATCGGCGCCGTGCAGTCCCACCAGGTTTCGACGGCCTGTGCGGGGAACCAGTCGTAGCGGCCATTGGCGGCCAACGAATAGTGTTCATCGAAGTAGCGCACGTACTCGCGGATCGCGGGCAGCGCCTTCGCCTTGAACCAGTCGCCGTCCTCGGTATAGAAATAGCGATAGATCATCATGAGGGAAAGCTCGAGCTGACCCACCCACTCGTATTTGTGCCAACCCGCATCCTGAAGTTTGTCTTTACGCTCCGCATACGGAATGACACCATAGCAACCCACGAAGTGATCGCCCCACGGCTGCATGCACTCGGGGAAGTAGGCACCGCCATGGCCAAGGTGGCGGCGCGTACGCTTCATCTGGAAGTCGAGCAAATCATACGCATACGTCTTGAAGAGCGCCTCAGTGAGCTCACTATCGCCCGCGGCGAACATCGGGTAGTACGGCAGACGGCAGTTCTGCCACCAGAGGCCATGGCCCCAACGGCGGAAATCGGGATTGCCGTTTTCACGGGTCGTGAACAGCGATCCGTTGAAGCGAAGCGGGATCGAACCCTTCGCGGCGAGGCGCGTGGTGTAGCGCTGGGCCGCCCAGGCGAGATTGGCCACGCGGCAGTCGTTGACCGGATCGACACGTCTGTCGGCGAGTTTCTGACGATCGCCGTTGACGGTGGCGACAACATCGCCATAGGGAGAGACCTCGACCTCGATCTTCGTCTCGGCATTCACCGCGAGTTTGGCGGGATGGAAGAAGATCTGCGGCCCGAGGATCACACGCACGCGGCCCCCGAGCAAATCGACGAGGAAGCCGTCGCCCGTACCGGGCGTGATGTTGTCGATCAGACGTTCGTTCGCGGAGAGCTTCGCCGGCTTGAACGTGCAGGAGAACGTGAACGTATTCTTCACCGAGACCGGAGCCGGAACGAATTGAGCGCCGACCGTCGGCGAGCCGGCGAACACCGTCTTGCCGTCGATCACCAGTTTCGCTTCAGTGCAGGTTCCGGAGAAACGATCGCCGCCACGGGGATTGGCGCCGAAGGTGATCGGCAACTTGGGATTGTGCGGCAGCGCCACGAGTTTGCGCTCGACCTTGGTCGAGGCGGGCGAGAGTTCGATGTGGCTGCGGTCCCAGAACGTGCGCCAACCCGCCGCATGCGCGGCGCGCTTGGACGCCTCGTCGGCGAGCTTCCATCCCTGGTTCGCGAGCACGCCGAGCGTGCGCGCGCGCCAGTCCGCTTCGCCCTTGCAGGGCCAGTAGCAGGTCACCGCCGTGAGGAACAGCGCTTTCTCCGCGCTCTTTTCGGCACGGGTGATGGCGCCGAAGACGCGGTCGTTCAACATGCGCGGACGCCCCAGGCCTTCCAGTCCCTGGGTTTCGTCGACGAACTTGAAGAGCTTGTCCGCCGTGCGGTTGTCGTTCACATGGCACCAGCCGAACATCCCCGCCGGGAGACCCGTCAGTGCGCGGTCGGACGACACCGCGAGCGTGAACACGTCGGAAGCGAGCTTCGCACTGGAATACTTGAAATTGATTTCAAGGTCCTTCGCAGGCTTCTCCATGAAACCGCCGGGGAAGAAACGCCAGTTGACGTTCTTGGCGGAGGCGTTGGGCGCGCCGGCGATTTCGCACACGGCAAGATGATCGTCGCCCCACTGCACACGGTAGTGGACCGAGACCGTTTTCCCGCCGCTCTTCCACGTGGCGTTGAAATCGCCGCGCGCGAGCGAAAGTTCCTGACGGTAGCTGCCGGCATCCACCGGAGCCGCCGTGGCGTAGTCGATCTGACCCACTTTGATGTGGCGACCGGCTTCGTCCCAGCTGTCCGTACGCTGCAGCACGGTGTGAAGCGTGCCATCGGCGGAAATCCAGGCGAGCGCACCGATTTCGCCGTCGCCGAGGAACATCGACCCGCGATCTGTTTCAGCCGGTGAATCGAAGACAATCGACGCCGGCGAATAGGCCTGAACGGTCGTTGCCGCCACCGCCGCAACAAGAAGACCAAAAAACCTTGAAAGCGTTTTCATCAACGGCTCCTTTCAACGACCATTCAGTCGGTGCAGTCCACTCACTGTTCGGAACTGGCCACTCGAATGATCTTCTTCGAGAAGGCCAGCTGGACAAGTCCGAGCGCCGTCGTAACGACGACGAGGCCGAGGAAGACCTTGAGTTCACCATGGCCTTCGGCAATGCAGCCGATGCGCGAAGCGAGGAAGCCGGAGATGCCCGTAACGGCCAGATAGCAGCCCATGACGAGCGAGGTCATCTGTTTCGGCGCCGTTGCAGTGATGAACGACAACGCCACCGGCGAGAGCCAGAGTTCGCCGATCGTGCAGCTCAGGTACACGAGCGCCACCCAGATCATCGAGCTCTGATGCGTGGCGGAAGCGTCGCGCTGGAGCACGGCCACCACCATGAAGAGATAGCCGAGGCCCTGGATGACCGTGCCGATGCCCATCTTGAC
>JAKSOY010000235.1 GCA_024405255.1 Kiritimatiellia bacterium
GATTTCAATGCAATCTTGAGGTTGCAGAGTCGGCGAGAAAATGAGATAATAATACCCATGAACGAACAAAAGCCAGATTTCTCGAACAAGTCGTATCTCCTTCCGCACATCAATCCGGAAGGGAAGCGTTTTGGCATTCCCACGCTGATCGCGGCGGTGCTGCTGCTTGCGGCGACGATCGCCAGCGGCGTCTTTGCGTTTTCGGTCGGACCCGGGACCGAGCATCGTCTCATCTTCGGGGTTCTCGCGATCGGCCTCGCGTTTCTGTCGGCGCCGTTTCTGCTGCTCGCCTACGGCGTGTTCCTATTCTTCCGCGACCCCGAGCGCTATCCGCCTGCGGACGAGAAGACGATCCTCTCGCCGGCCGACGGACGCGTCTGCATGATCCGCGACGTGCCGTTGCCGAAGGAGCTCCATGACGCACTGCCGTCGGGCGTCTCGCCCGAGGCCACCTACACGCGCGTGAGCGTCTTCATGAGCGTCTTCAACGTCCATGTGAACCGCATGCCCACCGCCGCGAAGATCCTCAAGATGGTCCATGTGCCCGGCAAGTTCTTCAACGCCTCGCTCGACAAGGCTTCGACGGACAACGAACGCTGCTGCTACCTGCTCGAAACGCCCGACAAGGTCCTTTACGGCGTCGTGCAGATCGCCGGCCTCGTCGCCAAACGCATCGTGCCCTTCGTCCAGACGGGCGCCTCCCTCGCGCGCGTCGAGCGTTTCGGCCTCATCCGTTTCGGTTCCCGCCTCGACGTCTACCTCCCCGCCGGCGTGCCCGCCGAAGTCCGCGAGGGTCAGATCATGGTCGCCGGTGAAACCGTACTCGGCCACCTCAAATAAAAGTTGAAAGGTTTGAAAAAATGAGCAAATTCCGTCTCCGCGGCAAGCGCCGCAAAAACAAGACGCCGCGCGAAGGCAGCATTCCGCTGCGCGCGATGGCCCCGAATCTCATCACGTCCCTCGCCGCCTGCGGCGGCATCACCAGCATCACGATCGTCGCCACCAACTACGCCCACACGCTCGCCGGCACGCCGGCGACCCCGCGGGACTGGTTCAAGGCCCTGCTCGCGCTGCTTGTCGCCTGCATCTGCGATGCGATGGACGGACGCGTCGCGCGCCTTCTCAAGTGCAGTTCGAAGCTGGGGGCCGAACTCGACTCGCTGGCGGACTTCGTCAACTTCGGTGTCGCACCTGCCATGTTCATGTACTTCTGGTGCCTCTGCTCGCAGCCCCAGATGACGCTGTTCGTCCGGAATCTGCTCTTGTGCACGGCGCTTTTCTACGCCATGTGCGACGCCTTCCGTCTCGCCCGCTTCAATACGATGCTCGAACAGCCGACGATTCCCTACTGGAAGCACTTCTTCCTCGGGGTGCCCGCGCCGGGCGGCTGCTGGATGGTGCTCACGCCCGCGATTCTCTCGCTCGCGCTCGAGGCCAAGGAGACGGCGCCGCTAGTCGCCGGCGCAATGCAGAACGTCTACTTCGGCATGTTCATGCTGCTCTTCATCGGCTGCCTGATGGCGAGCCGCCTGCCCACGATCTCGCTGAAGTCGATCCACATTTCGCGCTCCTACATGCTGCCGACGATGGCGGGCCTTCTGCTGATCATCGCCTTCCTCGTCTCCCAGTTCTGGCTGACGCTCGGCATCATCGGTGTCGGCTACATCCTCACGGTGCCGTTCGTCGGACTCATCTTCTTGCGCGTACGCGCCAAGTATCTGCGTGAACAGGGTGGCGCCGCCCCCGAACCCGCGCCGCAAACGCCAGCCGCCTAAGCCTCGTTCCGAATCATGTCGAATCTCTGCGAACTTTGTCCGCGACGCTGCCGAGCCGACCGTGAAAACGGTCGGCTTGGTTTCTGCCAGGCCGGCCCCCTTCCCCGCGTCTTTCGCTGGGGTCCCCACTTCGGCGAAGAGCCGCCCATCTGCGGCGAAACCGGTTCTGGCGCCGTTTTCTTCTCGCGCTGTACGATGCGCTGTCTCTACTGCCAGAACTCCCCCTGGAGCTGGCGGGGCGAGGGCAAGGACCTTTCGCTTCCCGAACTGACGGACATCTTCCGCGCCCTCGCCGTCAAGCATCGCTGCGGAAACTGGAATCTCGTTTCGCCCACGCCCTATCTGCCCGCGATTCGCGCGGCCGTTGTACCCCTGCGCGCCGAGGGCATTCATCTGCCGTTCGTCTATAATGTGAGCGGCTACGAACGCGTGGAGACGTTGAAGGAATACCGCGACCTGTGCGACATCGCCCTCATCGACTTGCGCTACGCCAATGAAGCGACCGCGCGCGCCGCCTCTTCCGCACCCGGCTATGTGGCGGCCGCACGTGCCGCCGTCAAACATCTGTGGGAAACCCTGGGACCGCTCGACGCCGAGGCGCCCGGCGCCGCCACCCGTGGTGTCATCGTGCGCCTGCTCGTGCTGCCCAGACACGCCGAGGAGGCCATCGAGAATCTCGCGTGGCTCGCAACCGAATGTTCGCCCGCCGTGCACATTTCCGTCATGAGTCAGTACGCGCCCGCGTTCGAGGCGCTGAAAACACCGCCGTTCGATCGCGTGGTGGCTGAAGAGGAATACGAGAGCGTGACTGAAGCCGCGGCCGATTTCGGTTTTGAAAACGGATGGATCCAGGGTTTTGGCAGTCGCGACGCGTCCTCCGATCTCGTCGGGGAGAATATGACCGCCGGCGAAGGAACGGTTGGTATCCAATGAAGATCTATGTGGACATGGACGACGTTCTCTGCGAAACGGCGGCCAATCTCTGCCGTCTTGCTGAACGCGCCTTCGGCAAGCACGTGCCCTACGAAAAGGTGTTCCAATTCGACCTGCAGGAGGTCTTCGGCCTCACGGACGACGAGATGAAGCGCTTTATGGTGCTCTCGCACGACTTCGATTCGCTGCTGACCCATCCCGTCACGCCCGGTGCGCCCGAGGCCCTGCGCACCTTGCGCGAACAGGGCCACGACGTACAGATCATCACGGGACGCCCCGCCTCCGCGCACGCGCCGACAGAAGCATGGCTCACGCGTTACGGACTCGGCGACTTCCCGGTCACCTACGTCGACAAGTATGGACGCGACGCCTGCTACGCCCACAATCCGGACGATCCGCCCACGGTCACGCTCCGCGAACTTCTCGCCCGTTCCTACGACCTCGCCATCGACGACTCGCCGAACGTGCTCACGCATCTCGCCGCCTGGCAGGCGACGCGCATCTTCGTCTTCAACCGTCCCTGGAACCAGTCGTTTACGCTCGCCCCGAACATGACGCGCGTCCAATCCTGGCAAGACATCCTCGCGCGCATCTGAATTACTTCAGCAGGTCCGTCCAGTCGTAGTCGAGCAACGCGCCGTTGACGACATCGGCGAACGGCACCATCGCGCTCGTGCGCACCGATTCGCCCCAGCTCTTCGGCGTACGAAGGCACTGGACACTCTTGAAGAGGTCCGGACGCACGGCAAACGCATGCGCCGCCGAAATGCAGGGACGTCCATGCGGAATCATCTCCACCTTCTTGCCCGTGCGCGCCTTGAGCGCATCGCCTAGCGCGATCAGCTCTTCCGCACGCAGCCCCACCATCGACTTGCCCAGCAGGTAGAGCATCACGGCCGGACCTTCATCCGCGTTCTTGATGCCATAGAACGGAAACTTCACCTTGCCCGTTTCGCCGACGCACGCGAGGTCCGCCACCATGATGGCTTCGCCCCGCTTCAGCACGTCCGGCACACGCGCCCGATGAATCGACCGCTGCGGACGATCGTCGACCACAAGAACCGCGCCCTTCACTTCGCCCTTCGGCAGGAACGTGAGCGCGGGCACTTTCTGTCCGTCGGCGAACGAGAAGATCTCTCGCACAAGCGTGGCGCCATCCGCCAGCTTTTCCTCGCCGACCTTCGTCACGCGCACGCCCAGCTGCTCCAGCGGACGAATCCCCGCGCGCGCCGCCGCGACCTGTGCGCGTGCCGCCGCATCGCGTACCGGACGCGCCTTCTCGGCGGACGCAAGATCGTCCTTCAAAAGCGCATAGATGCTGCGGAAGCCCGGCACCTTTGCGACCTTCCCTTCCGGCGTCACCCAGACGGCCTTGCCGTCAAGACCGTGATCGACCTTCTTGACGTCGAATCCGACATCGAGCTTGCGGCAGGCCTCGACATCGACCGGCGGCGTGGAGGTGTCGCCCGCGAGCCAACGGCGCATCCACTGAATCGACGAGGTGCGTGTGGACTCCTTCCACCCGTGCGGGCCCGGTACGTCCGTCAGACCATAGCGTGTCGCGTCGAGGCCGCAGTTCGCCACCGTCTTTTTCACGACGTCGTACGAAGCGCGCGTACCTTCAATCCAGAAGAAGTCCTTGAAACAGCAGTGGATGCGAACGGCGTTGCCGCCCATCAGCACATAGCCCGCGTGGTTGAGGCCGAACGCGAGCTGGCCGAAGATGTTCTGTTCGGCATCCTGCGGACCGATCCGCCGGCACACATCGCGCAACGTCGTAATGTAGCACGACGGGCAGGCCGTAGTAATACGCGGATCCATCGACTCTAGCAACGACGTCATCGTGCCACCGCCCGAGTTGCCCATGCAGCCGACACCGTCCTTGCGGATGTCGTCACGCGTGTAGAGGTAGTCAATCACGCGCATGCCGTCCCAAAGACGCATTTGCGCCGTACTCTGGCCCAGCAGTGCGGCGAGTGCGCCGTACTGGTTGTGCGGACCGCAGCAAATGCCGCCCGGCACCTGCACGCGTTCACCCTGGGAAATCGGGTCGTAGATCAAGACGGCGAATCCCTGCTGCACGCCCTGCACACAGCCGCGCTGATAGTCGATCGACCCCTTGCCGTCGGCCGAGTGGCCGCAGGTGAGGATGATCGCCTTATAGGGTGCCTTGAACTTCGCGTTGTCGGGCAGGTAGAGGAGTCCCGTCACATACACGCCCGGACGGCTCTCGAACATCACCTTCTCGATCTTGTAGCCCTCGCGCGGAATCGTCGCGACGACTTTCGCGTTGAGCGGCGTGCGCGCGAACGTGAGTCCGCCGACGGCCGCCACGTACTTCGCATGCAGGTCCTTGCGGTAGGCCTCGTATTCAGCACGCGACTTCAACGCGCACCATTTGGCGTCCGCCGCCTTGTCGGCCGCATCGACTTCCTTCAGAATCGCCTCATAACCGAGCGTGCCCTCCGTCTTCTGAAGCAAGGGTGCATCCAGAAGTTTCGCGTAGTCGACTTGCGCCGCACACGCAAGTCCCGTCACCAGCACGACCGAACACGCACTCAACAACGACTTCAACATGTGAACCGTCCTTTCTTTCAAACTCACACCCGCACCGTCTTGATGGAGAGCAGATCGCCGATCTTCTTGAAGAGGCCGGCGTTCTTGCCGACGGACATCGCAAAGTGGTGGATGGGCGCTTCCGCGAACCACTTCTCCATGAACGTATCAGGGTCGACATCGAACTTGACGTGCGTCTGCGTATTGCCGATTGTCATGATCGGATCCTTCGTCGCCTCCGCCTCCGTCACGATGAACTTGAACTTGCCGTCGCCCGTCTGGGTGAGACCGAGCGTCGTCACCTGTCCGGCCCGCACCTTCGCCTCCACCGACACGCCCGAACCGCGCTTGCCGTGGTAGACGCCGAGTCCGCGCAGAATCGGACGCCCTTCGGCGATCTTGAGATGGAACGGACCGTCGTGGCCCAGAAGGATCGTCCCCGTCAGGTAGTCCGTTGTGACGATTTCGCAGAAGCTGCCACCCAGGCCGAGGATGTCGCACACTTTCATCGCGATGGCGGTCTTCAGGTCGCCCTCGCCGCTGCACGGCACACCTTGCGCCGTCAAAAGCGAATGGCCCACGATGAAACCGCTCTGAAGCTGTTCGTACGCATTGCCGTCCGCACCATGGTAGTAGTAGACAAGCGCGTCGAGGTTGAAGTCCTTCACGAGACGCTCCTGCGCGCACGCGACTTTGGCGGACCAGGCCAGCTGCTCGTCCGTCGGCTTGCGCGCGAGCGGATCCGACGGCGAATCGCCCGAGATCTCGAACATGTCGCGAATCTCCTGCAGCTTCGCCTGCACGTCGGCGTCCGTCACCTGCTCAAGCCGCGCGTTGAGGTCGCACATCTCGAGCAGCTCCACATGGATGCCCGTCTGGGCCTGTGCCATCGTGAAATCGGAGTACATGTCAAGCATGCCCGAGTAGTTGTTGCCGAGGAAGCCGAAGCGGGCCTTCGCGAGATTCGCCTTCACGACGGCGGCACGCGTCCATTCGCCGATTTCCTTCCAGGCGCGAATGGCTTCCGGACGTTGCGCCGTCACTTCATCGGCGATGGCGATCGCCGGCGCCTTTTCAAGTCCCAGCAGACCCGAGACGATCCGGAACGGGATGCCGGCGCGATTGAACGCATTGGAGATTTCCGGCGCGGGACACGCACAGCATTGGGCGAGCCATTCGCCCGTAGCGGTCTTCGCATAGTTGATCTGCACGGCCGGCTGGAGGTTGAGGATCACCGTCGGCGCCTTGCAGAGCTGATGCACCGGCAGCACGGCATCGCTTGTCACGTAGGTGCCGATGTGCTGAAAGACGAGATCGACATTGTGCGCCTGAAAATATTCGCCCGCTTCAAGTCCGCGGTCGGAACAGTCGACGAGTCCGAAGTTGAACACCTCCACATCGCCAAACGCCGCAATCTTCTCCGCGATGAAACGTCCATAGCCTTCCAGACGCTCCTTGAGTCCCGCGAACTGCGGCCAATAGGCCTTCAATCCTGTCGTGTAAATGCCAATGCGCGCCTTCCGATTTTCTTTCCGTTCCATTCTCATTTTCCTTTCACGGACTATTATACCATAAAATTGTTCGATTGTTCGGATTGTTCGATTGTTCGATTGTTCGGATTGTTCGATTGT
>JAKSOY010000236.1 GCA_024405255.1 Kiritimatiellia bacterium
TTGAAAAATCGGAGCGCGTGAACCCAGCGGAACCCTTTCTTTGGAATCGAATTGAAAAATCGGAGCGCGTGAGCGAAGCGGAACAAGCGGAGATTTTTCTTCCTTAGATCTGCCCCAGCACGTTTGCGAGCTCGATTGCCGCCTGCGTCGCCGCCGCGCCTTTGTTGCCCTGCTTCGTGCCGCAGCGCTCGATCGCCTGCTCGAGATTCTCGGCGCTCACCACGCCATCCGTCACCGGCACGCCCGTCTCAAGCGCAATCTGGTTGAACGCGCGCGCCGTCGTCTCGCAGATGAGCCCCGCATGCGCCGTCGCTCCCTGCACCACCGCGCCAAGCCCCACCACGGCGTCGAACTTACCGCCGGCCGCGAGCTTTTTCGCCGTCACCGGAATCTCGTATGCGCCCGGCACGCGCACGAGCACGAGATTCTTCTCGTCGCCGCCCAGGCGCGTAAACACATCGACCGCGCCCTTCACCAGCTGTTCGACGAGAAAAGAATTGAAACGGCTCGCCACCAGCGCCAGCCGCAACCCTTTCGCAGTCAGATTTCCTTCAATTGTCTTCATCGATACCTTCCTTCCGGTTAAGAGGACGATTATCGCACAGAAAGCGGAAAAGTGCAAGGACGGAAACAACCCGAACTGACAAAATTGTCATTGGCGAATACTGTTTTTACGACAAGATCCGCACGGCAACGCCACCTCGGTCAATGCGAGTCGAGCCAGACCCAGATGCGGTACATCGCATATCCCCACAGGAAGAACAGCACGAAGTAGACCCAACGGGGACAATGATCCACCACCCCTTTGACAGAGAAATACTTCTGCCAGTCGGGGATGTCGGTGTAGTAGTACTGGCCGCAGCCGAAGTCCAGGCCGGGAATCATCCCATATTGCCCGCACATCAGCACAACGGCCGTCACCACCGCCACCCCCATAATCCCCGCAACCATCCACCCTTTCATTTTCCTCTCACCCCTTCAACCTTTAACCTTCAACTCTTTACCCCTTCACCCCTATACCCCTTTAACCTACAACCCCTAACCTTTAACCTACAACCCCTAACCTTTAATCTACAACCCCTAACCTTTAATCTTTAATCTTTAACCTCTCTAACTCTGGATCGTCGGTATCGGGAAGAACTTGCCGCAGAGGAGCACCCACACAACGGCAAAGGTGAGAATCAGATTGAAGATCTGGCCCACGATGTAGAGACGGAACGGTTTGCCGCCCTGCACCTGCGCGCCGAGTTCCTTGAAGTTCGTCTCCAGGCCGATGGACGTAAACGCGAGCGCAAACGCCCAGTTCTGGAACTCCTTCAAATGCTTGATGACGGCGTTCGTCGTATCGACGCCGAAATGCGGTTGCATGAAGAACGAAAAGAACATCGACGCGAAAAGGAAGCCGAGAATGAACTTCGGAAAGCGCTGCCAGATTTCACCCACGCCGACCTTGCCGTCCGTCCGCGCCGCCGGATCGACCTTCGTCGTGAAGAAAATCGCAATGCCGAGCGCGATGAAGCCGATGAGGATGTTCTGAATCATCTTCACGAGCGCCGCGACTTGTCCGCCCAGGTCGCCCAGCGCCTGGCCCGCGAGCACCACCGCCCCTGTCGAGTCGACCGTGCCGCCGATCCACGCGCCGCCGATCATCTCGTTCATCCCCACCGCCTTGATGAAGAGCGGCATGCCCACCATCATGAGGACCGTGAAGACGAGCGACGTGCCCACCGCGAACGCAAGATCCGTCTTGCGCCCCTTCGCCGCCGCTGCCGCCGCAATCGCCGCCGAAGTGCCGCACACCGAGGTCGCCGCCGCAATCGTGATGACGAGCGGCTTGTTCGTGATCTTGAGCCGCTTCGTTCCGTACCACCACATGAAGAGGATCACGATCGGCGTCACGCCCCAGGCGATGCCGAGTCCGTAGAGGCCGAACTTCTGGATGTTCGAGAAGAGCACCTGCGCGCCGAGGAGAACGAGTCCCGTCTTGATGTAGAACTCGGTTCGGACGGCGAGCTTGAGCCACGTCGGCGTTTTGACCACATTGCTGATGAACAATCCCAGGATGAGCGCCCAGAAGGCGAACTCGAGATAATGCTTGAACGTCGCCTCGGCCGAAAGAATGCGCACGACCATCACGAGCGCAAACAAGCCGGCAAACGCCCCGAGGAACTTGAACGGGTTCTTGCCTTCGAGCTTGTTGCCGATCGCATAGAGCAGCGCAAAGGCCCCGAAGGTGAGTCCGAGCTTGGACCACAACGCCGCGTTGAAAATGCCGAAGAGTCCCTTCATCTTCGACGGGTCGGAAAACTCCGCGGCGGAGAATCCCCACGTCGCGAACTTCGCGCCCGAGAAGTCGAATCCGCCGGTGATCACCCCGACCGCCGCAACCGCCGTGAGAATAAAGGCAATCCAGATGGAAAGCCAGTCTTCCTTTTTGAAGAGGTCGCGTCCGCTGAATCTCTCGGCCACGACGATGTCACTTGCCTGCTTTTGATCACTCATCTTCACATCTCTCGCTTTTACTTGACAACGGACAAAAGAACTTGTTCCAAATAGGACGGCAATTCGTCCGCAGGAATCGGCGGCACGGTCGCATCAGGCGCCCCCAACCGCACGGGGTTCGTCGCGCCGGCGGTGAATGCCGTCTCGGCATCGGCGCCCGCCGATTTGCGTCCGGCAAAGCCAAACCGCGCGAGCGGATGCGCCGTGCAGGAATTGGGACACCCGCTGATGCGCACTTCATTCAGCAGCAGCTTCGCCAGCGCAACCTTCTGCGGCGTGTCGAGCGGACGAATCCGCCGGTCGAAATGTTCGGCGACCGCGCGTCCGATCGCCGACGCATCCGTAACGCCGCTCGTGCAGACGCGACACCCGACACACGTGCGGATGTTGCCGACGAAACTCCGCACGACGAAATCCTGCTTCAATCCCGCCAGCACATTGTAGACGCCGGCGAGCTGATCGTACGGCACGACGAGCCCAAGGTCGCCCGAGTCGAGTCCCTGGAACTGCACCGCGCCGTTCCGTTCCATCGCGTCGGCGAAAGCCTCCAGCTGTTCCGCCGTGAAATCGCCGAACGGGACGAAGATGCGCACCGCGACGCGTCCGCCCACGAGCGGCGTCACCGCCAGCTGCGACCACGTCTCGAACCCTTCGCCCGGCCGGTCGTTCGCGGGGAACGCCGTCACGGGGAGTTCGCGCCGGGCGTCCGCCGCCACCTCCGCACGCGGCGCCTCGGCCGGAAGCAGGGCCAGCTTTGCCGTCAAGGCCTGGACGAATTCGGCGTCGCCGAGATCCTCCCGCAGGAACCGGATGCGCGCGTGCGACCGATTCGTACGGCAGCCCTTCTCGTTGAAGAGTTCCGTGAGCGCCATCGCCACGCAGATGCAATCTTCCGCCGGCAGCGCGTCGAAGAGCTTGAGTCCCACACGCGGCTGAAAGCCGATGCCGCCGCCGACATACGTCTCGAACACGCGCGCGCCGTCGACGATCTTCGCGACGAAGCCGAGGTCGTTCGTCTGGGCGAGATACGCCGCCGACGGACGATCCGCGAACGCGATCTTGAGCTTGCGGGGGAGTCCGTACGCCAGGTCGTAGGAATAGAACGCCCGCGAGAGCGCCTCGGCAAAAGGCAGAACGTCGAACGCGGAATCCGCATGCAGACCCGAATACGCGCCCACGAGCGTATTGCGGAACGTATCGCCCCCGCCGCCGCGGAACGGAAACGCATTCGCTTCGCAGGCCGCGAGCGCCGCCGTCACCTGGCCGGCAGGGATCCCGTGCAGCTGGATGTCCTGGCGCGTCGTGAGGTGCGCGAAGTCGCCCCCGTATGTGCGCAGGAGAGCGGCCGCCGTACGCAGGTCGCGCGTCGTGATCGTGCCGCCCACGCGGCGGATGCGCATCATCGTCGCGCCGTTGCGCTGTTGATAGATGCCAAAGCCCGCAGAGGCACCCTTCAGCGCCTTCGCATCGATCCGGCCCGCCACATAGTCGGTCCACGCAGCAATGAGATTCTGCTGAAAACCTAAAACCTTATTGTCGACACAGGACTTCATACCCGCTCATACTCCTTTATTCAAAACGAATTCCGTCATTTCCATGACACGCCTCATCTCTGAAAGAGGTCGTCAAGTTCGATTTCGGCTTGAACAACACCTTGATACTTGTTTTTCTTGAGTCCGGCAAATGTGATCATCACGAATCGACAATGATACGACGTTCCCGTTGTCTGGATAAAATCGGCCTTGCGTTTCAACAGTTTCGCATGCTCCTCGGCATCCAAGGCGAATGGGGCGTACGACCCCTTGATCTCGCAAATGTCAATCGTCCTATCCGCACGATCCAAAAGCAAGTCAATCTGCGCATGCGGCCCTCGCCAGGAACACACGCCCACGCGAATCCCGACAATGCCTAGCGCCCGTTTGATTTGTTCGACATGCTGCAGGCAAAGCCGTTCAAAGGCCAGTCCATGCCAATTCTGGACCTTCGGCGTCTCCTGTGCCGAGAGCCAGAATCCGGCGCTCTCCCGCGCCGCCCCCGCGAGAAACGAATGATGGAACAACGTGAAATTGTCAATCAATTGGTAGACCGTACCACGATTCCTCTTGCCAAAGGGAACATAGCTCCGAATGAAATCGCATTGTTCAAGTTCGTCGAGAAGGATCTTGAAGTTCCCGCCGTTTTTCAACCCCGTCGCCGAAATGATCTCCTCGCGCGTCATCCCACATTTCCGAGTTGCGAGCGCTTCCACCACGGCCAAATGCTGTTGCGCATTCTTGAAAATCGAGGCATAGAGATAACCATACTCGTCCCGTAATTTTCCATCTGCCGAAAAGAGCAACTCGTCGACATTCTGCGCAAGAGAGAGTTTCGGATTCAACAAGCTCCAATAATACGGCACACCGCCAAAGACCATATAGGCATCGGCTACCTCCTGCCGCGTAAATTCCAAGCCAAGACGCGTGGCATATTCTTCACATTCAGAGAGAGAAAACGGTTTCAACTGTATGCGGTCCGTCAGGCGCCCGTAAAGCCCTTCGGTATTCTTTAACAAGTTCTTCACGATCCACGAAGAAGCCGAACCGCAGACAATCAAAAAGATGTCGTTCTCCCGACGAGCCGAAGCAAAGGAATTCCAGAAGTATTCCAAACCGGTCAACAATCCGGATTTTGGCGTATCCATCCAAGGGAGTTCATCAATGAAAATCACCTTGCGCCCGGCAGGCCCCGACTGGATCAACTTGTTGAGTTCTAAAAATGCCTCAAGCCAGTTTTTCAGCACGGGACACTTCTCATGCCCGTACTGAATCAATGACGCCCGAAAGGCAATCAACTGGCTCTTCAAGGAACCACCGCGCATCCCCGTATGCGAGAAGAAAAACTGATCATGAAAGAGTTCCCGAATGAGATAGGTTTTCCCGATACGCCGCCGCCCATAAAGCGCGATGAACTGCGATTCGTCCTTCTGAAAATCCCGTTCAAGCGCTTCTATTTCTTTTTTTCGGCCAAGCAACTGCATGCTTCCTCTCCTTTCCGTTGTCAATAGCATACCAAATATCCGACTTATTGACAAGTATATTGGCAAAACAACCATTATCCTCGTCAATAAGTCATCAAATCATCGACTTATTGACCACAATCCCGACAAGGAGACAATGCCCTCGCAATTCATTTGAGATAACGGGCCTTGTAGAAGCGCGCGTCTTTCAAATGGTAGCGCTGGGGGCCGGAGGGACCCGTTGCGCTGAAGGTGTCCGTCCACCACTGCACCTTGGGAGAGAGCCGCAGCGTTTGCCCCACCTCGCCCTTTTCGTTCGGCAGGAACGAGATGCTCTTCACGTCCCGAACGGGAACGACATCCTTGAAGCCCTCCGTACGCGCATCGATCGAGAACCACACGTATCCCTCGTGCGCCGTCGCCACGAGGCACCGCCGATGAGCGGCATCGCCCAGTGCAGGCACGAGGTCGTGTCCCGACAGCAGTCCTGCATCCTTGAGGTACCACGCCTTCTCCCGCTTGAGCGCCATCGCCGTGGGATCATAGGCGAATCTTTCAAGCGCATGACCGCCGAGCGCCCACAGGCAGTTCCGTTCGCGATCCCAAAATACGCCATGCGCGCCATTGAGCCGATAGACCTTCTGCGGCTGCGCCTTCGGCTCAAAGGGATGCGACGCCACATCGAAAAGCGTGAGCCGGTTCCCCTCCGAAGAGGCGACGACCACGCGTCCATCCGGCAGGCGCTCGATCGAATGGGGATTCCCGCCCGCGAATCCATAGAACACCGTCCGCTTCGTCGCGCGATCGATCGCCGCGAATCCGCCGCCCGAGGCCGTCATGAAAATGAGATTGCCGAGCACTTTGCATTCGTCCGGATTGCTGAACGTCTTGCGCGCCGCCGCCGGGATCCCGGGATCCTTCTCCGGCCGCCACTCCCAGACGATCGCCGATTCCGTCGTCGGATCCTCGCCCGCAACCGGCTCGAGCATCACCAGCCGATGCTCCTTCTGTTCGGCCGCGATCACCCGATAGGGGTGTCCCTCGACCGCCCCCGCGCCCCCGGCGAGGAGCAGACTCAGCGCAAGGGCAATTCCCCGGCCCGCAACGTTCAACATGGTCCGCATCTTGAAATCTCCGTTTCTCAGTACCTTGGAATGGTTCGTCGGAACCCACCAGGCGACCCGCGCGCCCGCGATGCCGACAACGATTGAAACCATTCCTGTCACGGTGGTCATTATAGCATTGCAACCGACCAATGTAAAGGCGAACTGCCCGTTTTCATCGCCGCAGGCCAA
>JAKSOY010000237.1 GCA_024405255.1 Kiritimatiellia bacterium
CATGGATGAATTTGAACATCTCGCGGTCGACGATTTCGTCGAACTCTTCCTGCGTCGGCGTCGTTCCGGCGACACCGGCGAACAAAACCCATGACAAGACGGCCGAAAAGACCACCACCAAGAAACACTTCATCTTCATTCATTCTCCCCCACTTTAAACCAATTTCTTCATCAAGGCCTCCGAAGTTTGAGGTTCAGGACTGTCAGTGTTGCCAGCATCAGGGCGATCGAAACCAGCAGCGCGAGCCACGTAGAATGCAGGAACGGCGCAACGACATACGACACGAACGAGACGCCGGCGACGAGCATCGCATACGGCAGCTGCGTGTTCACATGCACGAGGTGGTTGCACTGGGAGCCGGCCGACGCCATGATGGTCGTATCGGAAATCGGCGAGCAGTGGTCGCCGCAGACGGCGCCCGCCATGCAGGCGGAGACCGCGATGATCGTCATCGCACTGCCCGGGATGGCCGCCAGAACGATCGGGATGAGAATGCCGAAGGTGCCCCAGCTCGTACCCGTCGAGAACGCGAGGACGATGGCGATCAGGAAGATGATCGACGGCAGGAAGCTCGTCAGCCCCGCCGCCGGACCGTTGATCAGATCGGAGATGAAGATCTTCGCACCGAGCGAATCCGTCATCGTCTTCAGCGTCCAGGCGCAGCAGAGAATCATGATGGCCGGCACCATCGCCTTGAAGCCCTCCGGGAAAGCGTCCATGCAGTCGCGGAACGAAATCACGCGACGGCAGAGATAGAAGACGACGGCGAACACAAGCGCCGTAATCGACCCCAGCACGAGACCGACCGACGCATCGGAATCCGAGAAGGCCTTCATGAATCCCGGATTGCCGCTCCCGAAATAGCCGCCCGAGTAGATCATGCCGATGAGGCAGCACACGATCAGCACCGCCACCGGGATGACGAGGTCGATCACCTTGCCCTTGTCGTTGCGCGAGAGCGTGTCAGTCGCATGCTCCAACGCACCCAGATCGGGCCGGCCGGCAGCCGTCGCCTCCTCGTGCTTCTTCATCGGACCGAAACTGAGGCCGGTCACCGCCAGGAAGAACATCGTCACAATCGTCAGAATCGCATAGAAGTTGTACGGGATCGCATTGATGAAAAGCGAGAATCCGCTTTCCGCACCCGCACCCTTCGCAAAACCCGCCACCGCGGCCGCCCAGGAGGAAATCGGCGCGATGATGCAAATCGGCGCCGCCGTCGCATCGATCAGATACGCGAGTTTCGCACGCGACACCTTCTTCGCATCGGTCACCGGACGCATCACGGACCCCACAGTGAGGCAGTTGAAATAGTCGTCCACGAAGATCAACATACCGAGGATGATCGTCGAGACCTCTGCACCCACGCGGCTCTTGATATGCGTCTGCGCCCAACGTCCGAACGCGGCAGAGGCACCCGTCTTGTTCATCATCGCCACCAGTGCGCCGAGCAGGACAAGGAAGAGCAGGATGCCGATGTTGTAGGGATCGGCGATCGACTTGACAAAACCGGTCTGCATCACGTGCGTGAGCATGCCCTCTAAACTCAACCCCGCGTAGAGGAAGCCGCCCGAGACAATGCCGATGAAGAGCGACGAATAGACTTCCTTCGTGAAGAGCGCGAGCAGAATCGCCAAGAGCGGCGGGAAGATCGCCCACCAGGTTCCATAGACGTGGTTTCCCTGCCGAACGGTCAGAAGCGCACGCTTCTCGTGTTCCTTGAACTTCTTGTCGTACTGCACATTGGCGGCATAGGCATCGACATAGTCTTTCGCGCATTTCACGTCATCCTTGGCCGCAACCGCCGCAAGGTCATAGACATTCGTCGCGACGCCGTCGTCACCCGGTACGCACACCGTCACCTTGAGCGACTCCGTCGCCTTCGTTTCGGCTTGCACCTTCTCCGCCGCACAGACACGACCTGCCGCCAGCACAGTGGCCACCATCAGAAAGACCCTCAAGAAACCCAGCATTTTCGACTCCTTATTTCTTTCCGTTGAAACCAAGATCAGCTCATTGCTTCGCTCGGACAAGCGCGCACGCGAAAGCGCCGTCATGGCCGCTGTCACACGGCACCGACGAGAATCGGCCCGCCTCCGTGAAATCAGGGTGCGCCGCAAGAAACGCGGCGATCTGCTCTTCGTTTTCTTCGGGCTCATTCGAGCAGGTCGAATAGACCAGGCGTCCACCCGGCGCCACCTGCCGCGAAGCGGACTCGAGAATCTCGGCCTGCAGGCCTGTCAGCTGCTTCAGATGCTCGCCTTCCCAGCGCCACCGCGCATCGGGCCGCCGCCTCAGCACGCCCGTATTGCTGCACGGCGCGTCGACCAGCACGCGGTCGAACAACGTCGCGGCCGCCACACCTTGCACGGCCTCGACCCAGTCCAGCTGGAGACGGGACAGATTCGTCTGCAGACGCGTCAAGCGGCGCGGATTGACTTCCTGTGCGACGAGACGGCCCTTCCCGTTCAACCGCCACGCGATCTGGACGGTCTTGCCGCCCGGTGCCGCGCAGAAGTCCAAAACCGACTGCCCCGGTTCCACCGCAAGCAGATCGACCGCTCCCGCCGTCGCGGGATCCTGCACGATAAAAGCGCCTTCGCGATAGCCGGCGACATCCATCACCTTCTGTCCGCGCGGCAGCCGCGTGTAGGGTTCACGTACGGCTCCGGCTTCATCCAGGGTCCCGGGACGCCACGCGAGCCAAGTCTCCGCCGGTTCGTTATGCCATTTCGCAAGCTGTTCGGCCTTCTCTTCGCCATAGCGGGCCACCCAGCGCTTGACGAGCGCATTGGGATAGCTCTCGCGCGTCGCGAGCGACGACGACGCCAGCAGCGACTCGAATTCCGCCCGCCGCCGGATGAGATTGCGCAACACGCCATTCACCACGCGATCAAGGCGTTTGTCCTGTCCGCTCATCTTCGCGGCGGCCACGGTTTCGTTCACGGCGGCGAAATCCGGCACGTCGGGCATATAGAGAATCTGCGCGGCACCCACGAGGACGAGCGCCTCGAGCTCGCCCTTCGGCCACGTCTTCATCAACTCACCCAGCACGAGGCGGAGCGGACGGAACCGCCGCACCACTGTGTAGACAAGGTCCTGCACGAACGCACGGTCCTCGCCCTGCTGGGGCAGCAGCTCATTCGGAAATTCATGCGCCGCCAACCAGCGGGCGACAATAAAAACGGCGGTTCGGCGGCTATTCGTTTTCATACTAGCGGATCTTGACGAAGAGGATGAGGAGCACCGGCATCAGGAAAGCCTGAAGCAGCATAAAACGCATCAGCACCTGCGCGTTGGTCCACTTCAGCGTCTTCTTACAGTGATCATGCAGCGGGAAGCGAACAGCCTGCAGCAGTTTCACGAGGAAGAACTTCTTCTTTTCCTGCTCGGGTTCCAGCATCGAAGGCGGTCGCACCTCGAGTCCGCACTTACGAAGCACGCGCAGCAGAATCAACTTGACGAGTCCGCCGCCGCCGTTCACCAGCACCACCGGCGCAAATGCGATCACCAGAAACGGATTGCCCGTCACCAGCACGCCCGCGCCCAGCAGGAGGCCGAGGAAACGCGACCCCGCATCGCCCATCAGCACCTTCGACGGTTCCGCATTCCACCAGAGGTAGCCGGCGAATCCGCCCGAAACCGTCATCTGCAGAATCGCCCAGCGCACGGCGAGGTAGTTATGCGGCACATTCAAATACTCGGCCATTCGCCAGTTGCCGATGACGACGTACAGAAGCGCCGACAGCGATACAAGCGAAATCAGCGTCAACGACCCCGCAAGGCCGTCCACGCCGTCCGAGCAATTCGTCGCATTCATCACGATGAACAGCACAAAGCCCATGCTCGGGATGTAAAGCCACCAGGGCAGAACCCATTCGCCTTTGAAAAACGGCACCCACACCTTCCCGCCGAGGGCCGACCACACGAACAGGGCCACACCGAGGCAGACGAGAACATCCAGCAGGCCCTTCTTCAATTCTCCCCACGGATGTTCCGATCGGTCGTCAAGATAGCCGAACGCCATCGCGATGTAGAGGCAGAGCATCATCCCCAACACGGGCACCGAAAGCGGCGTCACCAGCAAGGCCACGGGCAGGATCAGGAGTGTCACCCAAAGTCCCGTTCCCGTCGGCTTGCCGGCCGACGTCATTCCGTCTTTTCCGAGGATTGCCTTTCCGTGGTCACGCGGCGAGAACCGACACAAGACCGGCAAGAGGAAGACGACCGCAAGAGCCGCGAGCAGCGTCCCCGCCGCGAACAGCAGCGCGTGCGAACGCAACAGTCGGAAAGGCCCCCAGAACTGTTCGAGATAGGATGCGAGCGTGTAGAACATAGTATGTTACTTCGTGACGGCCGCACGACCCAAGGCGAACGCCTTCTTGTTGAGGTCCAGCAGCTTGGCCTTCGGACCCGTGAAGCTCTCTTCCATCGCCTTCACCCACTGCGACTCCTTGAACGGCGTCAAAGCGGACAGCGCACCGGCGATCACCATGTTCATCGTACGGGCATTGCCCACCTCTTCGGCCAGCTTCGCCGCGTCGATCACGAACGCTTCCGGGAACGCCTTCGCGAGACGCGTCTCGAAATCCGTCACCGGCTGCTGGAGTCCGCTCGAAACCGTCACCGGCACGAGATCGATGTTGTTCATCAGCACCTTGCCGTCCTTCGCGAGGAAATGCTTCCAGCGCAGCGCCTCCAGGCGGTCGAACGCCACGAGGATGTCGCTCTGGCCTTCCGGAATGATCGGCGAATGGACTTCCGTGCCGAAGCGCACGCTCGAAATCACGCTGCCGCCACGCTGGGCCATGCCATGGATTTCGCTCTTCTTCACATCCATCCCGGCGATCGTCGCCGTCCGCGCAAGCATATTCGCCGTCAGCAGGATGCCCTGGCCGCCGACACCAACGAGAGAAACATTGAACGTCTTCATTTGAAATTCTCCTTGTTTTTTATTCAGCCCGCTCGACCGTGAGTTCCGGATCGATTTCCTGAAGCTTGGACTCCACACCCTGCTTCAACGTCATCATCGCGTAGGGGCAGCTTCCGCAATGGCCCGTCAACTTGAGCGTCACGACCTTGCCTTCCATTTTCACGAATTCAAGATCGCCGCCATCCGCCTGCAGCATCGGACGCAGCAGTTCAAGAGATTCCTTCACCTGTTCTTCGAGTGTCATTGTCGTTTCCTTTTAGCTTCTAGACTTTTCAACTTTCAAACCGAATGCTCGCGGCGCGACCGTGCGCATCAAGTCCTTCCACCTGCGCGAAGGCGGCAATCGTCTCCTTCGTCTCGGCGAGGTCCTTCTGCGTGAATGCCACATACGAGTGGCGCCGCCGGAAGTCGTCCGGCGTGAGGCCGTTGAACATGTTCGCCGCGCCTCCCGTCGGCAGCACGTGAGAGGGGCCCGCCACGAAGTCGCCGGCGGATTCCGGCGTCCACGCGCCGGCGAACACCGCGCCGGCCGCACGCACGCCCTTCATCAGCTTGAGCGCATCCTTGCACATGATTTCGAAATGCTCCGGCGCGAACCGGTTCACGAGTTCAAGTCCTTCCTGCAAGGTCGGCGTCACGCAGAACAGCACGCCGTCGCGGTCGAAGACACGCTGAATCAGCGCCTTGCGCGACAGCGTCTCGGTCTGGGCGAACATCTCCTTCTGCACCTCGGCCGCGAACTTCGCATCGTGCGTCACCAGGAGGCTCTTCTCCCAGCCGGACCCGTGTTCGGCCTGCGAGAGCAGGTCCGCCGCCACCCACTTGGCCGGTACCGAACCGTCCGCCAGCACCGCGATTTCGCTCGGACCCGCCACCTGGTCGATGCCCACGTAGCCGTAGACCTGGCGCTTGGCCGCCGTGACAAATGCGTTGCCCGGGCCCACGATCTTCTGCACCTTCTTGACGCTCTTCGTACCGAACGCCATCAACCCGATCGCCTGGATGCCGCCCACGCGGTAGACTTCCGTGGCACCCGCGAGCTTGAGCGCATAGAGCAGCACCGAATTCGGCGTACCCGTCGGACCCGCCGGCGTGCAGGCGACGATTTCCTTCACGCCCGCCGCCTTGGCCAATGTCACCGTCATCACGCTCGTCGACGCCAGCGGCGCCGTTCCACCCGGCACATACACACCCACGCGGTCCATCGGCGAATAGAACTCGCCCGCCGTACCGCCTCGCGGCGTCTTCATCGTCCACGGCGCCTTGAGCGACGCCTTGGAAAACTTCATGACGCGCCGATAGGCGTCCTTCACCGCCTTCTTCAGCGCAGGCGCCACCTGCGCCTCGGCTGCAGCGAGTTCCTTCTCCGACACGCGGAACTGCTTGGCCGTCAGCTTCGCACCTTCGAACTTCTCGACATAACGCGCGACAGCCACATCGCCCTCCGCGCGAATCGCAGCCAACACCTCCGCAGCGGCCTTTTCGGCCTCCTCGGGGAATGCGCTACGCGCGAGGAACTTCGTGACGTACTTGCTCTGCGGCTTCTCTGCCGACCATTCGACGATACGAACCATTACACTCTTCTTTCTCTACTGTTAAAATTGAACTAATATTATA
>JAKSOY010000238.1 GCA_024405255.1 Kiritimatiellia bacterium
CGAGCGCAAGTCGACGGGCCTTGTGGCCTCTTGGACCACGCCCCCGGCGAATCTCACGACGCTCAAGTTCGTCGCAGCCCCCGGCCAGCGGTTCTCGGCGTCGGCCACTGAAAAGGGCATCTTCATCCGCCGCGGTTTCTTCGTACTCGTGCGGTAATGGCGAGGCGATTCCAGTCGTTGTTGCTGGTTGCCGTGCTGGCGCTTGTGGGAAGGGGTGAATGGCCTTGGTTTCACGCGTCGTTCGAGTCCTATACTTCGGGACAGCCGCTTTCGGATCTGGGGGCGGTGGGGGGCTCGTGGACGATTGATACGGCGTCTAGCGCAACGAATGTCGTGACTGCGGGCATGAACGCAATCGCCTTCGAGACGGATCTTTCCGATACCTCGGGGGTGGCGTTCACGGCCGAAACAACGGCTGGAACGAATGTCTGGTCCGTCGAGGTGCGGGTGTGTCCTGATGTGACTTCCGCTTTCGGCAGCGAACCGCCGGAAGGCATCATGGCCTTCACCTTCGTGGAGCACTCGGGCGGAACAACGGAGGTCGATTTCGCGGGTGTGGTGTCCGGACGGTGGCAACGCCTTTCGGCGCCAGGCGTGACCTTTGCCCTTGAAACCTGGTACGACGTGCGTATGGAAACACGCGACTTTGGCGGCCAGCGCTATGGTACGTTCTTCGTGAAGGCGGACGGCGAATTTGTGCAGCTCGCGAACCCCTCGGGCGCGAAGTGGTTTCCGCTTGATCCCGCCGATTCCCGGCCGGCGCAAACGGTCGCGTTTCTCGGGGCGGGGGCGTTCTCCGATTTTTCGGGACTGCAGGCCACGTCCGAGGCGCAGCCCGTCACGATGGAGTGGACCGGCGGGGCGGCGGGGAACTGGGACGAAGGTGCGAACTGGTCGCTTGCACGCGTGCCGACAGCGGGTGACCTCGTACGCCTCCCGGGTACAGTCACCGTGACGAGCGGTGTGGAAACGGCGACGCTCGACGGGGCGCTCGTGTGGCTTGGTGCGAATGGCGCCTGGGATCTGCTGGCCGGCGGGATTTACGCGACGAATGTGACGGTGGACGTGAAACGTCCACGCGTAGGCCAGGCGCTCGCGGTGGAGGCGCCGACGTTCCACGGACTTAAACCCGCTCTCGAAGCCGCGTGGTATCGCAGCTCCTCGCCGCGTTCGAAGACGTATTCGCTCGTCTCGACCGACTTGTCGTATACGCCGCGAACGAGCGATTTCGAACGGTGGTTCAAGTGCGTGGTGAGCGGTGCGCAGGGCCGGCTCGTCGAAAAGGAATTCCTTTTCTCGAAGCTACCCGTTCTCTATCTTTCGACGGATGACGGGAGAACGCCGTCGGCCTCGAAGGAAGAACATGCGGGATGGCTCTTTGCACAGGGCAACGAAGAGTGGAAGAGTCCGTACAATGACGCGATGATCATCAAGGTGCGCGGTAATTCCACGCGGAACTACGATAAGAAACCATGGAAGCTGAAGCTTGCGGAAAAGACGAAACTCTACGGCATTCCGAAGTCGAAGCATTGGGTGCTTCTCGCGAACTACAATGACGAGTCGGCGATGCGGAATAAGCTTTCGGCCGACCTTGCGAATGAAATCGGTTCGCTCGGCATGGAGTCCACATGGGTGGAATGCGTGTTGAACGGTTCGTGGCAGGGACTCTACCTCCTGAGCGAACATGTGCGCATCGACAAGAACCGTGTGGACATCTTCGATTGGGAGGACGAGGCGGAAGCGCGGGGGCAGCTCAAGACTGACTACTCGTGGGTGGATCCGACGGTGGACGACATCACGGGCGGGTATCTCTTCGAGTCTTCGGAAGAGTATGACGGGCTCACGAAATTCACCGTCTCCTCGGGGAACCTCGTCTTGAAGACGATGCTCGACTCGCCCGGGTATCTGAAGACGAATCCGACGATGGTGAACTGGTGCAAGGACTACTTGCAGAAGTTCTGCGCGGCTTCGACCGCGATGGACGGCTATGCGAGCGGCCTTCATTATTCGCAGTATGCCGACATCGATTCAATGGTGGCCTATCTGTTGGCGATGGAACTCGTTGGCAACAACGATGCCGTCTACAAGAGCCGCTTCTTCTACAAGGACCGCGGGGACCTTCTGAAGTTCGGTCCTGTGTGGGACTTCGACTGGGGTGTGGGAAACGATGTCGTCTCCTCTTTCTCGCCGACGGGGTGGAAGGTGGTGCGCGACCATGAGGCGTCCTTCTTTCGCGAGTGGGCGGATGACCCGTGGTTCTGTACGCGCCTCCATACGCTCTATTGGGGCGGTGCGCGGGATGTCCTCGCGCGGATGATCGCCCCGGGGGGTGAAATGGATCTTTACAAAGCCTACCTCCTTGAAGCGGGGACGGCGAACGATGCGAAGTGGTGGCGGAAGCGCGGTTTTGCGGCCGACGTGGAACGTCTTCGCGATTACCTCGTCCAGCGTCTTGCGTGGCTTGACGCGCAGTTCGCCGATGTGCCCACGCTTCTTGCGTCCTTCCGCAATTCGGGCTCCACGCGTCCCTACGACGCCGCGCCGGCGGTGCTGCCGATCGCCTTCGCGAACCTGCCGCCTGGACGCGCCTGGAAAGGCGAGGACCTCCATCTTGCCTTTACGGTGGGCGGCACGGGCGTTGCGACGGTGGGCGTGTTCGTGAACGGGCTCAAACTGGGTGAACCGCGCCCGCTCGCGGCGGGACGTCTGGAAGTGGTCATTCCCGCCACGTTGCTGACAGCTGCGAAGGGGACGCCGAATTGCGTCTCGCTCCTTGCCTATGGGGCGAATGGAACGGTGACAGCCCGTAACTATGTGCTCGTCACCTACGTGTCGAAAGGCCTCGTCCTCATCTTCAAATAGTCACCCTTCCCGTCCCCGAAGTGCGTTTCCGCAAGTGAAATGGACGTACTATACGCGTACCGTCCCGTTCCTCGCCTTCGCGCGTCCGTGTGGGTGGAGGCTCGGTGCGCAGGATGTTGAAAAATGGGTAAACTCTTACTCTTAAAAATGAAAATGAAAAGATGATGAACCACGAAAACGCCGCGTGAAATCGCGGCGTTTTTTTGATATACTGTTTGGCGTTCCTTTGAGGGCGGGTGAGAGTTCGTCGCCACTGGATCAAGACATAGTTCGGAAAGGGAGGGAATGCGTTTTGCGCGTCCGCCACCCAATCCGAACGACCTAATCGATTTTGCGTTTACGCAAACACGACGTTCTACGGAAATACTTGGCGGTTTTTCTAAATCGGAACGGCATGGTTGCGGGAACGTGTCGGTGTGCAGCAATGCACTCGGCGCGTTCCTTCTTCCTGTATTCCGATTGGCCACGCCAAGGGCTTCCGTAGAGTACAGAGAAAGGGGGAGCGCGCCGTTTTTCTGTATCGGGCACGGGGCTCGGCGGCGAACAAGTATTGCGCGGGAACTTGCCGTGTCCACAATGCCGAAAATGTCCACGAATAAGAATTGCCCTATTGCAGACGAGATTGCGATCCGGTTGAAGAGAACGCCTGAACAACAGACCGTTGTGGGCCCACTTGTTCAACATCTGACGACGCTGGGGTGGACGATAGAACAGATGGTCTTCGGAAAAAAGGAATGGAGAATCCCGAAAACCCCGTCGGAAGCGACACGCCGAGAAAAAGGTGCCAGTTATTCAGGTTTCCCGGTTGACATCGCCGTGTTCGACAGCCCTGAATCATGTGGTGATCCCGCCCACATACTCTTTCTGATTGAGTGTAAGCAAGGGAGCGAACAGGCGGGAGTTTCGCAGCTTGAGGCGTATTTTGTCGGAGAACCACATGCACAGCTTGGTGTTTGGGCGAACTCGGCCGACCCGTCTGCACAGGGCGTGTTTCTTTATCGGGGATCAAAGGGACGTGCCATCCTGAAAAGAGCTGAATTGGTGCACATCCCCAGCCCGGGAGACCCGATTGCCCCCGACGTCCAGGCACTCACTTATGACGATTTGATCGCGCCCTCGGAATCCCTCTTCCGGAAGATCGTTGCCGATCTGCTTGACAAGGTTGTTGTCAACGATACAATTGTGACGAGGCGCGAGGATCAGTTGGACCAGCTTTGCAATGTCCTTCTTGTCAAGCTTGAGAGCGACAAGCAGGGAAGAGGGGATCCTGATCGCCCGGTTCGGTTCAGGCATAAAGAGTCGGTTAAGAAGACGGCCGAAGACATAAGAAGGGATTTCGAGTATCTTGTTGACGTTTATACCGAAACATTTACAACGGAGAATGATCGTAGACTCCGGCTTGCCGATGAGACGATAGCGTTCTGTGTCGATGCATTGGCAGGCCTTCGACTTCTGGACATGGGCGTCAAGTCTGTCGCCCTGGCATTCCAGGTTTTGCGAAGCGAGGCACTGAAACAGGGCGAAGGGCAGTACTTTACGCCGCAGACGGTGATTGAAGCCGGTATAAGATTGTTGGACATCCAGCAGTCGGACATGATTATCGACCCGGCCTGCGGCACGGGAGGTTTTCTCGTTCAAAGCATGATTGAAATGCAGAGGAAATTCCCAAGGATGGGAGAGGCGAACCTGACGCGCTGGGCGCAGACGCATTTGTATGGAATTGAAAAAGATGCAGTCGGGCTGAAGCTTACAAAGGCGATCATGCAAATTGCCGGAGACGGATCGGCACATTGCGCACGCGGCGATTCGGTTCGGACGCACACCTGGGCCGAAAAGTTCCCGCACCTTCCGTCGACTATTAAGGACGGCCGTTTCAGCGTTGTCGTCACGAATCCGCCCTTCGGCAAGAATCTGAAGGTGAGTGCCAATGATAGTCGATATTCCGGATATACAATTGCCTGCAATGGCGACGGGACCTTTCGTGAGCTGGAGATAGGGCTGATATTCCTCGAGCGTGCGTACAACCTTGTAAAAGATGGCGGCAAGATCGGAATCGTTCTACCCGAGACGTACTTCTTTTCGACCAATTATCAGTTCGTTCTTGACTGGATTAAATCACGCCTCAAGCTGGAGGCGGTTGCAAATGTCCCGATGGAGGCGTTCCAGGGTTTTTGCCGCGCAAAGACGAATTTTTATGTTTTCCGGAAATATCCGAAGGTCAATACGGGGAAATTCAAGGTCGAATTCACCTATCCGGTGACGTTCCTCAATCCAAAGACATGCGGGATCTACAAGAACGGGGAAACGCGATTCAAGCTTGATCCTGCGACTGGAATGAGGACGGACCTGGTTGACAACGAGTTGCTTGAATCGGTTGAAAGTTTCCTGGCGAAGCGGGAATGCGATTGTCGGTTCGATGTTTCGGCGGAGAGGGTGTTCAATTCCAAAGTCATAGTGCCGGCCTACTATGACACGAGATTCTGCGTGCCGATAAGAATGGCTCTTGAGAAGTTGAAGACCGAAGGAATTTCAATTGGAGAGTTGATTGACCGCAAGATCATTTCGGTTCGGGGAGGGCATGGCAGCCCGGGGAATGATCAACGGGAAGGAGAGATACCCTACATCAAGGTGTCGGACATCCGTGCGTTGCGCATGAATGTCAATCCGACCAACCTGACACCGTTGAACGTGGCGGAGAAATTCTGGCGTGGAAAGACAAGCGGCCTTTCCGCCTGGGATGTTCTGACGCCAAACAGGGCGAGCAGCAACATTGGAGAGTTCGCAATGATCATGCCGGGTGAAGAGCAGGTTGTGTTGACCAAGGAGATGTTCGTGTTCCGGGTTCTTGACGACAGGATATGGGATCCGTTCTATTTGTTCTGGGCACTTTGTCTCCAACCCGTCCGAGAACAATGGCGGCGAATTGTCCTGATGCAGACCAATCGCGAGGATTGCGGAGACCGGTATCGTGAAATCGTCATTCCGCGTCCACACGACAAAAAATGGGCAATGAAAATATCACAAGATTTCAGGGAGTATTTCCAGTCTCTTGCCGAAGCAAGAGCCAAGTTTGTGGCTTCTGTGAAGCGCGAGGACATCCCCATGATAGCGAGTGCCTCGGGGACGATCATGCCCGATGCTTCTCGCGAAGAAGAAACATGAGATTGCTGTATCGACTAGATGGCGTTTTCACGATAAATCCTGTTCACGGAAAGAAGAAAATAATGTATAATGAGGTACGGATGAAGCAGATAGTGACAGTCCTTATTCTTGCAAGCATGTGGTTCGCCAGTACGGCGCAGCCGGTGGCGCTGTCTCTGCCGCCGGTCGAGGAGGCCGATGCGGAGGTGGTGACGAACGTGCCGCTGCCCGCGCTTTCGCGGCGGGCGGGACGGTTCGCGTTCTCGCTCGGCTGCCGCGCCACGCCGACGAACAACGTCGAGATCGCGTTCGGTGCGGATGCCGATGAGGACGGCGTTCTCGCGCCGCGCGAGACGCGGCTCGTCGTCGGCTGGGACTGCGGTTCGTGGTTCGTGCAGCAGGGCTTTGCGGGTGAAAGGACGACGGCGTGGAGTCCGTCGACGGACGGGACGAGGACGCTGGACTGGAACCTCGCGCTGGGCCTGAATGCCGTGCCGAGCCGCCTCG
>JAKSOY010000239.1 GCA_024405255.1 Kiritimatiellia bacterium
CTCCGAGCAGCCTCCCCGCCCGCCGGCGAACGCCGGTCTCTGTGTTTCAAATCAGCGGTCGAAGGCCTCGAGAATCGCCGGCGTGATGTCCGCAAGGGAATTCACGCGGTCGCGGATCCATCCCTCGCCGGGACCGCAGACGACGAACGGCACGGGGTTGCGCGTGTGGCCGCGCTCGCCGATCGCCTCGATGTTGCCGTGGTCCGCCGTCATCACCAGCGTGATGCCCGCCGCCTCCGTGCAGCGGACGAGCGCCGCAAGGAACCGGTCGTAGACGCGCAGGACCGCGCACGCGCGCGCGTAGTCCATCGAATGCCCCGAGACGTCCGTCTGGAAAAACTCGTACAGCGTGAAGTCGTTGACGAGCGCCAGCCGGAACAGGTGCTCCGCCGCGCGCTGCGGCGGGACGACCGGAATGTCGGGATAGCGGTCCTGGATCGTCTCCCGCGTCAGGTCCTGCATCAGCGCCCGGTCGGACATCAGGTCGTCCGTCAGCGAAATCGACTCCGGAACCGTCAGCGCCATCACCGTCGTCACCGACTTGAACCGCCGCGCGGCGATCTCGCCGACGTCATCCACCAAATACGCGTCGGCAAACCGAACGCGCTTGTTCCGCTTGCGCAGCTCCAGGAACAGGTTGTTGTCCTCGATGATCTTCCTGAGCTCCGCGCCGGGGAACCCCTCGCAATGCTTCCCCAACGCCGCCGAACAGTTCACGCCCGTGAACATCGTCGCCTGCCCCGTCGCCGACTGCGGCAACCCCTCGACGCCCAAGCAGGCGTCGATCGGCTTGGAGTGTCGCTCGATCAGACGCCAGAGCGTCGGACACACCTCCTTGTTCACGGGATTGTCCGCCGCCGGCTTGCGAAGCCCCACTCCGTCAATGAATAGATAAATGATTTTCAAGTGGACAAATTATACCACAAAGAAATTAAAATGAGCAAGTAGGTCCATATGTTAATAATTGTTAGATAATTGTAGATATGATTTAACAACTTTCCCTTGACATCAGACATTTCGACCTTAAATACATTATTTTATTCGAATATTCAATATTTCATCATTACTATGTCGCATAATAATTCAAAATATTTTGTTCATAAACTGGTTAATAATTTTGGTATAATATCCACAGACTATGAAACTCAGTTCGCAATCCCCTTTTGATCTCATCGTCGTGGGCGGAGGACATGCCGGGGCTGAAGCCGCGCTGTCCGCTGCTCGCATGGGAGTCAATGCCTTGCTGATTACCGCCCGTCAATCAGCCATTGCCCGGATGCCCTGCAACCCATCCATCGGCGGTCTTGCAAAAAGCCATCTGGTCTACGAACTGGACGCCTTGGGCGGTGAGATGGGTCGTAATGCGGATGCTACCGCGCTCCAGTCCAAGATTCTCAATCGCAGTAAAGGTCCAGCCGTTTGGGCAACCCGCTGCCAATGCGCCAAACTCGAGTATACGGAGCGGATGCAACAGGTCATTGCCCAGCAAAGTTCGTTGTCCGTGCTCGAAGACGCCGTAATCGCTATCATCGTCCATAACGATGAAATTCAAGGTGTGTGCACCGAATCCCATGGCCAACTTTTGGCGAAAGCGGTTGTCATTACCTCTGGGACTTCTCTGCGCGGACGTACCTGGATTGGAAAAGAATGTACTGAATCAGGCGGCGATGAACGTCCGGCCATCAACCAGCTTTCCACCTCGCTCGAAAAGCATGGATTCACCCTAATTCGCCTGAAGACTGGTACTCCACCCCGTCTCAAGGCTTCCAGCTGCGACTTTTCCTGCTGCAGTCGCCAAGATGGTGAGACTCCGCGCCCATTGTTCCACGTGGAACAACAAACCGCATCAGAGAGCGATGTTCCACGTGGAACATTACCCGAATTCCCATGCTGGATGACGCATACCACGGAAAAAACGCATCAAATCATCCGTGAAAACCTCTCCCGCTCAGCTCTCTATGGGGGTAAAATCACCGGAACGGGAGTACGGTATTGTCCATCGATTGAAGATAAGATCATGCGCTTTACCACGGCACAGCAGCACCATGTCATGCTAGAACCGGAAGATTCATCCGGACAAATCATCTATCCAAATGGCTTAAGTTGTTGTCTACCGCAAGAGGTCC
The DNA here is from genome assembly GCA_024405255.1 of Kiritimatiellia bacterium. The sequence continues at coordinate 2,127 of JAKSOY010000239.1, forward strand.
AGATCGAGATGGTCAGGTCGGTCCCCGGACTGGAAAAAGCCGAATTTCTCGCTTATGCCTATGCCATTGAATATGACGGCATTGATTCGCGAGAACTGAAGCACTCATTGGAATCCAAAAGAATCAGCGGACTCTTCTTCGCCGGACAAATCAACGGCACTACTGGATACGAAGAAGCGGCCGCACAAGGATTGATGGCCGGCATCAATGCCGCTTTCTTTGTCCAAGAGCACGAACCTCTGATTCTCAGTCGCCAAGATGCCTATATCGGGGTGATGATTGACGATCTGGTTACGAAGGGGACGGATGAACCCTATCGCATGTTTACGAGCCGCGCCGAACGGCGATTGATCCTCCGACAGGACAATGCGCGTTACCGGTTAATGAAAGCTGCCGAATCGGTGGGTATTCTTCCGCCAGCAATTCACGAATTAAGAAAGCGTGAATTTGAATTTATCAATTCCTGCGTCGACCGGTCTCTTGATCCCGAATCACAAGCTGACTTTAGAACTTTCGCCAATCCCCAAGGGGTTAAACAAGAGATAATGATTATGCGTCATTATCAACCTTATATCGAGCAGGAACGGAAAGCGGCCGAGAGAGCCAAGCTGGACGAGGCAATCGCCATACCCAAATGGCTCGACTACGACCAATGTCCAGCAGTTCGCTACGAAAGTCGGGAAAAACTCAAAAAATTCCATCCGGAGACTTTAGCCCAAGCTGCCCGCATACCTGGCGTCAATCCAGCGGATGTCGCCGTGCTGGCCATCATCATCAAACGAGGACACCATTAGAGAATTGAAAATTGAGAATTGAGAATTAAGAATTAAGAATTGGAGATAAGAGTTATAAACAAAAGATGTTGATATGTTGATGACATAAGTAGATTTCTCCTTTTGCCATAGCCGTATTATTTTTTGTATAATTGGCGGCTGTTGACAACAAGGTGATTTGAGTATGAACGAAACGATAGACATCACGTCGAAGGAGCTGTGGGAAAGGGCGAAGGAGATTTACCTTTCCACCTTGCATTCGGCCGAAGAGAAAAGTCAGGTTGACCGATACCTGTCGATGATTCTTTCCGTCTCGCGCAAGGGTGACAAATTCATTGTCCATACCTCCAATGCATACGCTGCGGACTATCTCAAGGACAATTATTCCGAACGGCTCCAGAAGTGTTTGGAACTGGTGGCGGACGGTGAGAGCATCGGCTTGGAATTCGTGTATGACGAAACGGCAAAACCGGCCATCGTCATGCCGCAAAGTCCGGTTGGCAGGTCTCCCTATTCGAACGGCGTGTCGACCTTCATTTCCACGATGCCACTGAACGATGAATACACGTTCGAGGAATTCGTAAGAGGTCCTTCCAACAGCTGGGCGCTGGCAGCGGCGCAAGGCGTAGTTTCCAATCCGGGCAAAAGCGGATACAATCCGCTCTTCATCCACGGCGGAACCGGCTTGGGGAAGACGCATCTCATGCAGGCCATCGGCAACGAGCTGAAGCGGCGCAACTCCAACATGGCGATCTGTTACCTGACCGCCGAAACGTTTCTGAACGAATACGTCAACGCGTTGAAGAACGGCCAGATCGAATCGTTCAGGAACCGTTACCGGACGATTGACCTGCTGATGGTGGACGACGTGCAGTTTCTGCAGAAGGGCAAGCAGTTCCAGGAAGAGTTCTTCAATACCTTCTGCGCGCTCTGGCAGGCGCACAAGCAAATCGTGATGACTTCCGACGTGGCGCCGAAGAACTTGCCGGCGGTGGAAGAAAGGCTGATCTCGCGCTTCGAGGGAGGAATGGTCCAGGAGATCGAATCGCCTAACTACGAAACGCGACTGGCCATTCTCCGGAAGAAGTCCGAAGGCATGACGCCTTCGATACCTGACTCGGCGCTGGAATTCATCGCAGACACCATCAAAAGCCATGTGCGCGCGATGGAAGGCGCCTTGCATCGAGTCAGCATCTTCAGGTCAATGGATCCAACGGAAAACCTGACCAAGGAAAACCTGTCGAAGCTGCTGAAAGACTTCATCGAAAAAGAGCAGACGATGAAGAAGCTGAACATCGAGGAAATCCAGGCGACCGTCGCCAAGAAGTATTCGGTGACGATAGCCCAGATTCTTTCGGCAGAACGCACGCAGTCGATTGTGACGCCAAGGCAGCTGGCAATGTACATCGCCAGGAAGTTCACCACCAAGAGTCTGCCGGAAATCGCCAAGCTCTTCGAAAAAACCCATGCGACAATCATTCATGGAGTGAAAAACATAGAGAAAAGACTGGATGTTGAAGCGGATCTGAAGGCTACTTTGGCGGAAATCCTGGCAGAATTCGGCTATAACCTGTCTGACAAGATGGATTAAACACAATGCAGGCAAAATGAAGACTCGCTGAAGAGAACCTTTGACAACTGAGCCACTTATCTACAACAGAAAGAAAAATCTACAAGCTGAAAAAAAGAAAAACTCAGGAAGTCAACAGCAAGAGGCACAAGAAAACCAGGCAAATCAAGGCTAAAGACGAGTTGTCCACAAAATGAACAGTCCTAATAATAATAATCCATGCTCTTTATCTATCAGCTAATATTTGATACAATCAACAGATGAGTTTCAAAGAAGGAGAATCAAAATGAAATTCAAAATCGTAAGGTCCAAGTTTCTCGAAGGCTTGAAGTCAGTTCAGAACATCGTCGCCGGCAAGGGTTCCTTGCCGATTCTTCAGAATGTGCTGCTGGAGACCGGTGAAGGTGAAATCAAGATGACGACCACCGACCTTGACATTTCGATCAAGGCCAGCAGCGAATGCGAAATCATGGAGGCGGGAAGCACGACGCTTCCGGTCAAGCTGCTTTTCAATGCCATTACGAAAGTAGCCGAAGGAGAAGTTGAGATCGACGTCGATGACAAGGAACGTGCGTCGATCAGTGCCGGGAATGCGCGTTACAAACTGGTAGGCATGCCGGAGAAGGAATTTCCGAGGTTGCCGAAGGATCAGGATGCCTACATCTACACGGTTTCCCAGCAGGTCTTCAAGGAGATGCTGAGAAAGGTGTCCTATGCGGCCAGCCAGGACGACACGCGCCGCACACTCAAGGGAGTGCTGCTGAGCTTCAAGGATTCCAAGCTGACCATGGTGGCGACTGACGGACGCCGTCTCGCGCTGGTTGAAAACGAAGTGGAGTTTGCCAAGGAAGCGGAGAAGGACATTGTCCTGCCGTCAAAGGCAGTTGCCGAACTTCAGCGCAGTCTGGAAGGTGAAGAGGACCTTTCCCTGATCGTGCAAAAGTCGCAGATCTGCTTCAAGCTAGACAAGGTAATGATCTATTCGAAGGTCATCGACGATGCGTATCCGAACTACCGGCAGGTAATTCCCAAGGATACGGCGGAACACATCGCCGTCGACCGGCAGCTGATGCTGGATGCGCTTGACCGTGCAAGCGTCATGACCATGGACGAAGCGCACTCGACAAAGCTTATTTTCGAAAACGGCAAGCTGACGGTGACCTCGGCGGCCTCCGACATCGGTGAGGCCAAGGACGTGGTGCCGATCAAGTACGCGGGGGAAAAGATCGAGATCATGTTCAATCCGTCGTACGTGATGGATCCGCTGAAGGCGATCGACGACGACGAGATTACGATCAATCTCAATGACGGACATTCTCCCGCCGTCATCAAGTGCTCGATTCCGTTCCTCTACGTGCTGATGCCGTTGCGCATCAGCTGAGCGAAATGAAGCTCTGGACAGACAAGAACTTTCCGATCATCATTTCCTGCGCCAAGCAACTGTCCGCATGGACGGAAGCCGAAGTGCTGGCGATGGGCTACAAGCCCATCGAGGTTACGGAAAACACGGTCGTCGTGCGCGGCGACATGCGGGACATGATGAAGTTGAATCTCTTTCTCCGGACGGCGCACCGCGTGCTGGTGCCGCTTCTGAGAACGAGATGCAGGAACATCCGTGACCTCTATCAGGCGGTGCTCTCCATTGACTGGGAGAACCTGTTGGAGGCGGACGGTTACTTTTCGGTGTCGTCGATCGTCCACAACTACACGATCCGCGACACGCGGTTGCCGTCACTTTACACCAAGGACGCGATTGCCGACCGCATGCGCGAAAAGTGCCAGCGCCGTCCCGATTCGGGCGGCGAGAACAAGGGCGCGGCAGTTTTCGTCTATTGGGAAAAGGACGAGGTCATCGTCTATCTCGATACGTCCGGAGAACCGCTTTCAAAGCGCGGATATCGTAAGATTCCCGGTTCCGCACCCATGCAGGAAACGTTGGCGGCGGCTTGCATCATGGCCATGGGGTGGAAGGGGAAGACTCCGTTTCTCTCGCCGATGTGCGGCAGCGGAACGCCGGCCATCGAGGCGGCGATGAT
>JAKSOY010000024.1 GCA_024405255.1 Kiritimatiellia bacterium
TCGCGACGCTCGCCTGCGCGGTCCTGTTCCCGACGCTCGGCTGGGTCGGCCCCCGGTCGGGCCTGGAGTGCCGTGGTGTGGGTGTCGCTTAGCCCGAGCGGACGTGTCGTCCCCAGCAGGGATGTCGTGTGATCGCAATCTATAATTTGCGATTGACAGGGGGGGGGGGGCGATATTGTAAAATACGGACATCAAATAAAAAGGAGGAAATTGTTATGTGCCGAGGTTGGGCTTTGTTCCGAAAAAATGTGTTGTTAGTTGCGATGTTGTTTGGCATCGGGGTTGCATTTGCGAATGCCGATTTGCCGGAAGGCTATACGCGTGTCGACTACATTGAGTCGACGGGCGGACAGTACATCAAGGCGGAGTACATCCACACGTCGAACACGAAGATCGTATGCGTGGCGAATGTGGCGGAAACGCAGCCCAGTGTCTGGTCGACGATATTCGGTTCGCGCAATGGCGCCTACACGAAGAACGCCCTCGAATTCTTCGCGACGTCGTCGAAGCCGGGAACGGTTTATTCCCGCACGGGCAACGAGGCGACCGGCGGCAATCTGCCGTTCGGCGAACTCATTGAAATCACAGCGGAGGGGACGACGGCGAGCTGGCGCGGTCTCGAGAGGACGAGCCTCACGGGGTCGATTACAACGACGGGTACTCCCGACGACGGCATCCACTCGCTCTTCATCTTCGCGATGAACCAGTCCACTTCGGCACGCGGCACGGTGGTGCAGGCAGACAGCTACTCGATCATGAAGCTCTACTCGTTCAAGATCTATGAAAGCAACGAGCTGAAGCGTGACTTCGTGCCGTGCATTTCGCCGACCGGCGAACCGGGCCTCTTCGATCTCGTGGACGGCCGTTTCCACAACAACCGCGGCGAGGGCCGCTTCTATGTGCCGGGCGAGCCCGAGATGCGCTTCGGCGGCAAGATCTGGTCGCAGACATTCGGCAAACAGTGGTTCAACACGGAATATGTGCCGAATCAGGCAACGCGGATCGAGGCGTTCATGCGTCCGGCGGCCTACACGGAATCGTGGGCCGAGCTTTTTGGCGTGTGGAATAACGACTCATCCCAGAATGCAGTCGCGGTACGCTACTATGAAAAAACAGCGAAATTGAACGGTCTCTTCTGCAACAATGACTACAAAGAGGCACAGATCTCCGTGACGGCGAACACCGACATGCACATTCTGCTGGAGATGGGGAAGTTCGCCGTCAACGCGACGACGGTGACGGTGACGTCGGTCAACAATCCCTACCAGAGTAACCTCTATCTTTTCGGCGGCAACAACAGCGGGGCGATACGTCGAAATCAGACCGTGCGCATGTACGATTTCAAGATCTCGGAGAACGGCGTCCTGAAGCGTGACTACATTCCGATGCGCGCGCCGAACAACGTCGTGTCGCTCTATGACAAGGCCACGGGAACGATCTGTCCGAACATGGGCGCTTGCGCGCTCCCGTGCGGTGGTTCCTTCACATATATGGAAGAGAATGGCGACCTGACGCTCTTCGAGGGGCGCATCACGGCGGCGGACATTGCGGGGTATGCCCACATCACGAAGGCGGGTCCGCTTGCGCTCAAGGCGTCGGACGTCGCTGCGTTTCCCGCACTCAACGTGCAGCAGGGTGTCGTCTCGTTCTGGGACGGCCTCGCGAAGAACTACACGGTACAGGGTGCGCTCGCACTTGCGGGCGGTACGCGTCTGCAGCTCGACGTGATGGCCGATGGGGCGGACATGATCACGGCCGGATCGATCGACCTCTCGACGGCGAGTGCGGCGAACCCGATCACCCTCGCGTTCCACGACATCGGCACGGTGGCGTTTGACGGCACGCGGACGATTCTCGCGGGCGGCGTGACGACGGACGATCTGGCGAAGTTCAAGGTGGTGAGTGCCGTGCCGTTCACGCTGGGCGTGGAAAACGGCGCGCTCACGATCGCCTATGCGGGTGTGACCCTGCCGCTGCCCGCCGGGTACACGCAGCTCGAGTACATCCGGTCGACGGGTACGCAGTACATCAATACGGGCTATCTGCATACGCCGTTCACGACGCTCAGCTGTGAAATCCTGGTACCGGAGCAGACGGTGGCATCGCTCGCGGCGTTTGGTGCGCAGGATTCGACGGGCGTGGGCGGTTGGCGCTCGCTGCTCTTCATGCCGCGCTACAACGGACAGCTTCGGTTCGACTCGGCCGACGACCCGATCGTCGGCACGACGTCGCAGATCTTTGCGCCGCTCGATTCGTTCCCGTTCGGCGAGCGCGTGACAGTGGCCTACACTGACGGGTGTCTTTCGTGGCACGGCGGTTCTCTGCCCGACGGACAGTTGCGCTCGACGGTGGCGTCGATCGGCGTGGACAACGACATGCTGTACATCTTTGACGTCGACACGGTGCGGGTGGCGTCCAATTTTCGCGGCGAGATGCGGCTCTACAGCTTCCGCATCTTCGAAGGGGATGTTCTGGTGCGCGATTTTGTGCCGTGCATTTCGCCGCGTGGCGAAGTGGGCCTTTATGATCGGGTGGGTCAGGTGTTCTACGGCAATGCGGGGAGCGGACGCTTTCTTGCGCCAACAGATTCGCTGCCGACAACAGCCCCGTATGTCGAGTCCACCGGCGTTGAATATGTTGACACGGGGTATCAGGCCACAACGGATACGAAAGTCGAAATCTATTTCAATCCGAAACCGCCCACCACGGCTTGGGGCGAATTCTTTGGCGCTTTGCAAAACGATTCTTCGGCGAATGCCTTTACCTTGCGCTACTATAACACGTCGTTGATTTTCAACGGGCTCTGCTGCAATGCGACGTATGGCGAAGCGCAGGTGACCATCGTACCCGAGAATGACTACTACGTCAGCCTCGAATACGGCAGGTTGTCGGTGAGCGGATTGGACAAGGTCATCACTTCGGTGAATGAACCCTATGCCGGCAATCTGCTTGTTTTCGCGGGAAGTAACGGCGGAACCGTTAGACGCAATCAGGCTATGAGGCTCTATCGGTTGAAAATTTCGGAACGCGGGACGCTGGTTCACGATTTTGTACCGTGGCGCACGGAGGACGGACAGGTTGGTCTCTACGACCAACTTGACGGGAATGCCGCGACAGCGTTCCATCCCAATAAAGGCAAGGGCGCGTTGATCTATGGAACGACGACGAGTGCATTTGCAGGGTGTTCTCAGACGGAAATGGGCCAGAAAATCGACGAGCAGCATGGTACGACGTATGTTGTGCGCGAGGGAGCGTTCTCGCAGACTGACGTGCCGGCGGACTGCACGGTGGTCGAGAAGGCGGGGCCGCTTGGCGTGTCGATGGCCGGGGTGACGGCCTATCCCGCGCTCACGATCGCCGACGGTGCGTTCCTGGTCGATGACGGTGCGGCGCAGACCTTCACGGTCACGGGCACGCTGGCTCTTGGTGCGGGCGTGCGTCTTGCGCTTGATGTGACGGCGGCGGGCAATGACACCTTCACGGTGGGGTCGCTCGACCTCGGGCAGGCGACGGCGGAGAATCCCGTGCTGCTGTTCGTCAACGCTGTGGGCGTGGCGGAACTTGAAGAACCGCGTACGCTCATTGCCGGAGCCTCCCTGACGTCGGCGGATCTCGCGAAGTTCGTGCTGTCGGCGAACCTGCCGGCGGTGCTGGCGATTCAGAGCGGGAACCTCGTGCTTATTGCGAAGGAAACGGTGGTGGCGAACTGGGTCGGCGGCGGTACTACGGGCGCGTGGAGCGACGCGGCGAACTGGCAGGACGGCGTAGTGCCGGAAATCGGTGCCGCCGTGACGTTCAATACCGTTGCGAATCTCGCGACGGCGATGGATCTCGCCGGGCTGGTGGTGAAGAGCATTGCCTTCGGTGACGAGGCGGGGGCGTTCACCGTCAGCGGTTCCATGTTGACGATTCAGAAGAAGATCACCAATACCTCGGCGCAGCCGCAGGTGTTCAACGAGCCGATGTCGCTTGGTGTGACGGGCAGCAGGTTCACCGTCGACACCGGTGCGCAGGCGATGTCGCTCGTCGGCGGCGTGGGGGCGACGGCGAGCGTCATCGAGAAGAAGGGCACGGGCGAGTTGACGATCGACGATACGGCGATCGCGCAGGCGGGCGGACTCGACATCCAGCAGGGCACGGTGAAGCTCAACGTCACCGAGCTGCAGACGACGGCGGCGACGCCGGGCGAGATCCACGTGGCGGCGGGGGCGCGTCTCGATGTCAACGTCGACCATGGCAGTCTCAACTCCCTTGCCAAAACCGAGGCCGTCCATGGCAAGACCCTTTACCTGGCCGGCGATGGGCCGGATGGCAAGGGTGCGCTGTATAACTCGAATCCGATTTCGCATTGGGGGACGACCGTGGGTCACCTCGTGCTCACCGATGATGCATCCTTCGGCGGCGGCCACCTTTCGGTGCGTCCGTTGGAGGGGTCCGCCAATAGCGACACGCAGGCACAGGTCGAAGGTGGTCACACGCTGGCACTTCGCATTCCCGTGATGGATGAAACGGCGACGTTCTACAACACGTTCTTCGCGCTCGACCGCCTCGAACTGCGGAATTCCAAGATGCAGCTCCAAGGGGCGTTGACCGGCGTGATCACGAACGGTATCCATCTCTACGGCGCGTCCGCCATTAACTTCTACGGTCCCACGATGACCGCCGAGATGCCGATCTTCGTCGAAGACGGCGAGGCGACGATGGTCGCGGGCGGCAATACGGGTCTGGCTGCGCCGGTGACTGTGAAGTCGGAGGCGACGGTGACGTTCGCCAATGGTTCGGCGATCACATTCAACGCACCGTTCGTCAATGAAGGTACGGTCGTACGGACCGGTGCCGGTAACATCTGCTTCGCCGGGGACCTGACGGGGACGGGTACGTTTGAGTCGCGGGCGGGTTCGCTCATCTTCACGCATGACGTGCCGTCGTATGCGGGGCAGTTCAACATGACCGGTGGTTCGCTCCAGTTCGGCAATGCCGGTACGACGACGGCGCCGACGGCGATCCCGCCCTTTGGCACCGTGTCGACGGACGTGAAGTTCCTCCTGGGCGCGACCTCGACGATTGGTGCGCAGTATGACGACGTCATTGCGAAGTCGGCAGAAGCGAAGAAGATCGTCACGGTCCTTTCCACGACAGAGCAGAACGATTTTGTCCTGTCCGGGGCGAACTGGGATGTCTACACGTTGCGGATCGGTGATCCGACCTATTTCGGACGTTTCGTCATCGATGAAGGGGCGACGGTGAATGTCTGGTGCAATCTGGAGCTTGCGTCGACCGGCAAGTCGCCGAAAAACAGTACGCTCGAAGTGAAGACGGGCGGTACGCTCAACTTCACGAATTCGTCGGATACGTGCTACATCGGCTATTGGAGCGGGGTGAGCACCTCCACGCACCACCTCATTGTGAGTGGTGGTACGGTGAACGTGCCGAATGCGAATCTGGTCACGGCGGAGGACTCGGCCTACGGCTATGTCGATCTCAACGACGGCAAGATCGCGGCGAAGGGCGTCAAGGTGCGCGGGCGCACAAACGACGCGAAGGCCTATGCGCACGACGAGCGCTTCATCCAGCGCGGCGGTGTGTTGGAACTGGGGGGCAATGGCTTCTCGGCGGGCGAAGTCAAGTTCGGTACGCCGTATCTCAACCTCGCGGGCGGCACGCTCAAGCCGATGGCCGCGCTCACGTTGCCGTATGGAACGTACTGGAGCTGCTTCGGCGAGAAGCCGAGCGATGCGGGCGATTACACGATCGACCTCAACGGACAGACCGTCAACTGGCAGACGGGACTTGAAGGGTTCAGCGACGTGACGATTACGGGCACGGGGTCCTTCGTGACGACCAAGTGCTTCCAGAACGTGCCGCAGGGCAACTGGAAGGTCGAAGGCGCGGCAGGGGCGGACCTTTCGGGCGCGGCGGGCTTTGGCGGCGGTCTTTCGCTCGGCGAAGACGCGCAGGCGACGATCGACATTGGGGGTGAAGGGCTCGTTGAAATGGGCATGTTCACGACGGCTGAGTTCGCCAACTTTACCGCAGTGACGAACTATGCGGGGGCCTACCAGTATCGGGTGAATACGATGGAACGGCTGCACAAGTACGAGGCGACGGGCTCGAAGGTCCAGTACTGTTTCTACTGCTTCCGCGGCCAGTTCTACGTGCCGGAAAAGAAGACCTACTATTTCGCGGGCACCTACGACGACTATTTGACCTTCGAGATCGATGGGCAGGTGATGCTCTCGAACGTGGGCGAAATCGGAAAGAGCTGGCAGAATGTTCCCACGACCAATCGTGAACTCAATCCGGGCTGGCATAACTTCCGCGTGTGTGCGTACGACCAGACGGGCGGGCAGGGGCCGGGCTATTCGGACTGGAATGGCGTGATGGCCCTCGGTTGGACGACGAAGCAGCCGGCTGTCTTGAACAGCTCGGCCTACTACACCAAGTTCGATCCGTCGACGTTGCGGATGCGTCCGGGCGTATGCACCTGGCAGAAGCAGGCCGTCTACAACGTGGCCTTGCTCGATTCGCCCGACTTCGTGTCGACGACGAACACGACGGGCTGCCTCGGTTCGCTGCAGATGCTGCGCGAATACAACGGCAAGGAATTGCGCGCGTTCTGTCCGAACAAGACGACCTGCCGCTTCACGGGCGAGTTCTTCGCGCCGACGACGGGCGACTACGAATTCACGGGACACTTCGACGACATCGTCTCGATCATCATCGACGGCCAGCTCGTGTGCAAGACGACCTCGTGGTCCGACACGATCATCGGCACGGGTACGATCTCGCTGCGGGAGGGCTGGCATCGCTTCGACGTGCGCGTGGCCGATAATACCGGCAACGTCGGTACCGTGAATGCGGTGACGGTGAAGGTACCGGGTACGGATACGGCGGTGCCGTTCGACGAAGGCAGCTTCGAGATGCGTGCGGGCTCGGCGGGTCTGGGCGGCGTGTCGCTGCTGGCGAAGGGATCGACGCTCTTCAACATCTCGGCGGGGGTGTGTCCGATCTGGGGGACCTTGGGCGGTGCGGGGGCGCTCGACGGCAACTTCGCGTTCGAGACGGGCGCAACCTGGCGCGTGGGCATCGACGGTTCGAAGCTCACGGATGTTGTGAACGTGACGAATGTCGGCGGCAGCAACTTCGTCAAGAACCTGCGCCACATCGAGGTCGAACTCGCGAGCCGTGCGGAGACCGAGCGCTACCGCCTGTGTGCGGCGGGGTCGCTGACGGCGGCCGAAGCGGCCGAGATCGAAGTGACGGCGTATGCGAAGCCCGGCGTGACCGACGCGGTCACGGAAGGCTGGCGTGCGGTGGTGTCGGGCAATGTGCTGATGCTCGTCAACCCGAAGCCGGCGGGTCTCATCCTCTTCATCAAGTAACTTGACCTTGCCACGGGTGGGATTTTCTGCTATCATTATGTACCCATGCAAAATGGTAGCAAATCCTTTGACTTCTGGTATGCCGTGCACCACACGAAAGTGGTGCGCGGGCCTTCTCGTGCCCTGGAAACATTCGGGGAGACGCGGATCAACTATCGGCATCTCGCGGAGCTGCCGGACGATCCGGGCAAGATCCGTGTGCGGGAGGGGCGTCTCGAGGCGCACAAGCCGGCGATCATCACGCCCGAAGCGTACATGCAGGACATGATGGAAGGCTTCGGCGAACAGGCGCATCAGTACCTTGAATTCCTGAAAGAGCACGAAGATTCGGTGCGGATCCTCCAGTACGGTTACAGGCTCTCGCAGGAGGCGTTCTCCGAACAGGTCGTGACGGACTCGATGGAGGCCGTCACGGCGCGCGTGGTGGCGGATGTGGTGGAGAAGAACGACGCCTTTGCGGCGGTGATCCAGGGCGTGGACGATCCGTGGGACGTGTCGCTCGTGCATTTCTTCTGGCTGCAGGTCAATGCGTCCGCGCCGTTCAACGTGCGCGATCTCGAAGCGGCCCGGCGGCGCGAGGCGCTGGATCTCGTGCCGGATGTGGTGCGAACGGAAGTGGAGGCGGCGTTTGCGCGTGCGGAGGCGGATCCTCGGCTCGTGCAGCAGCTGGGGGCCCTCCTGCAGAAGCGAGGCGTATTCGAGCAGTATGAGGACCGATTCTTTAAACTGGTGAGACGGGGATAGAAAATATGGACGACAAAATCAAGACGCGTGTCATTGCAATTGCCAACCAGAAGGGTGGCGTGGGCAAAACGACGACGGTGGTGAATCTGGCCGCGGCGTTGTCGAAGCTGCGTAAGACGGTGCTGGTGATCGACCTCGACCCGCAGGCGAATGCGACGACGGGTCTCGGGCTTGCGCCGCAGGAAGGCGTGTCGCTCTACCCGTGCCTCATCGGCGCGCAGCAGATCGCCGACATGATCCAGCCGACGCCGTATGAGAATCTGAACGTCATCCCGTCCGAAGTCAACCTCTCCGGTTCGGAAATCGACCTTGCGCAGCGGCCTGACCGGCTGCAGGTCGTCCGGAACGTGCTGCAGGCGATTCGCGACGCAAACGTGTTCGACTACATTCTGCTGGACTGTCCGCCCTCGCTCGGCATTCTCATGACGTCGACCCTCGCGGCGGCCGATGGCATCCTCGTGCCGATGCAGGCCGAGTACTATGCGCTGGAGGGCCTGGGCGTGATGCAGGATCTCATCGCGCGCCTGAAGGCGAATGGCGCGAATCCGGCGCTCGAACTCAACGGCATCCTGATGACGATGGTCAATGCCAATACGCGCCTCTCGCAGGATGTCATTGCGGAAGTGCGCGAGCATTTCGGGGCGAAGGTGTTCGAGACGATGATTCCGCGCAACGTGCGGACGTCGGAGGCGCCGAGCTACGGACAGCCGGTCGTCTTCTACGATCCGTCATGCCGCGGCGCCGAGGCGTACCGTGCCTTTGCAAAGGAATTCGTCAAGCGCAATCCGACGCGTGGCGGCGAGACGCCGCCGCCCGCCGAGCCGACGGTCCCTGAGACTCCGGCACCCGAAGCGGCCCCAGAGCCCCCGGTCCCCGAAACCCCTGCGCCGGAGGCACCTGAGGCCCCTGCCCCCGAGGCCCCTGCGCCAACGGTTCCGTAACATTTTCCATTTTCCATTCTCCATTTTCCATTTGATTGATGACGAAGGCTCTTGAAGATTATCTCGAAGAGATTCACGTGCTGATCCGGGAAGCGGGTGCGGCACGGGTGCGTGATGTCGCGAACGGATTGAAAGTGAAGATGCCGAGCGTGGTGAAGGCGATCGCCGAACTCAAGAAACTGGGGCTGGTGACGCAGGAACCCTACGGCAACATCGAACTCACGGAGAAGGGCTGCCGGGTGGCTTCGCATGTCCTTGGCCGTCATGTCGTCTTGAAGGCGTTTCTGCAGAAGCTGGGCGTCAGCGAGCGCATTGCCGAGAAGGACGCCTGTTTGATGGAGCACATCCTCAGTGCGGAGACGATGGAACGCGTGCAGGAGTTTCTCGGCGGCGAGCTGCCGAAGCGGTCCCCGACGATTCTCGCGGCGGAGGTGCCGTCCGTTGTTTCGGCCCGGAAGAAAATTTCCACTAACAAGAACGGAAAGAAAAAATGAACGAAAGCAAAATGACGAAATTCAGGTGGATCATCTGCCTGCTCCTGTTTGCCGCGACGACGGTGAACTATCTCGACCGTCAGGTCCTGTCCCTCACGTTCCCGGACTTCATCAAGCCCGAGTTCCACTGGACCGACAATCATTACGGAACGATTACGGCGTGGTTCTCGCTCATCTATGCGGTCGCCTGCCTTTTCGCCGGCAAGTTCATTGACTGGATGGGGACGAAGAAGGGGTACCTCTGGGCGATTTTCGTGTGGTCGCTGGCGGCGTGCTTGCATGCGGGCTGCGGCATTGCCACGTGCTGGTTCGTCGACGGTGTCGACTCGGTGGCGGCGTTGCGCGCCGTGAAGGCCGGTAGCGCCCTCGCGGCCGGTGTGGCCGGCGTGTCGATGTGGCTGTTCCTCGCGTGCCGTATTGCGCTCGCGTTCGGCGAGGCGGGCAACTTCCCGGCGGCCATCAAGGTGACGGCCGAATATTTCCCGAAGCGTGACCGTGCGTATGCGACGTCGATCTTCAACTCCGGCGCGTCGGTGGGCGCGCTCGCGGCGCCGCTCACGATTCCGCTGCTCGCGAAGGCCTGCGGCTGGGAGATGGCGTTCATCATCATCGGCGGCGCCGGTTTCATCTGGATGTTCTTCTGGCAGTGGCTGTACAGCAAGCCCGCGCAGTCCAAGTTCGTGAACAAGGCGGAACTCGACTATGTGTCGCAGGACGATGCCGAAGAGGCGTCGGCGAAGCCCGCCGCGGAGGAGGACGAGAAGCCGATTCCGTTTGTCAAGTGCTTCACCTACCGTCAGACGTGGAGCTTCATTGTGGGCAAGTTCTTCACGGACGGCGTGTGGTGGTTCTATCTCTTCTGGGCTCCGGCGTACTTCAAGGAACTCGGTCACGGACCGACCACCCTCGTGGGCCAGGCGCTCATCTTCACGCTCTATTTCATCGTCACGGTGGTGTCGATCTACGGCTGCAAGCTTCCCACGGTGTTCATCAACAAGGGCCTGTTCGGCGGCAACCCGTATATGTGCCGTATGCGGGCGATGCTGATCTTCGCGTTCTTCCCGCTCGCGGCACTCGTCACGCAGCCGCTCTCCGGCGTTTCCGTGTGGTTCCCGGCGATTCTGATCGGTCTTGCGGCCGCCGGACACCAGGCGTGGAGCGCGAACATCTTCTCGACGGTCGGCGACATGTTCCCGAAGTCCACTATCGCCTCCATCACCGGCATCGGCGCGATGGCGGGCGGTCTTGGTTCCTTCTTCATCCAGAAGATCGCCGGCTCGCTCTTCGACTACTCCCTCGGTACGACGGTCGTTGACGGCAAGACGGTCATGATGACGAAGGACCTCCTTGCGCAGGGTGCGCAGTACGCCCGCCCGGCGATGGAGTTCCTCGGATTCGTCGGCAAGCCGGCCGGCTACATGGCGGTGTTCTGCTTCTGCGGTATCGCCTATCTGCTGGCGTGGTTCCTGATGAAGACGCTGGTGCCGAAATACTCGCCCATCAAAGGGTAGGTAATAGGTTATAGGTTATAGGTTTTAGGTTTTAGGCGATGGGGATTTGATGTTTGGGGGTTGGTGAATAGGTGAGCATGAAAGAAAGGTAATGCAATGACGATTGAACAATTTAAGAATGTTTGGGCGAAGGCGGCTGAAAAGACGGCCGCCCGCGAGAAAGACTATTCGCAGCTCGATGCGGCGGCGGGTGGCGACGGCGATCACGGTGAAGCGATCGTCGCGGCGACCAAGGCGCTGGCGGCGGCTGAAGGGGACGATTTCAAGTCCCTGCTCGAAGGCATGGTGGAGCGCCTTGAAAGCGATGTGAGCGGCTCGACGAGCTCGCTCTACGGTACGCTCTTCGAGGGCATGGCCGATGCGGTCGAGGCGGGCAAGACGGAACTGACGGCGACGGAAATCGCGGAGATGTTTGCGGCCGGTCTGGAAGAGCTCGGTTTCGCGACGAAGGCGAAAGTCGGCGACAAGACGTTCATGGACGCCTTGATCCCGGCGATCGAAGCCCTCGGCGCCCATGCTGCGGAAGGCGAGGCGGCGATGTTCGCCGCGGCGGCCGCGGCGGCGAAGGCGGGTAGCGAGGCGACGGCGCAGATGCAGGCCAAGTTCGGCCGTGCGAAGAACCTGGGCGCGCGTTCGATCGGTCCGATCGATGCCGGATCGGCGTCCAACGCCGACATCTGGAGCTGCTTCCAAATGTAAAATGGAAAATGAAAAATGGAAAATGGGTGGGACCGCCGTGGTTGCCGCCCATTTTCCATTTTACATTTTTTCATTTTCCCCCTTGCATTTTGTCCCGTTTTTTGAGATAATATCCAACTGTTCGACCACAAAAGTAGGGTAAATCATAATGAAAGTACGTAGTTCCGTTCGTCGCATTTGCGAGAACTGCCGCATCATCCGCCGCAAGGGCGTGGTGCGCGTGATCTGCACCAACCCGCGCCACAAGCAGCGCCAGGGCTAATAAACAAGAGGAAAAACAACCATGCCGAGATTGATGGGTGTGGATATTCCGGGCAAGAAGCATAGCCGCTATGCTCTCCGGTACATCCACGGAATCGGGCCGAAGCGCGCGGATGACGTGCTGGCGGCGTGCAATGTCGAGCCGAGCAAGAAGGCCGATGATCTGACGCAGGACGAGATCCATGCGATCACCACGTACATTCAGGACCACTACCGGGTCGAAGGCGATCTGCGCCGTGAAGTGTCGCAGAACATCCGCCGTCTGATTTCGATTGGTTCGTACCGCGGTCTCCGCCACAAGCGCGGTCTGCCGGTTCGTGGGCAGCGTACGAAGACGAATGCGAAGACGCGCAAGGGCAACCGCAAGGCTTCCAGCGCCGTGATCCGCGCCGCCGCCCCCGCGAAGAAGTAAGGTGCGAGGAGTTTAATCAATGAGCGAAGAAAACATCAAGCAGGAAACCGCTGCGGCCCCGGCCCCGGCGGAGACCGATGCGGCGACTCCCGCCGCTGAGGGTGAAGCCGGCGCGAAGAAGGGCCGTCCGCGGAAGTCCATCCCGGCGGGCATTGCCTTCATCCGTTCGACGTTTAACAACACGCAGGTGTCGATTGCCGATGCCCGTGGTGGTGTGATTGCCTGGAGCTCGGCTGGTAAGGCCGGTTTCAAGGGCAGCCGCAAGTGCACGGCGTTTGCCGCGACGATGGTCGCGCAGGATGCCGCCCGCACGGCGTTTGCCAAGGGCATGTCCGAATGCGAAGTCCGCATGCAGGGTGCGGGCGCGGGCCGTGAGTCGGCCGTGCGTGCCATTCAGGCCGCGGGCATTCGTGTCACGATGATTACTGACTGCACGCCTGTTCCTCATAATGGCTGCCGTCCTCGTAAGCGCAGGAGAGTTTAATCATGGGTCGTTATACAGGTTCTCGTTCTAAGATCGCCCGCCGTTTCGGTGAGCCTATCTTCGCGAATGTGAAGACGTCGAAGGCGATCGAGAAGCGTCCGAATCGTCCGGGACAGCACGGTGCGAAGCGCGTGCGCAAGCTTTCCGAATATGGTGAGCAGCTCCGTGAGAAGCAGAAGGCTCGTTTCACCTACGGCATGATGGAGAAGCAGTTCCACCTCTTCTTCGAGCGTGCCAAGGCGATGCAGGGTATCACGGGTGACAACCTCCTCCGTCTCTGCGAGACTCGTTTGGACAACGTGATCTTCCGTATGGGCATTGCGCCGACGCGTGCGGCGGCCCGCCAGCTCGTGACGCATCGGCACGTGACGGTGAACGGCAAGATCTGCGGCATTCCGTCGTATATCGTCCGTGTGGGCGAGACGATCAGCCTCCGCGAGAAGTCGCGTCAGCTGGTTGCCGTCGAGCAGTGCCTCGAACACAGCAAGGTGTCTGTGGCGTGGCTCACGTTCGACCGTGCGACGATGCAGGGTTCTCTCACGAGTCTGCCGACCCGCGAGGAAATCCCCGAGAACATCGACGTTCAGGCGATCGTCGAATTGTACTCGCGTTAATGTCCGCGGGCTTGACCCGCTATCGTTTAACCATTTAAGGGAGATTTCAATGCCGATTCGTTTGAGTCGTTTTGAAATGCCGAAGAACGTCCAGAAGGACGTGGAAGCATCGAACGGAAACTATGCCCGTTTCGTCGCCGAGCCGTTTGAAATCGGCTATGCGCGTACGATCGGAAACTCGCTCCGCCGTGTGCTCCTCTCGTCCATCGAAGGATGCGCGATTAACTCCGTGAAGATCGAGGGCGTCAGCCATGAGTTCTCGACCATCCCGGGTGTCGCGGAGGACGTGACGGATATCATCCTCAACCTGAAGCGCGTGCTGCTGAAAACGTTCACGCGTGAAACCACCTCGCTCCATCTGAAGAAGACGGGTCCGTGCACGGTGACCGCCGGCGATTTCGCCGAGGAAAACTCCGTGGAGGTTCTCAACCCCACGCTCGAAATCGCCAACCTCGAAGAGGGTGCGGTTTTCGACATGGAGTGCGAGATCCGTACGGGTCGTGGCTTCTGCCTCGCCGAGGGTAACAAGACGCCGGACCAGGAGATCGGTCGCATTGCGATTGACTCGATCTTCTCGCCCGTCACGCGTGTCAACTTCCTTGTGGAGAACTGCCGCGTGGGTCAGCGTACGGACTACGAGAAGCTCATTCTCGACGTCTGGACCGATGGCCGTGTCACCCCGGATGATGCGCTGAAGACCGCGGCTGCGGTTCTCCGTCGTCACCTCGATGTGTTTGTCGACTACTCGAACATGGAACAGCTCGAGATCGACGACACGGAGAAGAAGGGTGCCGACGAGCGTGAACGTCTCCGTAAGCTGCTGAACATGTCCGTGAACGAGATCGAGCTTTCGGTCCGTGCCGCGAACTGCCTCAACAACGCCAACATCACGTCGGTGGGCGAGCTTGCGCAGAAGACCGAAGCGGACATGCTCAAGTACCGTAACTTCGGCAAGAAGTCCCTGAACGAAATCAAGGACAAGCTGAAGGACCTCGGGCTGTGCCTCGGCTACAAGTTCGATGCCGATCTGCTCGAATCCAAGAAGTAATTGTAAGGAAGTTTTCTCATGCGTCACCAGAGAGTTATGAAGAAGTTCGGGCGTTCGATGGAACACCGCAAGGCCCTCATGAAGAGCCTTGTGACGAACCTGATCCTCGCCGAATCCATCAAGACCACGCTCCCCAAGGCCAAGCAGGCTCGCAAGGATGCGGAGAAGATGGTCACGATCGCCCGCAAGGGTCTTGCCGCCGGCAAGCCGGAAGCGGAAGTCGCGGCGCGTCGTCTCGCGTCGGCCCGCCTCCAGCAGCCGAAGGCCGTTCAGAAGTTGTTCGCCCAGATCGCTCCGGCGATGGAAGGCCGCAACGGTGGCTATACGCGCATCCTGAAGCTCGATTGCCGCAAGGGCGATGGCGCTCCGATGTGCATCCTCCAGTGGGTTACCGCCCCTGAGGCCAAGGATCCCGTCGCCGAAACGCCGGCCGCCGAGGCTCCTGCCGCCACGGAAACGGAAGAGGCCAAGTAAGCCTCGCGTGCAGTCTGGCGGCATTCAGCCGCTGAAGAGAATGGGCGTACCCGAGAGGGTGTGCCCGTTTTCTTTATTTGAACCTTTTCGTTGGCGGTGCGTTTAATGGGGTAAGATGAAAATGAACTTCCATTTGAAAGCGTGTGTCAGCCTCGCCGTTTGGGCGTTGGCATGGGGGACGCTTGCGCAGGATCCGACGCGTCCGACCGAGAAGATGGCCGATCAGCTGAAGGCGCGTGCGACCGACACGAGCGCGCTGCGCCTACAGGCCCTCGTCGTGGGGGCTACGGACGACGGTGTGGCGCTTGTCGGCGCGACCGGTGCGAACACGGCGCCGGTCCGGAAAGGCTCGACCATTTCGCCGCGGGTGGACGATGTCGAACTCACCGTGCGTGTGCGGTCGATTTCGGTCAAGGGCGTCGAGCTCGAGACGTCCACGGGGTCAGAACCGTTGTTTCTGTCGGGCTCGTATCAGGCCCTGGCCGCGCCGACGAATCCGCCGCCCGAGCTGCTGCGCTATCTCGAGGCGACTTCCGTGCCGCTTGAACAGCTGCTGCGTCTCATTTCCGACCAGACGGGCGTGAACATCTCCGCAAGCGAAAAGGCCGCCAAGGACAAGATGGTCTCCATCTTCCTGCGCAATGTTTCTGCGGCCACTGCGGTGGAGGAGCTCTGCCGTACGACCGGACTCTGGTTCCGTCGCGAATCGGGGTCGAACGTCATCCGCGTGATGACGATGGACGAGTATACGGAGAACCTGAGCTCGTTCCGCGAGGAGAAAACCGAGACGTTTACGCTGCTCTATCCGAATGTCGTCGAAGCGGCGGGCGTGATCTACGGACTCTATCCCGATCGTACGCTGCTGTCGCTGGGCGAGCAGGACATCGATGAGGATCCCGAAAACGACCTTTCGCGTCGCTTCCGCCGGTTTCAGATGATTGCGGACAACGGCGGATCCTCCTTCCTCAAGATGGAAGCGCCCGAGGCGTCGACTTCGGGCGGACGAAGCGGATCCGGCGATTTTTCATTCACGCGGGGCGGCGTGCAGGGACGACGCGCGCAATGGGACTGGTTGCGCCGTTCGTCCCGTTTGCGGGGTCTGTCCCCCGCCGAGGCGAAGCAGATCGACCGTGCGCTCGCCGCGTCCGACACGAACCTCTACGAGCGCGTGCGAGGCGAGACCTCCACGCAGGCCGCGAACATCTTCGTGACGATTTCGCGCCGCAACAACCTGCTGATCGTCCGCACAAGCGATGCCGCCGCCTTGGAGGCGATTCGCGATCTCATCAAGCGCATCGACGTGCCGACGCCGATGGTGCTGCTGGAAATGAAGATTCTCGAGCTCGACATCGACGACGACTACAATGCGACATTCCAGTATGCGTTCAACACGCACGGAACGCATAAGTGGGGCAACCATGCGGGACGCGACGGACTCGAACGCGGAACGACGACGGATGCCGCCGGCAATACGGTGGCGTCGCTGGTGAGCCCGCTACAGGGGGCTTTCAATCCGGCGGCGCTCAATCCGGTGTCGGAAAGCACGATGGCATTTTCGCTTTTGAGCGATTCGCTCAACGCACAGCTTGAGCTGATGGCGCAGGACGGAAAGGTCCGCACGCTTGCGACGCCGACGCTGCTGACGGCGAACAACGAGGTGTCGCAGATCTTCAGCGGGACGCAGTATCCCATCGTGAAGGGCGTGACGGCGGGCGAGACGACGACGACGGAAGCCGGTTTCGACAGGCGTGACGCGACGGTCAACCTCGAATGGGTCGACGTCGGAACGATGCTGCTCGTGACGCCCAGCATCAATGCGGATAAGACGGTGACGCTGCATCTCATCCAGGAGAACTCCGAGATCCCGGCCGAGCAGGTGCGCGTGCCGCTCGACGGCGCCAATATGGGCGCCACGACGCCGATCGACATTGTGCAGTCGCGCTCGCTCGCGGGTACCTTCGTGGCGAAAGACGGTATGGCGGTGATGGCGGGCGGCCTCATCAAGGAGACATGGAAGGAAATCTACACGCGTACGCCCGTCCTCGGTTCGATCCCCTGGGTCGGATTCCTCTTCCGCGGCACCGAAAAGCAGAAGCGCCGTACGGAACTCGTCGTGGTCATCAAGCCGCATGTCATCTCGACGCCGATGGAAGGCGGAAAGATCAGCCAGGAATTGATGAAGGCGCTGTCCGCGCACCCGGCGGCCGACGGCCGTGCGAATATGGGCATCCACTATGGTTCGCCCACCAACAATCTGCCGCCTGCGGTGAAGGATGTTCTCAAGATAGTCAAGTGAAAGTAGAAAAAGAGGCGAAGTGCCGGACAGGAAAACTGGATGGCTCATGCTGATTCGGAGGATTCTGAGATGTCGTTGAAAAAAGGTTTTACGCTGATTGAACTCGTGATGGTCATTGCCCTTATTGCCATTGTCTCGACGCTCGCCGTCGGCAAGATCGGCGATTTGCGGCGAACGGCCTCGCGCAAGGTGTCGGTGGCGAACCAGCTCGCCGTGGGGCGTGCGGTGGAGACGTTCCTTTCGGTCCACAACGGCAAGCTGAACCGTCTCGACTGGCTGATGGACGCCGAGACGCCGCGCGGCGCGGGTTCGTCCGAAGACGGGTTTGGCTACACGCTCACGAACAAGACGGCCGGTACGGAGGGGTATCTCTACATGGGGCCCTGCAAGTCGTCGGCGTTGAGCTGGCCGTTCCCGGAATCCATTACGGAGGCCAATGCGGGACTCACGCCCAATCTGCGTGCGCTGCTCGTGCCCTATACGCTCAATCCGAAGGAAGTCCAGGCGCTCAACAATCTGGGGTTGCGGCTTGTGATGGGCCATACGGTGTGGACCGACAAGGCGCCGCGCAGCGCCTACCGTGAACGCGGTGACGACGGCGCGTATCTTTCGAACGAATCGGCGATCGGACTTGATCCGGCGCGCTCGGCCTGTGTGGCGACGCAGGTGACGAATGGCCTTTGCGTCGCGGCGGTTTCGCCGGTCTGCTCCGTCGGCCGCGAGGTCTATCGCGCGTGCGGGCAGCAGCTTCTCGCAACCGAGAAGGACGATGCCTCGTACACGCCCGCCGGCGTGAGAAACGAGTTGCAGGCGACGGGCGGCGTGCTGCTGGCCTTTGGCCTTGGTGCCGAATCGTCGATGATCGGCGTTTCGCAGGGCGGACTCGAAACGGCGCCCTACGCCGAATATCCCTTGCGTAAGTTCTATCGTCAGTACATCCTGCTCATCCGTGTGAACCGGTGGAAGAACGGCGTGCCGATGGCCGAGTTCGCCGGCGTGCTCGACCCCTGCGGCAACACCGTGCGGATGGCTCGCGCCAGTCTGGACAACTGACGATTCCTCTCGCACAGAGCGCTTCGTTTTGCTATAATTCCCCTAAAGGAAAAACGGAGTGTTCGAATGAAAAAGATCTTGATGATGCTGCTGGCGGCAGCAACCGTCTGTAGCGTCTGTGCGGCGCAGGCATCCCTGCGTGTCGGTTCGTACAATATTCGCAATTCGGTCGGCGATCGTGGAACGACGAACGACTGGCAGTTGCGGAAGGGCGATCTGGCGGCGCTCGTGCGCAAGATGGATCTCGATGCGTTCGGTCTGCAGGAGGTGCTGCCTGATCAGGCGGACTACCTGTGTGCGCAGTTCCCCGACTACACGATGGTGGGCGTGCATCGCGACGATGGCAAGCGCAAGGGCGAGGCGAGTCCGGTATTCTTCCGCAAGTCGCGGTTCGAGGCGATCAAGAGCGGATCCTTCTGGTTGTCGGAGACGCCGGATGTGCCGGGTTCGAAGTCATGGGAGACGGCCTGTACGCGCATCTGCTCGTGGATGTGGCTCAAGGACCGCAAGACGGGCAAGACCTTCTGCTTCGCCAACACGCACACCGACCACGTGAGCGCGCTCGCCCGCAAGGAGGGCATGCTGCTCATCCTGCGGCGCATGAAGGAGTTCGCCGGCGACACGCCCGTCATCTTCACTGGCGACCACAACTGTTTTGAGAATTCGGAACCGGCGCAGGCCGTGGCGAAGGTCTTGAAAAACGCGATCCATATCACGGAGACGCCGCCGAAGGGACCTTGGCTTTCCTGTCCCGGATTCCGCACGTACAAGAAAGTGACGCCGGCAGCCGTGATGGTGAAGCGGACGGAAGCTGAACGCAACCAGCACATCCGCGATTGCGCCCGCATCGACTACATCTATGTTTCGCCCGGCATCAAGGTGAAGGACTACGAGACGTATCCTGACACACGACCCGGACTCAAGGTGCCCCCCTCCGACCACTATCCCGTGGCTGCGACGATCGAACTTTAATCTGAAAGGAAAATGAAAATGACGTACGAACAGGCGAAGACGCTCCTTGAAAAGAATGGACAGGAGCAGGTGTTGCGTTTCTGGAAAAAGCTCTCGAAGGCCGAGCAGACTGCGCTGCTCGCGCAGATTGAGACGATCGACTTCAAGGAGCTGAAGCGTTGTGCGTCGATGCTGACGGCAACCGCGGCGGCGGCCAAGAAGGGCAAGCCGACGGCGCCGAAAGTGGCCGAACTCAAGGGCGCCGCGCTGAAGAAGGCGACGGCCGCCGGCGAGAAGGAACTCAAGGCGGGCCATGTGGGCGTGCTGCTGGTGGCGGGCGGCCAGGGTTCGCGCCTCGGCTACGAGGGCCCGAAGGGCGCCTACTCGATCGGCCCTGTGACGGGCGCCTCGCTCTTCTATTTCCATGCGCGCAAGATCCTCGCGCTGACCGTGCGCTATGCCGTGCGCGTGCCGTTCTACGTGATGACGAGCGCCGCGAACTACGATGCCACGGTGGCGCACTTCGAAGAGAACGACTACTTCGGACTCGACCCCCAGGACGTGATTTTCTTCAAGCAGGGCATGTGGCCGGGCATGACGCCGGACGGCAAGATCATCCTCGATGCGCCGGGTCACATCTTCATGAGTCCGGATGGCCATGGCGGCATGATCAGCGCCCTCAAGGCGAACGGCTGCTTTGCGGACATGAAGAAGCGCGGCGTGAAGACGCTCTTCTACTTCCAGGTCGACAATCCGATGGTCGAAGTCGCCGATCCCGCGTTCATCGGTCTGCACACGCTTGAGAAGAGCGAGTATTCGCTCAAGCTCACGGCGAAGCGCGAGCCCACGGAAGGCCTGGGCATGGTCGTCAAGCGTGACGGCCACTTCGATATGATCGAATACACCGAGATGACGGACGAGATGAACAACCGTCGCACGAAGACGGGCGACCTCTACTTCAAGTTCGGTTCGCCGGCCATTCACGTGTTCGACCGTGCGTTCCTTGAACGCGAAGCGGCGAAGGCGATGCCGCTGCATCTCGCGCACAAGAAGATCGCGACGGTGGACGAAAAGGGCAAGGTCGTGAAGGCGACCGAACCGAACGGCTACAAGTTCGAGAAGTTCATCTTCGACGCGCTCGCGGATGCGAAGGGCGTGACGTGCTTTGCGTTCGACCGCGCCGACGAGTTCTCGCCGGTCAAGAACGCCGAAGGCAAGGATTCGCCGGCGACCTGCAAGGCCGACTTGCAGGCCAAGTGGCGCCGCCAGCTCGCGCAGGCGGGCGTTACGGTGCCGGAGACGATGCCGATCGAGCTCGATCCGGTCTATGCGCTCGATGCGGCCGAAGTGGCCCAGACCGGTCTTCTGCTCACGGCTAACTAAGCCAGAAGGGACTCCCCTGATGAAGAACGAATTGAGAATGTTGGGATTGGCTCTGCTGGCCGGCGCGTCCTTTGCGGCCGTGCCGCCGGCAGAGAAGGTGCCGTCCGTTGGGGAGCTGGCGGCTGACTGGATCTCGCAGGATGGTCCGATTCCGGCGGGCTTGACGGAAAAGGCCTGGCGTGCGAAAATGCTCGCGCGCCGTGCCGAACGTCTGAAGCCCGTGCTGAAGATGGCGAAACGCTGGGTCTACTGCCGTCACTATGTGATGGGCGGTTCGCACTACGCCTACACGGAGGCCGTCTCGGATGCGGCCAACGAGCGGACCTATCTCCGCATCGGATCGTCGCTCTGTCTGGCGGAGTACCAGCCCAACGGTCTCTGGAGGGAAACCGTTCTGCTCGAGTCGAAGGAAGGCTGCTTCCGCGATGTCGACGTCTCGCCCGACGGGACGCGCATTCTCTATTCGTTCAAGGCCAGCGATCGTGGCGACGACTTCCATCTCTACGAGATGAATCTCAACACGCGCGCTGTGCGTCAATTGACTTCCGGCGCGGGTGTGGCGGACTATGAAGGCTGCTACATGCCGGATGGTCGCATTCTGTTCAACTCCACGCGCTGCATGCAGATCGTGGACTGCTGGTGGACCGAAGTGAGCAACATCTACCGGTGCGAGGCGGACGGTTCGAACATCACGCGCATCACCTACGACCAGGTTCACGACAACTATCCGTCCCTCACGTGGGATGGACGCGTGCTCTACACGCGCTGGGAATACAACGACCGTTCGCAGATGTATCCGCAGCCGTTGTTCGGCATGAATCCCGATGGCACGAACCAGCGCGCCGTCTACGGTGGCAACTCCTGGTTCCCCACGACGACGATCCATGCCCGCGCGGTGCCGAATAGTCCGCTCTTCTTCGCCATTGCGACGGGACACCATTCGCTCCAGCCGGGCGAACTCATGCGCTTCGATCCGCGTGCCGGACGCGAAGAGGACAAGGGCGCGTGGCAGTTGGCGCCGTTGCGCAAGGCGCAGGCGGTGAAGATCGACGCCTACGGCCAGGGCGGCCGTGTGGCGGCCTATCCGTATCCCGTGGACGAGAACGGCGTGGTGCTCGCCTACCTGCCGCAGGGATGGCCGCGTCATCGCAACGGTGCGCCGAACTACCGCGACCACCAGGCGCCATTCGCGCTGTATTGGACGAATGTCGACGGCGCGCGCGAACTGCTCGTGGCGCAGAAGGGGAAGATCCCGTGTGGACGTCCTGTGCCGGTCTGCGCGCGCAAGTTGCCGAACCGTCCGTCGGTGCGTCCGGATGAAACGAAGACAACGGGCATTTATGCGATTCGCGACGTCTATGTGGGCGATTCGATGAAGGGCGTACCGCGCGGCACGGTGAAGACGATG
This sequence comes from Kiritimatiellia bacterium, assembly GCA_024405255.1. The sequence goes on from JAKSOY010000024.1 coordinate 22,156, forward strand.
CGCGTCGTGTCGCTCGACTATCGTCCGGCGGGCATTGGCCACAATGGCAATGGCGGACCCGGTGGCGGCGGCCTTTCCTGCACGCCGCCCGCGCTCGGGAACGGCACATGGGGCATCAAGCGCGTGCTGGGCGAAGTCCCGGTGGCGGCGGATGGTTCCGTGGCGGTACAGGTTCCGGCGCGGACGCCGCTCTACTTCATGCTGCTCGACGAGAAGGGACGCATGGTGCAGAGCATGCGCAGCTGGTCCACGCTGCAACCGGGCGAGACGGCCAGCTGCATTGGCTGCCACGAGTCGCCGAACATGGCGCCGGACTTCAAGATGGGCGATCCGCTCGCGGGGCGTGTGCTGCATTCGCTCACGCTGCCGCCGCGCGGCTTCAGCTATCAGAAGGACATTCAGCCGATTCTCGATCGGCGTTGCGTGGGATGTCACAATCCGGCGAAGAACGACAAGATCCCGGATCTGACGGCGGCGCCGGTGAGCGACCCGAACTCGAAGCGCACGTGGGTGAGATCGTACGTGACGTTGACGGGGGCGCAGCCGGGCGGGGAGGGTCCGACCATGCGCTGGGGAGCGAATCCGGACAACCTCAAGGGCATCATCAACTGGATCCATTCGGCGTCCGTACCGACGCCCATTCCGCCGCTCTGGCGCGGGTCGCGCGTCAGCCGTCTCTTCACGGAAAAACTCGACAAGGGCCATGCCAAGGGCCTGACGGACAAGGAAATGCGCACGCTCGCGTGCTGGGTCGATCTCGGCATCCCGTTCTGCGGTACCTACGATGAGGGCGCCTGCTGGACCGTCGAGGAGCGCAAGCGCTGGGACTATGCCGTTCAGAAGCGTGCGCGCAATGTGACCAAGGGAGAGCCGCGCAGGTGAGCGCAATCGACTACCGACTGTATCTGGTGACCGACGATCCCTCGGCCTACGCACGGGATTTCGTCGAAATGGTGGAAGCTGCCATCATGGGCGGCGTGACGGTGGTGCAATACCGCGACACGCAGTCGAACGACCGCACGGCGTATGCGCGCGTGCGGCGCTTGCAGGATATGCTGCGGCTCCATCGGATCCCGCTCGTGATGAACAACAACGTCGGCCTCGCGCTGGCGGTGGGGGCGGAGGGAATCCATGTGGGCCAGGGCGATCTGCCCGTGGCGCTCGTCCGCCGGCTGGTGGGTCCGAGGATGGAAATCGGTCTCTCGCTGACCTGTGCGGACGATGTGCGCACGGACGATCTTGCCGTGGCGGATGTCGTGGGGATCGGTCCGGTGTGGGACGCGCGCAAGACGAAGGCCGATGCGGCGCCGGCGATGGGTCCGGAAGGCTTCGCCGCGCTCGCGCGGGCGGCCGGCAAGCCCAATGTCGCCATTGGCGGGATTACGCTGGAGACGGCGCCTGCGGTGCTGGCGGCCGGGGCGCAGGGACTTGCGATCGTTTCGGCGTTTTCGCGCGTGCCCGATCCCGCCGCGTCTGCTCGTTCCTTTAGGACGCTTTTCAAATGAAAACGAAAATCCAACCTTGTGTTCTCACGATCGCCGGCAGCGATTCGGGCGGCAATGCGGGCGTGCAGGCCGACCTGCGGACCTTCCACGGCTACGGACTGCATGGCTGCACCGTGTTCGCGGCGTTGACGGCGCAGAACCCGCGCGGGGTGAGAAGCATCCATCAGGTGCCGCCGGCTTTTATCGCGGACCAGCTTGATGCGATCTTCGAGATGTATGCCGTCAAGGCGCTGAAGACGGGCATGCTCGGCACGGTGGAGGTCATCGATGTCGTGTCGCGTAAACTGCGGGAGCAGCCGCGCGTGAAAAAAGTCATCGATCCCGTCATGGTGGCGACAAGCGGGGCGAAGCTCCTTGCGGACGATGCGGTGGAGGCGCTGAAAGAACAGCTGCTGCCGCAGGCGACGCTCATCACGCCGAACCTGCCGGAGGCGGAGGTGCTGCTGGGGCGGGCGATTCCCGACGTCGCGGCGATTCGCGTGGCGGCGAAGGAACTCTCGCGGAAATTCGGTTGTGCGGTGCTGCTCAAAGGGGGACACGCCGTGGAACCCGGGGCGACGGTGCGCGGCGCCGACACGCAGGTTGCCGAGGATATTCTCTTTGATGGACGGGGTTTTCACGCGTTTCAGTGTCCGGTCATTCCGCATCCCGTTTCGACGCATGGCACGGGATGTTCGCTTGCTGCGGCGCTCGCATCGGAACTTGCGCGCGGTGCGTCGCTTGTGAAAGCTGTCGAAGGCGCGAAAAATTTTGTTTACGAAGCGATTCGTTTATCGTATTATATAGGAAAACATTGCGGCGTATTGGGTATGCCGCGAACAAGGGAGATTTAAAAATGGCTATTGAAGCGGATGCCGAACCGACAGAACTCGAAGAGGGTGAGATCATCCTTCGCAAGAAGAAGCAGCCCGAGCTGAAGACGGGCGTGACGGCGCAGTCTGTGCTGAAGACGGCTGCGGCGGCATTGGAGACGTTGCGTGAGAAGAAGCCGTTGGTGGCGTGCATGACGAATATCGTCTCGGCGAATTTCCAGGCCAACGCGCTACTCGCGCTGGGGGCCTCGCCGGCGATGGTCGAAGACATCGGTGAAGCGTCGCAGATTACGTCTGTGGCGGATGCGCTGCTGATCAATGTCGGCACGGTGACAAAGCCGCAGACGGATGCCATGCGCGCGGCGGTGTCGCACGCGAATATGAGCGGGCGTCCGTGGACGCTCGATCCTGTGGGCGTGGGCGCGTTGCCGCTGCGCACCTTCACGGCGAAGGAGTTGATGCGCCGCTTCCCGGCGTTCATCCGCGGCAATGCGAGCGAGATCGATTTCCTCGTGAGCGGAACGACGTATGGACGCGGCATGGACGCCAGCGTTTCAAGCGATCAGGTGGCGCAGTCGGCCTTGCGTTTGGCCGGTGTGACGCGTGCGGCGGTGCTTGTGACGGGCGAGACGGACTATGTGGCGCTGGAAGGCGCGCCGCTGGTGGCGATTGCGAATGGTTCGCCGCTGATGACGCGCGTGACGGGCGTGGGCTGCGTGCAGGGCGCGATCGGTTCGGCCTTCCTGGGCGCGTTGGGTGCGAAGGCGCGCTGGGAGAGCGCATTGGCGTCGGCACTTGTCGTGGCGATCGCCGGCGAGATCGCCGTTGAAAAGGGGAAGACGCTCGGTGCGTTCCCGGCGGCGTTCATCGACGCGCTCGATTCGCTCAAGCCGTCCGACATCACCAAGCGTGGCAAAGTCAAGCTGATGTGAGTTGGTTCGACCTAAACGCGCAACGGGAGAGATTATGGAAAACAAAGTTCGCCCGATATTCTTGATTTTGAGTGCGCCGTCCGGCTGCGGGAAGTCGACGCTGATCGACATGCTGCTTCAGGAATACCCTGACATGGAGTATTCGATTTCGTGTACGACACGGGCGCCGCGCGGCGAGGAAGAGGATGGCCTCGACTATCATTTCCTGACGGTCGAGCGTTTCCGCGAACTCATCGCCGAGGATGCGTTCCTCGAATACGCCGAAGTGCACGGCAACTACTATGGTACGCTCAAGCAGCCCGTCATCGACGTGCTGAAGGTCGGCCATACGATGATTCTCGACATCGACGTCGTGGGGGCCGCGAAGGTTCGCCACTATGTGCAGCACCATCTGCCGGCCGGCGATCCGCTGCACGACGGCTTTGTGGACATCTTCATCAATCCGCCGTCCTTGGAAGAACTGCGCGCGCGTTTGGAAGGCCGCGGAACCGATTCGCCGGAAGTCATCGAGCGTCGCCTCGCGAACGCCGAAGGCGAGATGGCACGTGCCGGCGAATACATGTACCAGGTTACGAACGACGATCTCGGCATCTGCTACAAGACGCTCTGCGATCTCATCGATGTGAAGACGGGCCGCATGTAAGATCGGTTCTGCCATGTTTCTGCCGACGACACAGGCGGAGATGCGAAAGCTGGGCTGGACCCAGGCGGACGTGATTCTCGTGACGGGCGACGCCTACGTGGATACGCCCTACAGTGGCACGGCCGTGATCGGGCAGGTGTTGCTGAAGCACGGATTCCGCGTAGCGGTGCTGTCGCAGCCCGATGTGAAGGATCCGGCGGCATTCAAGTCTTTGGGCGAACCGCGTCTCTACTGGGGCGTTTCCGCCGGATGCGTCGACTCGATGGTGGCGAACTATACGGCGGCCGGCAAGCGGCGCCATCAGGACGATTTTACGCCCGGCGGCGAGAATACGAGACGTCCCGACCGTGCGACCATCGCCTACGCCAATGCCATCCGTGCGGCGTTCCATCCCGCGAAGCCGATCGTCCTCGGCGGCATCGAAGCGTCGCTGCGGCGCGTGGCGCACTATGATTTCTGGAGCGACAAGGTGCGGCGGCCGGTCCTTGTGGATGCGAAGGCCGATGCGCTGCTCTACGGGATGGGCGAACGGTCGATCGTCGAACTGACGGAGGCTTTCCGCGACGGGACCGACTGGCGCCGGATCCGCGGACTCTGCTATCTGGCGAACGCGGCGCAGCTGGAGACGTTGCGTGCGGCGCAGCCCGACCTTGTCGAGCTACCGTCCTTTGCCGAGGTTTCGGCGCCGACGGACGAGGGGAAGGACGCCTTCCTCAAGGCGCATCGCCTCTTTGCGGCGAATCAGGACGCCGTGACGGCGAAGACGCTTGTGCAGTCCGTCGATTTGCGCACGCTCGTGCACAATCCGCCGAGTCCGCCGCTCGAACGGGACGAACTCGACGCCGTACACGACATCCCGTTCATGCTGGATGCGCCGCCGTCCATCCGCGCGCAGGGGGCGATTCGCGCGCTCGATACGATTCGCTTTGCGGTGACGACGCATCGCGGGTGCTATGGCAATTGCCGGTTCTGCGCGATCACGGTGCATCAGGGGCGGCGCGTGGTGAGCCGTAGCGAGGCGTCGATTGTGCGCGAAGTCGAACGGATGACGCACCATCCGAAATTCCGCGGCACGGTGGCGGATGTGGGCGGACCGACGGCGAACATGTATGGATTTGACTGTCCGCGCAAGGCGACGGCGGGTGCGTGCGTAGACCGCGACTGCCTGTTCCCGTCGTGCTGTCCGGCGCTCAAGCCCGACCATGGCGCGCAGCTGGGACTCTTGCGCAAGCTGCGTGCGCTGCCGGGCGTCAAGCACGTGTTCGTCGCCTCGGGGATTCGTCCCGATCTCGTCGCGGCCGATCCGCGCAACGGGTGCGAATACGTGGCGACGCTCGCGAAGTACCACGTGTCGGGCCAGCTCAAGCTGGCGCCGGAACATGTGGTTGACCACGTGCTCGCGGCGATGGGCAAGCCCGGGGTCAAGTCGCTGCTCGCGTTCAAGGACCGTTTCGACGACGTCTCGCGCCGCATCGGCAAACCGCAGTTTTTGACCTACTACTTCATTGCCGCGCATCCGGGCTGCACGGAGAGCGACATGCGCGAACTCAAGGCGTTTGCACTGAAACATTTGAAGCTCAATCCCGAGCAGGTGCAGATCTTCACGCCCACGCCGCTCACCGCCGCCACGGCGATGTACTACACGGGACGTGATCCGACGACGGGCCACAAGATCTTCGTCGAACGCGGCCTGGGCGGCAAGCAGCGTCAGAAGGACGTGCTCACGATGAAAGCGGGAGGGGGAATGATCCCCGGCGCCCCGTTGGGCGGCAATCGGCCGCAGGCGGCTTTTAGCAGGAAACGAAGTGGTTTTCAGAAAGGACACAGACGATGAAGAAGCTCGTGACGGTGTGGGTCATCCTTGGTTTGCTTGTCGCTTCGGCAGCGGTACCGACGCCGTCGGTGCCAGCGAAAGAGCGGCTGGTCGGCATCTTCTACTTCCTGTGGCTGGGGGCGCATGGCGGCAAGGCGCCGCGTGATATTTCGAAGATTCTCAAGGCCGATTCGAAGGCGGGGTATAAGCCGAACGATCCGATGTGGGGTCCGGTGGGGTTCTACCATCACTGGGGCGAGCCGCTCTACGGCTACTACTGGTCGAACGACGAGTGGGTGGTGCGCCGCCACATGAAGCTCCTCATGCAGGCAAACATCGACTTCCTGTTCTTCGATACGACGAACGCCGTGACGTATGAAAACAATGCGAAGCTCGTGATGCGCGTGTTGCAGGAGTATCACGACGCGGGCTGGAAGACGCCGCAGGTGATGTTCTACACGAATACGCGCTCCGGTTGGACGGTCCAGCAGATCTACAACAAGATCTACAAGCCGAAGTTCGCGCCCGATGCGTGGTTCAAGCTCGACGGCAAGCCGGTGATCGTGGCGAAGGAAGAGGAGTGCTCGCCGGAGACGCGCGCGTTCTTCACGATCGTGAAGTCGCAGTGGCCGAACGAAGTCCAGAAGAAGGGCGGCTGGCCGTGGATGGATTTCGCGCGGCCGCAGCGGCTCTTCCCGGGCGAGAAGGTGAACCGGTCGGTGATGAACGTGTCGGTGGCGCAGCATCCGCAGATCCATTTTGGCGACTCGGCGATGTACGGCGAAACGGCGAATCGCGGACGTGCCTTCCACAACGGCGCGAACGACCCGGCGCCGGGCGCGTGGAAGAAGGGGTACAACGCGGCCGAGCAGTGGGCGCACGCGATCAAGATGGATCCTGATATCGTACTTGTGACGGGATGGAACGAATGGATCGCGGGGCGGTGGCCGGGCACGCGGGAGCGTCCGATCAATTTCGTCGATTGCGCCAATTGGGAATTTTCGCGCGACATCGAGATGATGCGCGGCGGGTATGGCGACGCCTACTTCCTGCAGCTCGTCGAATCGGTGAAGCGCTACAAGCGTCTGCCCGAGGCGACGCCTGTGACGCCGCGGGGAACGGTGCGGCGTTTCCGCTGTTTTGCGGATGCGGGCTTCCCGCGCAACGCACCCGGCTCGGGAACGAACTATGTGAACCGCACCCAGCGGAACGTACCCTTGTGGATCGAGGTGAGCCACACGACCGAAACGGTACGCTTCGTGGTCGAGACCGCGAAGCCGATCGTGGGTCCGAAGACGGGCGACTGGATGAGCATCCTCGTGGATGGCGTGCGCGTGAACGAGCGGGGACGCGAGACGGTCGCCGGGAGGCGTTTTACGCTCGTCGTGCCGCGCGCGAAACTTGGCTGCGCGAAAGGTCCGTTCACGCTCAACGTCAAGTTCGTCGATTCCACCATCCCCTGCCGTGATCCCCTTGACTGGTACGACCACGGCGTCGTCGCTCCCCTCGGCCGGCTGCCTTTCGTTTACAAGGGTAAAAATTGATTGACTCTTGAATGTCATCAAACGGGTGCCAATTTCGCTATGGCGGTTGACGCGGAAATTTGATATACTCTTTTCACCATGGCAGAAACATCTAGATTGGCATTGAA
>JAKSOY010000240.1 GCA_024405255.1 Kiritimatiellia bacterium
CGCCGACTCGTGGAAGACCTCGGGAAGCGTCCGGAACATGTCCGTCTGCTCGTTCATGTCATCCGCCGGGATGTTGCCCAGCAGAATGACGCCTGCCGTGCCGGTGATCTTGACGTCGCCGAACGTCGCCTCGCCCGCTTCCATGTACGCCTTCAACGCCCCCTGCATCTCGCTCGGATCGGGGAACTGGATCGACTGGATCTCGTCGAGCGCTACGAACTCATTCTGCGCGACAAGGCCGAACTGCCGCTTGGAAACGTCGTAGAACATCTTGGCACGGCTCAACGTTCCGCCGCTCACCAGCCACCCGTATTTCCCGATACGGCCGAAAAGGTACGACTTGCCGGTCCCCTTCGGAGCCAGTTCAACGAGGTTGATGCGCGGTTCGATGAACGGCAAGAGTCGCGTCAGCATCGTATGCTTCTGCACCCAATCGGCGTAGCCGTCCGGATTGTAGTCGATTGCTCCGAGGAGCACGTCCATCCACTCCTGGACCGTAAACTGCTCTCTCGCCTTTCTGAAGGCATCGAGATTCACGGTGTACGGGCAGAAGTTCTTATACTCCAGAAGGTTCAGATAACCGTTCCGCTGCCCCTTCGGGCGCGATTCGTCCGGCGGCAGATAACCGAGCTGGATCAGCCCCCACCCGCCCGAAGTTTTGGTCACGTCCTCCTTGATGCGATCCCAGACGTAATCCTCGATAATCGTCTCGCTGTGACGGATGTCGAGATCCGGGATCTCGAAGGTGTGCTTGTTTGACGAGATGTTGAGCTGCACGCGAATGTTCGCCAGGAACTTCCGCGTAGCCCCGCCCTGCTGCGCCGCGTCGACAATTTCGAGCTTCTGGCTCTTCTGCGGAATGATTTTGCTGATGTACTGGCGCAGCTCATCTGGATTGCCGACGCGACCATTCGCATCCGCCTTGCGCTTGAGAATCCAGTCACGCAAGAACGCGGGAATGTTCGCGGACTTGAAGGTCGAAATCAGTCCCTGATCCTTAAAGACCGTTGTCTGAGGAAATGCCTCGCGAAGTTTGTCAGTATTCATGCCTACTCCTTAAATGTCAAAATCATTGTTTTCACTGATCTGTTCAGCCGTACCCGCCGCCGGTGCAACCGTAAGCTCTTCCTGTGCGGCATTATCAAGTGCAACGGACCGCTCGATGACGACGAACGGAACGACCTGCTCCTCGACTGTCGCGCCTCCGTGCATTTCAAAGCCGGGACCGCCCGATTTCGAGAACCGGTTATACCCCTTGATCAGCACAAATCCGTCGCCGACCGTTTCGGCAACCAATTCGGAATCGAGGTACTCGGTGCATTTGCGTTTGGCATAGCGCCAATCCAACACGTCGATCTTGTCGTCGAACTCCTTGACGTCCCTGGACTTGCCGTCACGTCTGGCAACGACAGCAAGCCGGGTCGCGCCATGATCAGCCGTGAGCACGACGCGCCGATAGATCTTCAGCAGATTCTCGATCTCGCCCATCACCTGAACGTCAATCATCTTCAGCTCCGCCGCAATGGCCTCCGCATGATCCTCGAACGGTTCATGCAATAGGCTGTCGAAGTCGTTGAACTTACGATAGCGGTCAGAAGTCCCCCATTCCTTGTCGACGTGATTGTACTCCGTCGAAGTCGGAAGATTGACTCGGACACAGTCAACGGACTTCGCATCAAACCGATGCACCTTGCAGCGGACCAGCAGGAACGGCAGATATTCGACGCCCAGTGCATCGATAACAAGGACGGCAGTCTCCGGATCCGTTTTGAACTCCGAGAGGAGCGATGTCCGTGAAACGATCTCGTCCGGCACAGCCGACTCGAATGCCCTCTGGACGAATTCATCCGGGATCGCATCTGCACACTTCAAAGCACGGTACTCGGCCATGTACGCGGCAAGTTCCGGATACTTCTCGAGTCCCATCTCCGAACGGTAGGCAGCCAGCAACTTGCTTTGCTTGCAGGCCAGTTCCCGCTCTTCTTCTTTGCCGACGACGGCTCTCCGGATCCACTCCGCCTCTTCGGCTTCAAGACCGAGTTGCAGCCACGGGACCATCTTGGCCGCGGACAAGTTCTTTGTCCGATTGATCAATGCTGCGACCGCCGACTTGACTTCCATAGATCCGATGCCGAGCCGCCTAATCGCGGCATTGCGCTCTTCCGCCCACTCGGCCGCATTGTCGGCATTGAGAACCTCATCGACGACATTGAGATAGAAATTCAGGAACTGATCCGGATGCTTTGCGATGCGCGCCAGCACGTCAGCGAGGAAGCTTTTACTTGGAGCAATTGACCGTAAGACCTGCTGAAAGACCTCGCGCTCACCAATCCCAAAAATCTGCTCGTGACGCATCAGAGCGATTTCACGAATCTGGTGCGGTCCGGCTGGAAAGAAGTGTGCGCGAAGTTCCTGCTCGATCTCAGTTCCAGTCGTGTTCTTGACGATCCACTTGAAGGCATCGTCAGTCAGATCCGCCTTGAAGCCGCAATAATCTGAGAACAGGTCTTTCAAGGCGAAATACTGGCGCACGTCTCTTGAGACACCAGGGAAGCTATGCGTCCCATTGAAACCAACGGCGATGCAAATGTCTTCGTCTGGCTGCGCAGCCCATTTCTCAAGCGTCTTGAGGTAGGTACGCAAATCCGAATGACAGCCGCTTATCCGCGAAGAGAAATCCTTGTTGACGAGGACGTATCGCTTCCCCGACACGGGGACCGCCGTCTCAGCACCGATGGGGCAATAGATCGCATTGGCAAAGATGCTCGGGTGGGTAAACACCTCATCCATTTCCGCCCACTTCTGACGGAAAACGAAAATGACCGTCTCGAGCCCGGCTCCATTGAGATACCCGGCAATGAGGTTGAAGGCCCGGCGGACCTCGCTTTTTTCAAGAAGCGAGAGGTAGCCGTCAAGACCTACGACAATCATATGTTTGTCACCGGCCTTGAGTTCCTTGCGCTTGTCCTCAAGATTCTCGAACACGCGCTCCGCCATCGGAATGAAACCGTCCGCATGGACGAACGGGCTCACCGGGACGACCTCGAAGCGCTCGCCGTAGTTCATGCAAATCGCGCTGTAGTCTGCGTATGCCGGTATGACCAGGACACGCGACTTGAATTTGCTGTCGCTATTCTGAATCCGCGTGCAAAATTCGTTTACGGTCATAGGTGAACTCCTCAGCTCATGAGCGCAATGCCCGCATCCGGAATGGAAGCAATCAGTTTCAAGAGCTCGGACTTCGCCTCGTCCGCCGACATCTTCTTGATCTTTGACTCGATCTCCGGGCGGAACGACGAATCATAGTTGCTCTTGACAAAATCCTGCACCGCGTCTTCTCGCGCAGGGTTGTTCCACCAGGCGTTTGGCGTTGCGCCAAGCTTGGCGGCGAAGTTCGCAGCCAGGTCTTCGGCCTTGACGTTGAGCTTCGCGTAGCGCTTGGGAAGGTTGCGCTCCAGGAACACGGCCTTCTGCATGGTTTCGTTGTTCAGCTTCGCCTTCTTGAGAGCCTTGCACGCGCTCTTGATTTTGTCGACCGAGGCCTCGGCAAGTCCGCGAATCGTCCCCAGGATCAGTCTGGCATCCGCCGGATTGGCGAAAAGGACATCAGCGGGGAACAGGTGTGCGGCGCTCCAGAGATCCGGATCATCCGACCCAGTCATCTCCTTCCACAACTGCATCAGCTTCCGCCCCTCGGACTTCTCGCGAAACGCCTTGATCTGCGTGAATATGGCATCGCGGAAGTCCACCTCCCCGAGTTCGGCTCCGCCCTGCCTGGCATCGAGGATTTGCTTCCACTCCTCGTCCGAAATGTCCGCGACCTCGTCGCCGAGATTCTTCGACATGATCTCAATTGGCAGCTTCAACATTGGATCGCGAAACAACGCCTGAACCACATCCTTCTGCGTCGTCACGAAGAGGCAAAGCTTTTCGAGCGTTTCGCCCTGGATCTTGCTGTCCTTGACCTGCTCCTTGAGTTCTGAGACGAACGGATAGGTCGCCGCGAGAACGTCCAGCGAAACCTTGTTGTATTCGATCATCGCCTTGCGGAGCTTCTCCTGCGCCGTCTCGAAATTCATCCAGCTGCTGACGGAGAACATCTCCTGCATCGCCAAGATGAACTTGTACTGGTTCTCCACGTCCGTGAGAACGCCTGAGACATCCACCTCGTTCCAGAGCCAGCTTGCGTCCATCGAGAAGCGAGCGACAATCGTCTTGCGGTATTCGCCGCCCAAGTCTCCCGCATCTGCCGCCGCCTTGGGCAGCGCCGGCGCCTTGACGCTGATGTACTTGTCAAAGGCGTTCGTGAACACTTCCGGCGTGATATACTTCTGAATCGCAGCGCTCAGTCCCTCATTCTTGAGCAGGATGTCGCCAATGGCCTTGACCTTTTCCGTCTTCGACCCGTCCTTTGACTTCGACGACATCGGGATGACCTCGCAAAGCGACTCGATGACCTTGCAGATGTTTTCCGTGGCCGTCTCCGTTTTCTGCTCGCGGATGTACGACGGCAGCACCCAGAGCGGAATGTTACCCGTGAGAATGCGAATTCGCTCGCCGACCTTTGCCAGCACGCTTTCGGGCGTAGCGCTCTTGTCGACCGCAAGCGAGAAGATTTCCGAAATCTGCTTGGTGAACGCCTTCTCCTCCTCGGAGAGACGGCAGATCTTCTTCTCGTCTTTGATCTTATCCTCGCCGTCGTCCATCACGACCGCTTCAATGATTTCCGACAGCGCCTCGACGTCTAGCGGCTGCGAGATACGATCATCCGTCCACTGCAGGTTCTTCTTCAGCCAATTCCGCATCGCGAAGCCGATTGCAAACGCGGTGAAGGCGTTCTTCTCAAAACCATACGGAGCTCGGAGCAGTTCTTTGTACTGACGCCGGACCGAACACACGCCGTTCTGCCCGATCGTGTTCTGGCGCTTCTTCTCCCAGAAGTCACGCAGCTTGGCGAAAGGATGGTCGGGATTGCTCTCGAACCAGTCGTCGGCAAACGTCACGCCCTGCGTCGCCAGACGCTGAATGTACGCCTTGTATGGGCCGCCATTGATCGGCGACTGTCCCGTGAGGCCCGTCTGCGCCCATGCCTTGAGCGCCATCGGCTTGTATAGCTGCGGATTGTCGAACGTAAATTTGTCCGGGCTGGAATAGAACCAGCGGAGCTTCTGCTCGTTAAGCTTGCCCTTGAGCGACAGCCATGTGATACCCTGCTCGATCATCGGCTCGTCGGAAGCTTTCTCAGCCGGTATCACAATCGTAATGTCTGTCGACCCAGAGCGCACGCGGTCTTTCCACTTGTCGAGGATCTTCTTCGCCCGCCCCTCATATGCCCCGCGCATTCCCTGGTCGGTGGCCGCATCCGCCTGCGCACGCAACAAGATGTAGTCCTCCCACAGCGACTCGTTTTCGTCGCAGAAGGAAATGTTGTTGAGGTAGAGGAAGATGATGCGCATCCCAGAGAACTGCTTGGCCATCTGCCGCGCTTTTTCGGGAATGGAAATCGTCCCCTCGTGATTGCAAGCGAGCAAGCAGTTGATGAGAATCTTGTTGCCGCCTTTGGGCGTGCCTTCTCCGAAGTCCGTACGATTCTTCACGTCCGACGGCTTGAAGTCCGGTCCATGATAGGCCCGCACCTCGTATCGCGCCGTATCGCCATACCCGTCAACGCGCTTCTTGATGTCGACGCCGATGTCGCTCGCGACGAGCGACGTAAATTCGCCACGGAGCTTCGACGGATCGACCTTTGTGCCCGAAATTAGCGGCATCACGCGGTCCGAGACAATTGAGAAGCAGTTCTTCTCTTCCAAACTCTTGAGAATCGCCTTGACGTTAACGACGGTGCCGTCGCCATAAAACGACTTCTCGATATTCTCCACGGTTGGTGAAAGCAGCTCCTGGACGCCCTGACCGGACTTCTTCTCCATGAGCGAATAAAGAAGAACTGCCTTGTAGACACGCTCTTCCGGACTCCCGTCCGCCAACTGAAGCGCCGCCTTTTTTGCATTAAAGTCCGTCTCGATATCACGCACCACCGCATCGCGACCTAAATCCTCACGTTCCATAAAGTACCGCCAGAGATAGTCGACCATCAGATACTGATGATTGGCAACCGCCGGACCACCCTCTTCAAGAAACTTCTGGAACTCACTCTGTCCATTTGTCGCGCAAAGGTAGTCGAAGAAACTACGCGCATTGGACCCGACCTTCTCGGACATGTGGCGGAGCAGATAGGCACTCATCGGATGAAGCGGAAGAATCAGCTTGAAGTCATCCGAACCGACCGCCTCGCTGGTCGGCATATGCTTGAGCATGTACGAGTCCACGACCGGCGAAACGTTACTCCACAGCTTATCGTGCTCGAGCTTCCAATCTTCCTCGCGAAGATGGGTGAACGCATGAGCTCCGAGACGGAAAACCTGGTTCGCCGGAATCTGCAACGGACACGGGGTGTAGCGGTCGTTCGCCTTCTTCGCGCTCTCCGAGCCGACGGCCAGGAACG
>JAKSOY010000241.1 GCA_024405255.1 Kiritimatiellia bacterium
ATCGAGGCTTTGGAAATAAACAAGGACACCGATTCTGAACGTACACCTCGCGGCGGAACCGCGCCATTTCAGAACCAAGTGTCCCAGCTGGCAAGTAGAATAGCATATTACGTTGGTGATGTCAATCGGACCAAGCCGGCGTTTATCGCCCGTTCAGAAACGTTTAGTGTTGAAATCGCGGCGGAATTGGTTTTGAATACGGTTCTGCATCAACTACCAACCACTAATCACCAATCACCAATCACCAACATCGCCGTTATCATCCTCATCGGGCAGGAGAAGATACATCTCAAGCGGTGTGTCGAGAAGCTTGCACCGCTCAATCCGCGGCAGATATTCCTTGTCGAGTCGCAGCCGGATGACGGGGGCGTCGCGATTGCGAAGGAGACCGCGGCGAAGTTGGGACTGAGGCTGGAGTCGACGTATCACAAGTGGCCGGGGAATCAGGCGGTGCAGTTTAATTGGGCGCTTGACGCGCTTTGCGCGAGTGATAAGCGTAAAGTGATAAGTGATAAGCGAGCGGAATGGATATTGCGGTTGGATGCGGATGAGTATTTGACGGAAGAAACATGTGAGAGAATTGTTCGAATGTTCGATTGTTCGGAATGTTCGATTGATGAGGATGTTGCGGGTTTCACATTGGAGCTGAAGCGGAAGTTTATGGGTGGGGAGATTCGGCATGCCACGAACGGGATTCGGCAGGTGAGGTTGTTTAGGCGCGGGAAGGGGCGATATCCCGAGTCGCTGATGGATGAGCGAATTCAGGTGGATGGCAAGGTGATTGATTTTGACGGCGCGTTCTATGATGATAATCTGAACGGACTCGAGTGGTGGAAGAACAAGCACCGCGGGTATGCCAAGCGAGAGGCGGAACAGGCGATTGCCGGAACATTTCAGGATCCGCGAAAGGCATCCTACTACAAACTGCCGCGGTATTTGAGGTCGGTGATGTATTTCTGCATTCGCTATTTCCTCAAGGGTGGGTTTCTTGACGGAAAGGCGGGTTGGCGCTGGAACTTCTGGCAAGGGTTGTGGTACAGGTGGATCGTCGATAGGGAAATTAGTCGTAGGTTGAAGTCATAGGCGTAGAGGGAGAAGGTTTCAGGTTTCAAGTTTCAGGTTTCAAGTGGGGAGAAAAGGATGGCTAAGGTTCAGAAGTTTGAAGAGTTGAAGATTTGGCAGGTTGCACGGGAGGTTGCAAAGTGTGCTTAGAGGCGACTTCTCCTCTCGTCACCATTGGGATTAAGTGTCTCAATTTGGAGAAGTACGTTGGCGACGCGATTCGAAGCGCGTTCGCGCAGACCTATCGTCCGCTCGAGATTGTCATTTCCGATGATGGGTCTACGGATGGGACGTGGCGCGTGGTCGAAGAGACGGTCCGCCAGTGCGCGTGCGCCGACGTCAAAGTCGTTCTCAACCGCAATCCCGTGAATCTCGGCAATTGCGGCAACTGGGAGAAGGTCTGCTCGCTTGCGAAAGGCGAGTGGATCTTCAAGTTCGACGGAGACGACGTCTCCGAGCCGACGCGCGTGGAGCGGATCATGTCCCGGGTCGCGGAAGGCGACACGTCCGCCTCTTCGGCCTGCATGCTGATTGCGCTGAACGGACGCAAGGTCGGTTCTCGCGCGGCATCGGTCCCCGGACAGGCGTTTGGCGCGGTGATGGCGTTCCATCGCGCGACCTTTGACCGGTTCCCCCGCGTCACTTATCCGCGTGTTATGGATGATGTCGTGTGGACGAACCGTGCGCGCATGCTGGGCGGACACTGCCGCGTGGACGAGCCGCTTGTCCGCTATCGGCTGGGGTCGGGTGTCGTAGGGTCGTTTGCCAATACGCGAAAGGGCATTCGCATTTGCAATCGAACGGCACTTGACGAGTCGGAACAGCTTCGCCTCGATGCTGCAGGACGTCCCGAGTGGGTCCGCATTGCGGACATCATGCGCGAGAACGCCTTGCATATGGACAAGCTTCTGAACGGGGGCACCCTGCGAGAAAAACTGTCCGCCATCCGCTCTTGCTCACAGGGCAAGTCCGTTTTCGGGAAGACATTCCTCTGGCTTTGCCTGATTCCGGGTCCCATCGGAGACGCGCTGATTTTCACCCTAAGTTATCTCAAGCGGAGGCTTCAACCTGAAACCTGAAACTTGAAACCTGAAGCCTATGTACTACCTTAACAAGATCATCGGCGCATTTCTGAATCCGCTTGGCATCGGCTTGCTGCTGGCGTTGCTCGCGATTGTCCTCGTGCGTTTGAAGCGGTGCCGCTTGTCCTGCATGTGCGGACTCCTCTCGGTTGTCTGGCTGTGGTTCTGGTCGACGGGCGCCGTCGGTCGTTGGATCGGCCTGTCGCTCGAGCGTGAGTTCCCGCCGCAGCTTGCCGAGACGATGCCGTCGGCGGACGCCATCGTCGTGCTGGGCGGAGGCGTCGGGGAGAACACGAATGCGTGTCCCTATGCAGAACTGGAGCAGGCTGCCGACCGCGCGTGGCACGGGGCTCGGCTGTACAAGGCCGGCAAGGCGCAAAAGGTGTTCGTGACCTGCGAGGCGGACGCGCGGTTTATGGTCGATCTCGGCGTGCCAGGGACGGCGATTGCCGTAAACAATAAGGCGAGGAATACGGAGGAAGAGGCGCGCGCTTTAGTCGAAGTCCTTAGTCCAAGTCGAACAGTGGATAGATCACTCCATTGTTCGCCTGCGCCTTCGAACTTCGCCTCGAGCAAACCGAAGGTCTTGCTCGTCACCAGTGCGTGGCATATGCGGCGGGCGAAGCTGATGTATGAGCGGTATGCGACGGGGGTGGAGGTCATCCCCGCGGCGGCGGATCATGAATCAACGATGATGTTCGACAGGCCGCTGGAGTTCAAGGACTTCGTGCCGGATTCGGTGATGTTGGCTTTTAACGCTTACATGTTCAAGGAATGGATCGCGTATTACGGTTACAAGTGGTTGAGACGATGAAATGGCCCGGAGTATGAAACTGAGCGTCATAGTGCCGAGTTTGACGGGTGTTGTTCCTGATGGCCTTCATGGGCAACTTGAGGGACATGAGGACGTTGAGCTTGTCGTCGTTTCCGGCATTTGTCCGGTCGGTCGTGCGCGAAATGAGGGGCTTAGGCGTGCGCATGGTGCTTACATTGCCTGGGTCGATAGTGACGATGCGGTTTCGGAGGATTGGCTGGAGTCGATTTTGGGGACGTTGGATCGTGCTGCGGTGACGGGTGGGCGATTGGACGGCCTCTTGTTCGATGCAGAGGCAATCGGCTGGCAGACGGGGACTTCTTATGTCTACGGAGGTTCCCGAAGGACTTTTGAAGGTTCGGAATTGGCTCGGGAAATCTATCGCGACGAACGGCTGAAGAGCCATTTGTGGCGTTGGGTGCTGCGTCGTGAACTGTGGGAGGGCGAATCTTTTGACGAAGAAGTCACGGCGCTTGAAGATTATCTTGTGCTGCCGAAAGTCGTGGCGAAGGCGAAAGAGATCGAATATCTGCCGCGGAAGCTCTATCAGTATCACTATCAGGAGGGCAGCGCGGTTAACAGGGCAGACGAAGCACGGGACGCGGCATCTGTGCGAACGGCGATTCACCGGTATCGGGTTGCTTCGGTGACTTATAAAAAGGCAGCTCTCTGGGGAACTGCCGGGATGATCTACTGGTCGCTGAACAAGGTTTGTGTTGACAATTGCGCAATCAGTCCCTCCTATCGGTCGACTCTTTTCGACGGGCGAAAATTCATTGCGCGACATCTTTGGGGCCTCTGGTCGGAAAGTGACAAGGCGATTGGAATGTTCGGCATGCGACTTTGGTGGATGGCTCGTTTTGTGACGGCGGCGCTTGGGTGGTGGGGGCTCCAGAGGTGGCGTTCAAGGAAGCGGATGTCATGAGGATCTTCGTCATTAATTTGGCAAAGCGGAAGGATCGGCTTGAGCATATGACGCGACAGCTGTCGGCCTTTGAACGGGTCGAGGCCGTGGATGGCGCGGCGGTGAGGAATCCTCCGGTGAATCGCTTCCTGTTCTGGTGCTCGAAAGGGTATGGGGTGAAGCCGGGCGAAATCGGCTGCGCGCTGAGCCATCAGAATGTCTACCGGATGATTGTCGAACAGGGAATTGATGTCGCGTGTGTTCTGGAGGATGACGTTAGTCTTAGCGAGGATTTTGAGGGGCGCATAGAGGCGTTGGCGACAGATTTGCGTGTCGAGGCGCCGTCAGTCCTTGCATTTGCCGAGACGGCGGCCGGGTACCTCATTAACCAAAGTGGGGCGCGACTGATGCTGTCGGTGAACAGCCCGATTCGATCGACGGCGGACGATTGGCGGCGCTGGGAGCGGGCGGGACTCAGATGGCGTATGGTTGAAGGTGTCTTAACGATCTCTCGTTATGGCGATCCTCGGGCCGAAGGGATCGAGAAGAGCGATATCATCGGTGACGCGAGACAGTTTGTCGTGAACATGTCGTGGGGACGAAAGGCCGTTTTCAAGTTGGGACGTGTTATTGGGAAGGCGGTGGACTGTATATGGCGTTGAAGAGTCTCGTCATCTGGGTGCACAGCGCCTGTCGGAGCACGGTTGCGCTCTACAGGACGGCAACGCATTTGGCCGAAGCGGACGGCTGGAAGGTGACTGTTTGCGAGTGGGGTCTGAAGAAGCTGCCGGCAGAGCGTCTGGAGCCGATTGATTGTCAAAATGGGTCTGACCGTTTTTGTCATA
This sequence comes from Kiritimatiellia bacterium, assembly GCA_024405255.1. The sequence continues at coordinate 4,708 of JAKSOY010000241.1, forward strand.
TCGGCGATGATCTGGAGAAGGGACGTGCCGTCTTGCGGGAGCAGGGCGGGCCGGGCTCCGTGCAGGTCTTTTGCGTCTACCAGAACTCACCCGTCTGGCGTCAGCTGATTGTCGAGGCCAAGCGCGGCGGGGCGCGTGTTGTCGTGAACGCCGAGGCCCCCTGTGAGATGTGCTTAGGATTTCGTGCGGTGCTTAAGCGCCTTTACTATTATTGGATTTTGCCGTTCAAGTTGAAAAAAGCTGTGAAGTCGGGTGACCTTTTCATCAGCTCAAGCGGCGAGATGGGAATCGATCGGTTGATTCGGTTGGGATGGAAGAGGGAAAAGATTGTGCCGTTCGGCTACTCGAGTCCGAGATTAGTGGTTGGTAAGGAGAAAAAGTCGTCTTCCATCGTCAACCTCAACCTTCGACCTCAACCTTCTCTTCGTGCATTACACTTGGGGGGCGAGGCGGCGTATCGTGGCGTGAAAATTGCGGAAGAGGCCGCGAGGATCGCGGGTGTGGAGCTTGTGAAGACTGGCGGGAAGATGCCCGAGGAGGAGCTGGTTGAGGAAATCTGCCGCGCGGATGTGGTGGTCGGTTGTGGTTACTGCGAGCCTTGGGGTATGCGGATTAATGACGCGCTTCTTGAGGGTACGCCAGTTATTGTAAGTGATGGCATGGGTGTTGCGGCTGTTTGCGACTGGTATGGATGTGGATGTGTGGTGCCGAAGGGCGATGCGCAGGCGTTGGCGAGGGTGCTGAAGCGATGCAAGGACGAGCCGGAGTTTTTGGAGAGGTTGAGAAGCGGTGCGAAGGTCGCGGCGAAGGAATTGTTGCCAGAGAATCGGGCAAAGGCTTGGTTGAACGCGGTGCTGGGAAGTCGCGGATGAATATGAAGGAACAGGTTGCTGCGAGCTTCTGGGAGGAGCATTGCACGGAATGCGGTGAGCCGGCGTGCTATCGCACGTGTCCGAAGTTTGTGAAGGGGCGCGGTGGACGCTGTCGGCGCTTCGAGGGAGGACTTGATGAGGCGATCTTGAATAACGGAGTTGAGGTTAAGTTCCTGCCGTGGGGCAAGATGGAGGCGTATTTCCACGGGAAGATGATTGACCGGAGCCGGGCCGTGGCAGTGGAGCGACTGATGACGCGGACAGCGTGGCTTCGCAAGGTGTTTCCGAAGTGGTGGCGCAGCTGGCGGTGGCGGTGGGCGCTGAGGGGGGCGGTGGTTGGGTGTCCGAAAGTCTGGCGCTGCGTTGCGATGGCAGAGCGTGATGAGAGACTGGTGTTCGCCGTTGTGACGTCACGTGGAGAGGACGTCGTGTCTACGGTGGTGGAGTTGAAGGCGGGCGTGCGGAAGGAGGTCGAGCTCCAGTTGCCGCCGACCGGGGACGGAACGCTGTTTCGGATTTTCGCTCAAGACGGCGAAGGCACCGGGCGGATTCGCTTTGAATGCAATGAGCTGACTGATTCTGCTCGTGAGGACACGAGCAGTACGGCTGTCAAATGCGTCGCTTGGGACCTTGACGGGACACTCTGGCAGGGAACTCTTTCCGAAGATGGCGAAGAAGGTCTGACCTTGAATGCCAAGGCCGTGGACGTCATCAAGGAACTGGATCGCCGCGGCATCGTGAATTCCATCTCGAGCCGGAATGATCCCGCGGAGGCGCTTGCGGCGCTGAAGAAGTTCGGGATTGAAGAGTACTTCGTCTTCCCGCAGATCAACTGGGGACCGAAGAGCGAAGGGCTCAGGAACCTCGCGAAGGAGATGAACATCGGACTCGACG